>JBMHCM010000001.1:0-2730 GCA_049889915.1 Parvibaculales bacterium
TGGATGGCGCGGCGCATTTCTATGACACTTACGAGACCAAAGACGGCAAATATATCTCGCTTGGGTCGATTGAGCCGCAATTCTATGCGCTGCTGCGCGAGAAGGCCGGTCTGACCGATGAGATTTTCGACAAGCAGCACGACCGTTCGCAATGGCCGAAAATGAAGGAAATGCTGACCGAAACCTTCAAGGGCAAGACCCGCGACGAATGGTGCGAAATCATGGAAGGCACGGATATTTGCTTTGCGCCGGTGCTGGATATGGAAGAAGCCTATCATCACCCGCACAACCAGGCGCGTGAGACGATTGTCGAGAAGTTTGGCGTCAAACAGCCGAATGTGGCCCCGCGTTTCTCCGGCACGCCGAGCGAAATCCAAGGGCCGATGCCGGCTGTGGGCGAGCATAATGACGAAGCGCTCAGCGATTGGGGCTTCAGCGCCGATGAGATTGAAGGCTTGAAATCGGCCGAGGCGATATAACCGCGCCTAATTTTCTTGGTTCAGCCACCAGGCATCCAGCCGCGCGCCATATTTGGCGTGACGGCCCGGGTGCTCGACATAATGCCAATGCGCCACCCATTGATTGGGGTTGTGATAAAGCGGCACAAAATAGTGACCGCTCATCAATGCCCGATCGAGCGCCCGTGCCGCCAGCGTGAACTGTTGCGGCGAGGTGGCGCTGGTTAGCGCTGCGGCGGCGGCATCGACCGCTTTGTCTTGAATGCCGGCATAATTGCGGCTGCCTTCGGTTTTGGCGGCGGTGGTACCCCAATAATAGGCCTGCTCATTGCCCGGCGACAGCGAGGCATAATAATCATAAATGATAATGTCGAAGTCGAAGCTTTGCAGGCGGCGTTGATATTGGCTGCTGTCGACCAGCCGCACATTGAGTGTAACACCGATGCCGGCCAGCATGCGACGCCAAGCCAAGGCAAGGCGCTCATCGCCGCGCTTTTGCACCAACACCTCCAGCTCGACTTTTTTGCCGTTTGGTGCATGCAGCGCTTTGCCTTGCATTTTGAACCCGGCCTCGGTCAGCAAGCTGATGGCCTGACGGCGCAGCGCCCGATCGCGTCCCGAACCGTCACTGACCGGTGCAACATAGCCTTGCAGCAATTTTTCCTGTGGCACCACGCTATCGGCCAGTAGCGTCAGTTCTTCATTGCTGGCCAGCTGATTGGCGGCGCTTAATTCGGTATTGCCGAAATAACTGTCGGTGCGGCGATAAATATCGCCAAACAGCACCTTATTGGTCCATTGAAAATCAAATGCCAAATCCAAGGCTTGCCGCAGGGCGCGGTCAGCCAAATTGGGACGTCTTGTGTTGAGCACAAAGGCTTTCAGGCCGGATGGCGTACCCAACTCGATTTTCTGCTTCACAATCCGCCCGTCTGACGCGGCAGGGAAGGTGTATCCGGCCTGCCAGCGTTGCGGATTGTTTTCAAACCACAGGTCAATCTCGCCGGCCTTAAAGGCTTCAAAGGCGGTGCTGTCATCGCGAAAGTAATCTTCTTTAATGGTCGCGAAATTGTGCCGCCCGGCAGCAACCGGCAGTTTGCGCGCCCAATATTTCGGATTTTTACTGAAGACCAATTGGGCGCCCGGTGTCATTTCCCCGATTGTGTAGGGGCCGGAGCCGATGGGAAATTCCAGAGAGGCCGATTGAATGTCGCGTTGGCTATAGACGTGTTTCGACAGGATGGGCATCAGCCCGATAATCAGCGGTAATTCGCGGTCCGGCACGGCACCGGAAAAGGTAAAACTGACCGTGCGCGGGGTCGGTGTCTCAATTTTGCTGACTTTGCCGTAATAATAGCGGTGATTGGGGCGTCCTTTATCGCGCAAGATTTGCCAACTAAAGGCGACATCAGCTGCCGTTACCGGTCGACCGTCGGAAAATTTAGCTTCGCGGCGCAGCGTGAAAGTGACCCGCTTTCGGTCGGGGGAGGCGGTGACCTTCTCAGCCAGCAGGCCATAAAGCGCAAACGGCTCGTCATAATGGCGGTCCAGCAGGCTCTCAAACACCCGCTCGCGAATGTTACGAGCGGCATTGCCGCGAATGGAAAACGGATTGAGGCTGTCAAAACTGCCGATTTGCGCCATGCGCAGCGTGCCGCCCTTCGGCGCTTGCGGATTGGCGTACTTGTAATGTTTAAAATCTGCGCCCAAAGCCGGGTCGCCATGCATGGCGATGCCGTGCTGTTGTTGCGCCATGGCCGGGGTCGCAAGGCTGAATGAAACAAGCAGGGCAGTGAGGTGACGGCGCATGATTAACCTTTCTTCGACGGCAAGATGATTTGCCGAAGCCAGCTCAAATAATTATTATCTTTATGGTTTAAATAGTGGAGATAACGCATTGTTTTTTCGTATCCTTTTATATCTTCAAACATGGCTTCGCGTTTCACCATCGGGCGTTGTTCATCCAATTGTTTTACCGCTTTGGCGGGATTGCCGGCAGCCACAACATTGGCCGGAATATCTTTACTGACAACAGAACCGGCACCGATAACGCTGTTTTCGCCAATCGTGACACCTTTGCATATTTTCACCCCTTCGCCGAGCCAGACATTGTTTTCCAATGTAATCGGCGCGGTTTGCCCCGGCGACTCCAAACGGTCGTAAATGCCGTGCCAATCGGCGTCAGAAATATACACACGACTGGCAATCATCACATTATCGCCAATGGTGACATGATTGGCCGAAACCACCGCAAGCCCGGCGTCAGCAACGT
>JBMHCM010000002.1:0-8127 GCA_049889915.1 Parvibaculales bacterium
AAAGTACGTCATGAGACTCACAGCGAGAATAAGCGATCCATTCTCCATAACATCACCGACAAATGCAGCAGTAGAATAGCCCATGTGGTGAGCTCGGGTAATTGTCCGCTGCAAATTTGCCTGGAATATTCAATCTCGCAGGTGGGCGCAGCTCATGTACTACATGCTGAACCTCAACATGATGTTCCAGTGCGGCGTTTCCGAGCAGGAGCACACGATCGAGTTCGTGCTCGGCTGCGCTGCTCGCTCGCTTGGGGACCTCACTGCGAACGCGTCGCTCATCGACAAGTTCATCATCGACGTCGCCACGCTGCGTGCGGACAGCGGCGAGGTGCGTGCGAACAACCCGCTGGGCCCCGTCGAGCGCACGATCTTTTGGCACAACTTCCGCACGGACGCGACGCCGGGCCACTACTCGCTGCGCCTCGAGGATTGCGTGAACGTGATCCTCAACGTCCTCGGCACGTCGTACAACGTCGCGCAGCTCCGCGGCTCTGTGAGCACGCGCTCGGACACCATGAGCTTCGGGCGCGCTCGTTTCTACGACACGAGCTCGCAGCCGTGGCCGATCGCTGCGCAGAACGTGGACCCGGAGTCGATGCAGGAGCGCGTGCGGCCGCTCGGCGAGGATGAGCTGCGCCAAGGCGTGTGCTCGCAGCAGCGCTGCCTCAACATCAGCACAGCGTATTGGGACGAGATTGTCGAGAAGAAGCTGCGTGCAGGCGACACTGTGCTGCCCGCGACCTACAAGACGCACCGCTTTATATTGACCATACCGGCGCCATTCCCATTGCCACATTGGCGGCCCGGGCGCGGCGGTTGAAGCGGCAAAAAGGGCTTGGCCTGATTGTCGTTGACTATCTGCAATTGGTGCGCGCCGGTAATGCCCGCGATGGCCGTGTGCAAGAGGTCAGTGAAATCACCCAAGGCTTGAAGGCGTTGGCCAAAGAATTGAATGTGCCGGTGCTGGCGCTGTCGCAGCTGTCGCGGCAAGTGGAAGCGCGCGACGATAAACGCCCGCAGCTTTCTGACTTGCGCGAATCCGGTTCAATCGAACAAGATGCTGATATTGTGATGTTCGTTTATCGCGAGCCGTATTATTTGATGCGTGAAAAGCCCATGGAAGGCACGGAAGAATTCGTGTTGTGGCAGGAGCGCATGTCGGCTGTGGACGGAACGGCGGAAGTGATTATCGGCAAAAACCGGCACGGCCCGGTCGGTACGGCAAAAATGGCTTTCGAAGATCGGTTCACGCGCTTTAGCGATCTGATTGAAGACGACCATATGCCGGAGCGCTTTGACTGACCGTGACTGATGACACCGTAACCAATGACACTGCACAAAATCAGCCTGTAAAAGCTGCCGCTTCAGACAGCGCCGTGTTGAGCATTGATCTGGCGGCCGTGCAGCAAAATTATCAGCACATGCAAAAAGCCGCCGGTCAGGCAGAAACCGCCGCCGTGGTAAAAGCCGACGGCTATGGGCTGGGCATGGCACAGGTGGCAGAAGCTTTGGCCGCAGCCGGATGCACAAGCTTTTTCGTGGCTCAGTCGGGCGAAGCTTTGGCCTTGCGCCAAATATTGCCGCAGGCGGTGATTTATGTGCTGAACGGCTTACCGCTCGGCGCCGCCGCACAGTTTGCCGATGCGGGCTTGCGCCCCTGCCTCAACAGTCTGGCACAGATTGAAGAATGGCAAAACCATTGCCGCCAAACCACATCGCACCCGGCTTGCTTGTTTGTCGACACCGGCTTTAACCGGCTGGGCCTGTCGGCTGAAGCGGTGGCCGATTTAAGCGATAAGCCCGACTTGTTTGAGGGCTGGGAGCTGAGCCTGATTGCCAGCCATTTGGCCTGCGCCGACACGCCGGAGCATCCGATGAATAAGGCGCAATTGGAAGCCTTTACCTTTGCCCTGTCACAACTGCCTGATGCACCGGCCTCGCTGGCCAATTCCGGCGGTGTGTTGCTGGGCGCGGCCTATCATTTCGACATGGTGCGCTGCGGCATCGCGCTGTATGGCGGCAGCCCTGACGGGACAACAGCCTCGGCCTTGGCACCGGTGGCCAGCCTGCGGGCACCGATATTGCAAATTCGCAATTTGTCGGCCGGCGACAGTGTCGGCTATAGCGCCGATTTTGCCGCCACCGGCGAGATGACCATCGGCATTGTCAGCCTTGGTTATGCAGACGGGCTGGGTCGCCATTTTGGGCGCCGCGCCGGCCACGCCAAAGTGATGCTCAGCGGCTTTGATATTCCGATTATCGGTCGTATCTCCATGGATAGTTTGGCGGTCGATGTGACCGATTGCCCGCAAGCAGCACAAATTGGCGATATGGTTGAGATATTCGGCCGTAACAACCCGATTGATCGGCTGGCGGGTCAGGGCGGCAGCATCTCTTATGAGCTTCTCACCAGCTTGGGAAGCCGCTATAACCGCCTCTATACTTCGTAACCGCCGCAGGAGATTATCGTGGCAGCACTGGCAACCATTGGACGCTTCTTTCTTGGCTTTTTTGCCCAAACAGGCCAATTGTCGATTTTCATCGGCCAGTCTGTCTCGGCCATGTTTCGGCCGCCTTTCTACTGGCGGATGATTGGCCAGCAAATCATGCGCATCGGCTATTACTCGCTGCCGGTGGTGGCGTTGACCTCTTTCTTTACCGGCGGCGCATTGGCCATCCAAATTTATTATGGCGGCAACCAGTTCAATTCCGAGGCGATTGTGTCGTCCATTGTGGCGCTTGGTATTACCCGCGAATTGGGACCGGTGTTGGGCGGGCTGATGGTCGCCGGACGTGTATCGGCGGCCATTGCCGCTGAAATCGGCACCATGCGCGTTACCGAACAAATCGATGCGCTGACCACCTTGTCGACCGATCCGTTCAAATATCTTGTCGCACCGCGCGTCATCGCCGCCACATTATGCATGCCTTTGCTGGCCCTGGTGGCTGACATTCTCGGCATTTTCGGCGGCTTCGTTGTCGGCACGCAAAGCTTTGACTTCAACGCCGCCATTTACGTGCAGCGCACCGTCAACTTCCTGACCTTTGACGATGTCAGCTCCGGTCTGATTAAGGCAGCTGTCTTCGGCTTCATCATCGCCATGATGGGCTGCTATCACGGCTATAACTCAAAGGGCGGCGCACAAGGCGTCGGTCGCGCCACCACCAATGCAGTGGTGACCGCCTCCATTCTTATTCTGGCCGCCAACTATCTGATGACCTCTTTGTTGTTCTCATCATGACTGGCAAAATCATCCTTTCTGACGTGCATAAAAGCTTCGGCCCGAAGGATGTTTTGCGCGGCGTCAATCTGACGGTTGAGAAAGGCCAGTCGGTTGTCGTTATTGGCGGCTCCGGCAGCGGCAAGTCGGTGATGCTGAAATCGATATTGGGGCTTTTGACGCCTGATAGCGGGTCGATCAAAATTGACGGCAAAGAAACCGTTGGCCTAGCGCGCGACAAACGCACCGAGATTGATGCCCAATTCGGTATGCTGTTTCAAAACGGTGCGCTGTTTGACAGCCTACCGGTTTGGAAAAATGTCGCCTTTCGCGCCGTGCAAAATGACGGCATGAGCGAAGCCGATGCCCGCGATTTAGCGGTCGAGGCGTTGAAACGCGTTGAGCTTGGCCCGGAATTACTCGACCTGTCACCGGCTGAGCTTTCCGGTGGTATGCATAAGCGGGTCGGCTTGGCGCGCGCCATTGCGTCAAAACCCGATATTATCTTTTTTGACGAGCCGACCACCGGCCTCGACCCGATTATGACTGATGTCATCAATCATCTGATTCAAGAATGCGTGCAGGAATTGGGCGCCACTACCATGACCATCACCCATGACATGACCAGTGTGCGCGCCATCGCTGACAAAGCGGCACTGCTTTATAAGGGCGAGATTATTTGGCAAGGCTCGCAAGACGACCTCGACCAATCGGATGACCCGTTTCTGCATCAATTCATTAACGGTCTGCCGCACGGCCCGATTGAAGTTGAAGGCCAGCAGCTTGACGCGGCAGCCGGTTAGGAGACCGATTTATGGCGCGCGCAATTGCCGAATATAGCTGCAACCAATGCGGCAATGTGACGACCAAATGGTCGGGCAAATGCGAGGCTTGCGGCGAATGGAACACGATTTCAGAAGCGGCCGGCAGCAAAGCGCCACCGGTTGGGCGCGGTGCCAAGAAAACCAAAGGGCAATCCATCGCCCTCACCTCTTTGGCCGGTGAGGACGAAGAACCGCAACGGCGCAAATCAGGCCTTGATGAGTTTGACCGCGTGTTGGGTGGCGGTCTGGTGCCCGGCTCTGCGACACTGATTGGCGGTGACCCCGGCATTGGTAAATCGACCCTATTGCTGCAGGCCGCAGCGACCATTGCCAAGCAAGGCGGCAAAGTGGTTTACGTCTCTGGTGAGGAGGCATTGGCGCAATTGCGCATGCGGGCCAGCCGTTTGGGACTGGCCGATGCGCCGGTGCAATTAGCTGCTGAAACCAATGTCGCGGATATTCGCAAAACGCTGGAAAGCGAAGGCGAATTGGCACTGGTGGTCATCGACTCCATTCAGACCATGTGGTCGCCGGCCATTGAAGCGGCGCCCGGCACGGTCAGCCAAGTGCGTGTCGCCGGCCAAGAGCTTATTCACTTCGCCAAAAATACCGATGCGCCGCTTATTCTGGTTGGTCATGTCACCAAAGACGGGCAAATTGCCGGGCCGCGCGTGCTGGAGCATATGGTCGATACGGTGATTTATTTCGAGGGCGATCGCGGCGACCAATATCGCATTCTGCGCGCCATTAAAAACCGTTTCGGCCCGGCCCATGAAATGGGTGTTTTTGAAATGCAAGGCGGCGGGCTGATGGAGGTTGCCAACCCGTCAGCGCTGTTTTTGGAAGGCCGCGACGAAGATGTGCCCGGCGCCGCCGTATTTGCCGGTATTGAAGGCACACGACCGGTATTGGTTGAAATTCAAGCACTCGCCGCGCCGTCATCTTTGGCGACGCCGCGCCGCGCCGTTGTCGGCTGGGACAGCAATCGTCTGTCTATGGTGCTGGCCGTCTTGGAAGCACGATGCGGCCTGTCCTTCGCCGGTCGCGATGTGTTTTTAAATGTCGCCGGTGGCCTGCGGATTAACGAACCGGCGGCCGATTTGGCAGTCGCAGCAGCACTTATTTCATCGCTCAGCGGCAAGCCGATACCGAAGCAAAGCGTCGTGTTTGGCGAGATAAGCCTGTCCGGTGCCGTGCGGCCGGTAGCCCAAGCCGGTGTGCGCCTGAAAGAAGCCGACAAGCTGGGTTTCAGCCAAGCCTTTGGTCCACCGAATGGCCCAGCCCCCGGCAATTCCGATTGCCCCAGCGGTATGACGGTTAAAGCAATTGATGATTTGGCGGCGTTGATTGCCGCTTTGGGCGTCGCCCCACAAGAATAGGCGACCAAACAAGACAGCAAAATAACCGGCCTGGCAAACCGACTCATGATAGCCCTATGGCATGACGTTGCAGGCGCTCGACTTTGTTATCATTGCGGTGCTGCTTATTTCAGCATCTCTGTCCCTCATTCGCGGCTTCACCAAAGAAGTGTTGTCGATCACCGGATGGGTGGTTTCCGGCTATGCAGCGATTTTCCTCGGCCCCAGCCTGAAGCCGGTCTTGGCCAATTATACCGATATTGATTGGGTTATCAGCGGCGGCGGCATGCTGATTGTCTTCCTGATTGTGTTGATTGTTTTCTCCATTGGCGGCGGCATGATTGCCAGCCAATTGAAAAGCTCATCGCTTGGCCCGCTCGACCGCTCGCTCGGCGTCTTGTTTGGCGCGGCGCGTGGCTTTTTCATCATTTGCTCGGCTTACCTCGGCATCAGCTCGGTCATTCCTGAAGACGACCATCCGGATTTTATCGCCGATGCGCAATTGCGCCCGATGTTGCAAACCGGCTCAGCAGCCATTGTGGCCGTTGTGCCGCTCGACCGCTTGCCGCTTAATCTGGCCAATATCGGCAAAACGGTTGAGGAAGTGGGCAGTGATGCGCTGCAAAAAGCCGGTGAAGAAGCGCTCAAACAGGCCATTGAGTCAGAGCTTGGGGATTTGGACGTTAAACTTGGTGAAAATGCGGAAGACAGCGCCCTTAACAAGGGCTATAAACAGACCGAACGCGACCAGATTGAGTTGTTGATCCGTAATACGGAAGGGGTCACGAAATGACATTTCCGCACCAATGGCAAGACGATATGGCGGGCGACAGCCTGCGGGAAGAATGTGGCGTTTTCGGCATTTACGGCCATCCGGACGCTGCCGCGCTGACCACTTTGGGGTTGCACGCGCTGCAACATCGCGGGCAAGAAGCGGCCGGTATCGTTTCTTTTGACGGTAAGAATTTTTACGCTGAGCGGCGCCTCGGCTTGGTGTCTGACCATTTTACCAAGCCGAATGTGTTGGACAATCTGCACGGCCCGGCGGCGGTCGGCCATGTGCGCTATTCAACCACCGGCGAAACGATTTTGCGCAATGTGCAGCCGCTATTTGCCGATTTGACCGGCGGCGGCTTTGCCATTGCCCATAACGGCAATCTGACCAATGCGCTTACCTTGCGCGAGCAATTGGTACGCAGCGGGTCGATTTTCCAATCAACTTCTGACACGGAAACCATTTTGCAATTGGTGGCGCGTTCCAAACGGGTCAACACGCTGTCGCGCTTTACCGATGCGCTGTTTCAAATTGAGGGCGCTTATGCGCTGGTGGTGCTGACCAATAAAAAGCTGATTGGCGCGCGCGACCCGCTGGGCATTCGGCCGCTGGTTATCGGCCAGTTGGACGGCGCTTATATTCTCGCCTCCGAAACCTGCGCACTGGATATTATCGGCGCCAGCTTTGTCCGCGAGGTTGAAAATGGCGAGATTGTCGTGATTACCGAAGAAGGGCTGGAGAGCATTAAACCCTTCCCGCCCATCGCGCCGCGCCCGTGCATTTTTGAATATATTTACTTCGCCCGCCCCGACTCGATTGTCGGCGGCAAAAGCGTTTATGACTGCCGCAAGGCGTTTGGCCGCAAGCTGGCCGAGGAAAGCCATGTCGATGCCGATGTGGTGATACCGGTACCCGATAGCGGCGTACCGGCGGCCATTGGCTATGGCGAGGCCTCAGACGTGCCGTTTGAGCTGGGCATTATCCGCAATCATTATGTCGGCCGCACTTTTATTGAGCCGACGCAAAGCATTCGCGCTTTCTCGGTTAAGCTGAAGCACAATGCCAATCGCGTGCATGTTGAAGGCAAGCGGGTGATTTTGATCGATGACTCGATTGTGCGCGGCACCACCTCTTTGAAAATCGTACAGATGATGCGCGATGCCGGCGCCAAGGAAGTGCATATGCGCATCGCCTCGCCGCCCATCACCCATCCTGATTTTTACGGCATTGATACGCCGGACCAAGATGCGCTGCTGGCCGCCACCCATTCTTTGGAGGAGATGCGCGACTATATTAAAGCCGACAGTCTGGCCTTCTTGTCAGTCGATGGGCTGTATCAGGCAATGGGCCATGCAGACGGGCGCAATGCCGAACGGCCACAATTTACCGACCATTGCTTTACCGGCGATTACCCGACCGGCCTAGCCGACCAGCAAGGCGGCGACCGGCTGAACCAACTCTCACTGCTTTCTGAACAGGGCTAAGAATGATTGCTTTTAACGGCAAAATTGCACTGGTAACCGGTGCAGGGCGCGGCATTGGCTGGGCGGTGGCCGAGGCTTTGGCGGCCGAAGGCGCGCATGTGCTGCTGCTGGCCCGCACCCAAGGGGCGCTGGAAGAGTTGTATGACAAAGTCAAATCGGCCGGTGGTGAAGCCACCGGAGTGCCGATGGACCTAACCGATTATGACGCCATTGACCGGCTCGGCGCCGGTCTGGCCGAGCGGTTCGGCAAGCTTGACCTGCTGGTCGGCAATGCCGGTGTGCTGGGGCCGCTGACGCCGGTATCGCATATTGACCCGAAAGAAATGGAAAAGGCGCTGGCCGTTAATCTGGTTGCCAATGCACGGCTTATCCGCTCGCTTGAGCCGCTGCTGATGCAGGCCGAGGCACCGCGCGCCGTCTTTACCACCTCCGGTGCGGCGCAAAAATGCAAACCCTATTGGG
>JBMHCM010000003.1:0-6097 GCA_049889915.1 Parvibaculales bacterium
CGCTCTGCTTCCGGCATGGGAATGAGGCCTTTGTCGAGCAAATAGCCGTCTTCACCAAAGGCATTTTCGCTGGTGAACTCTTTGACGAATTCCAGAATGCCCGGCACTGTGCCGACATGCGCATGCTTAATGTAGAAGTACAATGAGCGCGAAATGCCGTAACCACCTTCAGCAATGTTTTCGAATGTTGGCTCGATGCCCTCAACAACAGCGCCTTTGATTTTGTCTGAGTTTTGGTCAAGGAAGCTGTAACCGAACACGCCAACGGCATTCGGATTGGCTGACAGTTTTGACACCATCAGATTGTCGTTTTCACCGGCATCAATCCAGGCGCCGTCTTCACGCACGGTGCGGGTCAGTTTTTTCCAACGTGATTTGTCGGTTTTCTTGAGCTTTTTCATGTGGGCAAATTTGTTTGCGCCTTTTGACATGGCCAGCTCTTGGAAAGCGTCACGTGTCCCTGATGTCGGCGGTGGGCCGAGGATTTCGATTTTTGCATTTGGCAAAGAAGCGTCGATATCGCTCCATTTCTTATACGGGTTCGGGATCGGCTCGCACCAAGTGGCCTGGCACGCTTTATTCGGATCTGGAACAACTTTGGCGGTTGCCAGATAAATTTGCTGGCGCGTCAGCTTCAGCAGCGGGGCGCTTTTGGCATTGGCCAAAACGATGCCGTCAAACCCGATAACGATTTCTGTCAGGTCAATGCCGTTTGCTTGGCATTTCTGAAATTCTTTCTTTTTGATGCGGCGCGAGGCGTTGGTGATGTCCGGATGTTGCAGACCGATACCAGCGCAAAACAGCTTCATGCCGCCGCCCGAACCGGTTGATTCAATCACCGGTGTTTTGAACTTGCTTGTGCGACCGAATTGTTCCGCAACCGATGTGGCAAACGGGAATACCGTCGACGAGCCAACGATTTCGATTTGGTCACGTGCGTGAGCTTGGCTCACAAAAGCTGTGGCCGCGATGGCCAACACTGCACTTTTAAACTTCATCTTCATCTCCAAATTAAGGACCCGACAGCTTGAGTGCCCTCGGTGCGCGCAAATTCCAACGCATCCGAGACCTGAATGTGACAGAAGTATTACAGTTTTGTGACGCCCATCAGCGATTTTGGCGGCCGCCTATTGCGAATTTGCTACTTTGCGCAAAGTAACTGAAAAAACAGTGGCTTGCGGGTCGCTGGTGATACGCAGCCGACCGCGATGTTTGTTGATAATATGCTTCACGATAGCCAGCCCCAAGCCGGTGCCGCCCATTTCGCGCGACCGGCCTTTATCGACGCGGTAGAATCGCTCGGTCAGACGGGCAATTTGTTCATCAGGGATTTGCGGCCCCTTATTGATAACCTGTACGCGCAGCAGGTCGGTGTCGGTTTCGCCGGTGGCAGCCAGACGACCATGCGACAAAACCAGTCGTACCGGCTGATTATCATCGCCATAGCGGATGGCGTTCTCCACCAAATTCAAAAACACCTGCTGCAATTCATCCAAATTGCCGATGACGGTTACATCGTCTTGAGCGATGCCGTCTAACTCAATAGACAGCGATGTGCCGACGTCTTCCGCTTTGCGGCTGACCAGCGACACCACTTGATCGAGCAATTGGCGCATGTCCACGCGCCCATCCGGCACGCGATGTTCTTCTGCCTCAACACGGCTCAGCGATAATAGATCGTCAATCAAGCGCTGCATGCGGGCTGCTTCGGTTTCCATAATGCCAAGAAAATGCGTCCGCGCATCTGCATCTTCACCGGCGCCATCGAGCAGCGTCTCGATAAAGCCGGTGAGGGTGGTTAGCGGCGAGCGCAGTTCATGGCTGACATTCGCCACAAAGTCGGAATGCACCCGGTTGACGGTCAGCTTGTCAGTATCATCCGCGACGACGAGCATTAAATGGTCGTCCTCTAAAGGCGCCAGCCGCAAGCGATAGGCGCGTTGGGTTTGTTCCATGCGGTTATAGGGCATGGCTTGCACGGTTCGGTCGCGCCGCGCTGTGTTCATGGCATCGATGAATTCCGGACCACGGATAAACCGTTCCATTGGGTGGTTAAATATTTGCCGCCCGAACAAGCCATACATTTGCTCATTGGCATCGACCACCTTGCCCTTGCCATCAAGCAGGGCTGTCGCTTCGTCCAGCAAAGCGGCAAGAGTGGTAAAACTGGTCTGCGGTGAACTCATTTATATCTCGGTTTTCAACAGCGCCGTCATTAAACATTATGGCAAATCCAGCGCAAGTTTAATCCTGCCGCTTGCCAAGCCGGGGGAATTTCGGCATTTTCGGCGGAGATTATATGAGGGACAAATGTTTCAAGAAATTGACAATGGTATTTCAGTAGCGGGCCAATTGGACGCTGACGGCATTAAGCTGGCCTTAGAAGCCGGTTTCAAGACCATTATTTGCAATCGTCCTGACACGGAAGAAGGAGCCATTCCGCATGCTGATTTGCAGCCACTGGTTGAGGCTGCCGGTGTGGCCTTTCATTATCATCCGGTGCAAAGCGCCATTCAAACGCTTGAGGATGCCACGCGCATGGCCGAAATTTTGGCTAATGCCGAGCGGCCGGTATTGGCCTATTGCCGCAGCGGCGCGCGCAGCACCAATCTTTATGGGCTGTCGCTACAAATCGGTTAGCCGTTAAGGGCGCAAATCAATGGCCGGATTGCGGTCAAAGAAATTCCGCGGCTTCAACACAATCTCATCGACTTTGGACGGCATGACCGGCCAGTCTTCAGCCATTGGCACATGGTGAAACCCCATTGTCGCCCAAGCGACAATATCCTCGCCGGCAATCGGTTCATTATCCGCAATATATTCCGGCAGGCCGAGATAGGGCACGGACTGGTTGGTGGCCAGCCCGGAAGCGAAAATTTCATCGCGTTTGAAGCGCGTCACCCACAAATTATTCTGCACGAAATAGCCGCGCTTTATGGTCTCATCAAACTGGCTGACCAAGGGCTTCACATTCGGCATCATCAGCTGATAAGCGCTTGGATAGCCCATGGCATTTTTCTTTTCTGTGCTGGAGAAGACAAGCAGGGCCGGGCGATCGGCCGACATTTTGGTGCGGGCTTGCTTTTCTGTCGCAACCCGTTGCGGAACAATGCCCCAAATGCCACTGCGCGGCGCGTTGGCCGGTTGTTTGATGGGGCGAATTTTCAACCGGTCGAAATTATTGCTTGGCCCATCGACATCCATATCAATGCGGTAGCTGAAATAATGGTCGTGATTGACGGCAAGGCGATGCGGCGCAATCAGCGTTCCGGTTTTGGTGTCAGCAGTCGCCGTCGGGTCGGCCAGTGTTTTGCTCATTACGCCTTTCACGGCATCGAGGCCGGTCGAGATAAGCCGAATACGCAGGCGGCCGTCTTGGCCGAAGACATAATCTTGGAAATAATCATAATTGCCAATGGTGGCGACCATGCGAACGACCAATTCGGTGGCGCGACGCGACTGGTGAATGTCCATGCCCGGCACACCTTCGTAAACGGATTCATAATGCCGCCAGGCCGGGTGGCCGGGGTCGTGCTCAAAAATGCAAATGCGGTTTTCCGCTTCATAAGGGCTGCCATCCGGCAGGTGCAGCGTCACGCTTTGAAACACCGCACCGGTCGGGCAATCGGCGCCCAAAAGCGGCGTCGACATATTGCCGAAGCCATATTCGCCCATATCGAAATAGGCGCGGTAATACCAGTTCGGGTCATTGTCGAAATAGGGAACGAACATCTCCGACATGGCGATTTCATAGGCGACGTCGCGGAGACCGGCCTCGGTCTTATGCCCGACGCGGTTGAGAACCGTGCCTTGGCGCAGGTCGAAGCGCAGATGGAAATGCCAGCCTTGCCAATCAATGGCGCTGCCTTTGATGGTGAAGTTAACCCCTTGCGGGCGCGCTGTTGTGACCGGCCTCAGGGCAGGGCGGTGCTTCATCGCGCCGTCATGAAATTCACCGGTCGACACATCATGCGGTGGCACTTGGCCGGGCTTTGCGCTGTCTTCAATCGACACAATGCGCTGTTGGCTGACATTATAGAGAATGCCGATACCTTCAATCGGGCGGGCATAGAGATTGGTCGCCGGAAGGATGCCGAGACCGGATTTGCCTTTGATGTAAAAGCAGTCGAGGCGAACAATGCGATCGCGCCGCACATTTACGCGGTCGCTGAAATAGCGACCAACCGTTCGCGGCAGACACAAAAACTCGCCTTCGCCAATGCCGCGTTCGGCCATCACGCTAACCAACTCAGGCTGCTCGCTTAGCCCCAAGACCAGCGGCGTCAATTCACCCTGGCTGGAATACATCGGATGACCGCCACGTATTTCGGCAATGGTCGCGGCGCTATTATCGCTCAGGCTGACTTGTGCCAGATAGGGTTTGCCGTCTTTCAGAAATGTTACTTCGGCAGCCCTTTCGGCTGTCTGGCCGGGCTGCCACGCCAGCGCCTTTTGTTTGTTGGGCTGTTGCAAGCTGATGCGGATGAACATCACGTCTTCGCCATGGGCCTGTTTAATGGCTGCGGCGGCGGTTTGGTAGTCAGCGGCGCTCAACCCATCCCATGGCGTAACGGTGGCGGCTTGTTGATTATTGTTTTGCGCTGACAGGCTCAGCCCATAGGCCAATCCGGCAATCAGAATAAGCGTCAGCGGTAAGGCCAAAAAACGATATTGCTGCATCGGTGTGTCTCCCTTCACAACCCAGCGAAATCCTGACACGAAGACGGCGGGCTGGGCAATATGCGACCGCTGCAAAACTGTGGGCGGCAGAAGATCTCATATAGAGCCAACAAATCCGTTTGTCAGGCAAGGTGCCTCCGGCCATAGTGTGTGTACGTCGTCAATAAGAGGTGCCATCATGGATATGTCCCTGTCAGCCGAAGATCTTGCTTTCCAGCAGGAGGTTGAAACATTCCTTGAAACCCATCTTGATGACGAATTGCGCCGCGCCGGTCAAATGGCCAGTGGTATTTGTGGCGAGCACGAACCGACCATGCGCTGGCACCGCATCCTCAATGAAAAAGGTTGGGCCGCACCGCGTTGGCCGGTCGAAGTCGGCGGCACCGGCTGGACCGATATGCAGCATTATATCTGGGCCAGTGCCTGTGCGCGCTATCACGCGCCGCGGCTTTACCCGATGGGCGTCGGCATGATTGGCCCCACGCTGGCGGTATGCGGCACGCAAGAACAGAAAGATTATTATCTGCCAAAGCTGTTGAGCGGCGAGCATATTTGGTGTCAGGGCTATTCAGAACCGGGCTCCGGCTCAGACCTTGCCAGTCTGCAATGCAAGGCCGAGCGTGACGGCGATGATTACATCATCAACGGCACGAAAATTTGGACCAGCTATGCGCAGCATGCCAATCATATTTTCTGTTTGGTGCGCACCGATGCCGGCGGCAAGCCGCAGCAGGGCATTTCCTTCCTGCTGATTGATATGAGCACGCCAGGTGTCAGCGTTAATCCGATTATCACCATTTCCGGCGACCATGAGCTGAACCAAGTGTTCTTCGATAATGTGCGCGTACCGGTGGCCAATCTGGTCGGTGCTGAAAATGATGGTTGGACGGTGGCCAAGACCCTGCTGACCTTTGAGCGTTCAGGTGCTTATGCGGCGCGGCTGCAAGCCCGCTTGTCAGAAATGCGGCCGCTGGTGATGCAGAGCCAAGAGACCGCGCTGATCAATCGTTTCAATGAATTGCTGATCCGCGTGCAGGGTTTGGAGATGTCTGAGTTTCGCATTCAAAGCACCTTGGCGGCCGGTCAATCGCCGGGCGCGTCTTCATCGCGGATGAAAATCATGGCGACCGAAACGCAGCAGGCGATCGACGAGGTGATGCTTGAGGCACTGGGCCATTATGGTGTGCCGTGGCAAATAGAGGCGCGTGAGCTCGGTTATAATGGGGAAGCGGTCGGCCCTGAAGCGGCGCCGAAATTGCAGGCCGATTATCTCAACAATCGGGCGGCTACGATTTATGGCGGTTCCAACGAAGTGCAGCGCAATATCCTCGCCAAGGCGGAACTGGGGCTGTAAAGCTGCGGTTTCGCAACATCACAGTTGGTGCGAATGCCATGGCTTTTGCCATGCTGGTATCCT
>JBMHCM010000004.1:0-24841 GCA_049889915.1 Parvibaculales bacterium
TTCTGGACACCATCCGGGACGAGCAGAAGCTGTCTGACGAGACTGAAGCCAAGCTGAATGACGAGTTTGGTGCCGGTTCAATGACCGCGCTGCCGATTATTGAAACCCAAGCCAATGACGTGTCTGCTTATATTCCGACCAATGTGATTTCCATCACTGACGGTCAGATCTTCTTGGAAACTGATTTGTTCTATCAAGGTATCCGCCCGGCCGTGAATGTCGGTCTGTCGGTATCGCGTGTGGGCTCTTCAGCGCAAATTAAAGCGATGAAACAGGTTGCCGGTAAGATTAAGGGTGACCTGGCGCAGTATCGTGAAATGGCTGCCTTTGCCCAGTTCGGTTCTGACTTGGATGCCTCAACCCAGCAATTGCTGCGTCGCGGTGAGCGTCTGACCGAGCTGTTGAAGCAAAGCCAGTTCTCTCCGCTGAAAGTGGAAGAACAAGTTGTGGTGATTTATGCCGGTGTGAACGGCTATCTCGATGCCATTGAAACGGCGCAAGTCGGTGCTTTCGAGCAAGGCCTGCTGGAAACCGTGCATGGCAATCACAGCGCCATTCTCGACGCCATTCGCGAAGAGAAAGCCTTGTCTGACACCACGGAAGCGGCTTTGAAGAAAGTCGTGGAAGAATTTGCTGCCAGCTTTGCATAAGCCGGTTTTGACGAAAGAGGGCCGATAAATGGCATCTTTGAAAGAGCTTCGTAATCGCATTGCCAGCGTGCAGGCGACGCAGAAAATCACCCGCGCCATGCAAATGGTGGCGGCGTCGAAACTGCGTCGGGCGCAAGAAGCGGCTGAGGCGGCACGGCCCTATGCAGATCGCATGGGCGCAGTGCTGGCCAATTTGGCTGCCGGCATTACCGATGCGGAAAGTGCACCCAAACTGCTGGCCGGTACCGGTGCCGATAACACCCATTTGCTGATTGTCGCGACCGCTGAGCGTGGGCTTTGCGGTGGTTTCAACTCATCGATTGCCCGTTTGGCCCGCGAGGATGCGCGCCGTCTGGCAGCCGAGGGCAAAACGGTAAAAATCCTGTGCGTCGGCCGTAAAGGCTATGATGCGCTGAAGCGTGACTTCGACAAGGAATTGCTGGAGCCGATTAGCTATCAAGGTATGAAAGCGGTCGGTTTCGAGCAAGCCCAACAAGTGGCCGAACAGGTTTTGGCTGACTTTGACGGCGGCCAGTTTGACGTTTGCACGCTGTATTATTCCAAATTTGAAAATGTCATCACCCAAGTGCCGACCGGTTTGCAAATCATTCCGGCCAGCTTGGAAGCCGAAGAAGGGGCAGCCGATTTGAGCGAATCCCTGCAAGGCGCGGCTTATGATTACGAGCCGGAAGAAAATGACATTCTGGACGCGTTATTGCCGCGCAATATTGCCGTGCAAATTCTGCGCGCCCTGTTGGAAAATGCCGCTAGTGAGCAAGGTGCGCGTATGTCTGCAATGGACAATGCGACGCGCAATGCCGGCGATATGATTGACAGCCTGAGCATTACCTATAACCGCTCGCGTCAGGCACAGATTACCAAAGAATTGATTGAAATCATTTCCGGCGCAGAAGCGCTTTAGGAACGATAGAGCACGAGGACAAGATTATGGCAGAACAGAAATCAGCAGGCATGGGGAAAATCTCCCAAGTTATTGGTGCCGTGGTAGACGTGCAGTTTGACGGCGACTTGCCGGAAATTCTGAACGCGCTGGAAACCGACAATGACGGTAACCGTCTGGTACTGGAAGTGGCGCAGCATTTGGGCGAACGCACTGTGCGCACCATTGCGATGGACTCGACCGAAGGTCTGGTTCGCGGCCAAGAAGTAAAAGATACGGGCGCCCCGATTTCGGTGCCGGTCGGTGAAGCGACACTGGGTCGTATCATCAATGTTATCGGTGAGCCGGTTGACGAAGCCGGCCCGATCGAAGCCGGTGAAAGCCGTGCCATTCACCAAGAAGCACCGGAATTTGTTGAGCAATCAACCGAAGCCGAGCTGCTGGTCACCGGCATTAAGGTTGTTGACCTGCTGGCGCCTTACGCCAAGGGTGGTAAAATTGGCCTGTTCGGCGGTGCCGGCGTGGGCAAAACCGTTCTGATTATGGAATTGATCAACAATGTGGCGAAAGCGCATGGTGGTTACTCCGTATTTGCCGGTGTTGGCGAACGGACCCGCGAAGGCAACGACCTTTATTGGGAAATGATTGAATCAGGCGTGAACGCTGAAAAAGGCGGTGCCGGTTCTAAATGTGCGCTGGTATACGGCCAAATGAACGAACCGCCCGGCGCCCGCGCCCGTGTGGCTCTGACCGGTCTGACTGTTGCGGAAAACTTCCGTGACCAAGGCCAGGACGTGCTGTTCTTCGTGGACAATATCTTCCGCTTTACCCAAGCCGGTTCAGAAGTGTCCGCCCTGTTGGGTCGTATCCCGTCAGCTGTGGGCTACCAGCCGACACTGGCCACCGATATGGGCAGCCTGCAAGAGCGCATTACCACAACCACCAAAGGGTCAATTACCTCAGTGCAGGCCATTTACGTGCCGGCTGATGACTTGACTGACCCAGCCCCGGCCACCTCATTTGCCCACTTGGACGCGACAACCGTGTTGTCACGGGCCATTTCGGAAAAAGGTATTTATCCGGCCGTGGATCCGCTTGACTCAACAAGCCGTATTCTGGAGCCGCGTGTGGTTGGTGACGAGCATTACCAAACAGCCCGTGAAGTGCAAGAAATCCTGCAGAAATATAAATCACTGCAAGACATCATTGCCATTTTGGGCATGGATGAGCTGTCAGAAGAAGACAAGCTGGTCGTATCGCGCGCCCGTAAAATCGAGAAGTTCCTGTCACAGCCGTTCCACGTGGCGGAAATCTTCACCGGCTCACCGGGTGTGCTGGTTGATCTGGCCGACACGATTAAAGGCTTTAAAGGTCTGTGCGCCGGTGATTATGACCACCTGCCGGAAGCCGCTTTCTACATGGTTGGCACGATTGAAGATGCCATTGCCAAAGCGGAATCAATGGCAGCGGAAGCCGCCTAAATCAACGCGCAAGCAAGCCGAGGTTAGAACATGGCAGACAAATTGCAATTTGATCTGGTCAGCCCTGAAAAGCTGGTTTATTCAGCCGCCGTTGACGCGGTGCAAATTCCCGGCGAGGAAGGCGATTTCGGTGTCCTGCCCAATCACAGCCCGGTCATGGCAATGATCCGTGCCGGTACGCTGACGGTTGAAAATGACGGCCAAACACAAAGCTTTGAGCTGTCCGGCGGTTTTGCCGACATCACACCGGAAGGGGTGACGGTTTTGGCGGAAGCGATTACCGATACGCAATAAGCGTTGAGCCTATGAAAAACAGGCGCTGCCGCGAAAGCGGTGGCGCCTTTTTTGTTTAGTCAAACACCACGGTTGTGGTGCCGTTCAAAAACACCCGCTCTTCAGCGAATAATTTCACCGCCCGGGCCAGCGTGCGGCGTTCGGTATCGCGGCCGACATCGATAAAGGCCGCCACATCCATATCATGGCGCACCGGCTCCACGCCTTGCGCGATAATCGGCCCCTCATCCAAATCGGCGGTAACGAAATGGGCGGTCGCGCCGATAATCTTCACCCCGCGTCGATGCGCCTGGCTATAGGGTTCAGCACCTTTAAAGCTCGGCAAAAAACTGTGGTGAATATTGATGATGCGTCCGGCATAGCGGGCCACGAAATCGGCTGTCAAAATTTGCATATAGCGGGCCAGCACCACCAAATCGATATTTTGTTCGGCAATCAAAGCGTCGAGGCGCGCTTCATTATCGGCTTTGGCGTCTTTTCCGCCCAGCAGATGATAGTCAATGGCGGCATTATCGGCCCATTGCCGGCCGACCGTGTGATTGGAGGCAATGGCGGCAATCTCAATCGGCAGACTGCCGACTTGCCGGCGATAAATCAGGTCAATCAGGCAATGGTCGAACTTGGACAGCAGAATGAGCACGCGCGGTTTCTGCTGCGCCGGACGCAGATTAAGGGACATGTCAAATTTGGCCGCTGTGGCGGCAAATAGCTCTTGGCAAGCGGCCAGCTCAATGGCGCCCTCAAAGCCGATGCGCATGAAAAACCGGCCGCTTTCGGCATCGCCATATTGCTGGCTTTCTACAATATTCAATTGCCGATTGGCCAAAAGCGTTGAAATGGCGGCTACAATGCCCGGCTGATCGGGGCATGAAAGGGTCAATACATAAGCGGTCATGGGCTCTCCTGCCGATAAGTAAAACTCTCTTCAATTTTTTCCAATAAATGCGCCAAAGCGGTGCTTGGCGGATAGGCCGCCGCGGCGCCTTCGGCCAGACACCCGGGAAGCGGCGACAAATCAGCCTCCGGATCGGGGTCGAAGAAAAACGCCATGCTGTGCCGCGGCCCTTGGCCCTGATGGCGCACCCGATGGCGGGTGGAGCGATATTGATTATTGGTCCAACGCGCCATCATATCGCCAATATTAACCACCACCAAATCAGGGGCATAGGGCACGGCCAGCCAGTTGCCGTCCGGCCGTTCAATTTCCAATCCGGCTTGGTCATGCTGCAGCAGGAGTGTCAGACAGCCAAAATCTGTATGCGCCGCCGCGCTCAGTTCCGCTTCGGCCCGCATCGGTGGATAGCGCAAGGGCGATAGTGTGGCCATGGGCAGGCTCAACCAAGGTGCGAAATGCGTTTGCGGCAAGTTTAAGGACAGCGCAAAGGCTTGCATCAGCTGATGCGAAAGGGCCTCGCAGGCGGCGTAACAGGCCTGCATGCGGGTTTTAAAGATGTCGTGATGCGGCCAGCCCTCCGGCCATTGATTGGGCCCATGCAGGGCAATGCCGGCGACAACACGCGGATGTTCAGCCGACAAATCACGACCGATTTTAAGCCCTTGCTTGTAATCGCCTTGCGGCTGGCTTGAGCCATCGAGAATTTCACCGCCCTCACCATACCAACCGCGATGACAGGGCGAGTGTTCAATGGCCATGGCCTGTTTGACCGATAAGGGCGCGTCAAAAAACTGCTTGGCGGCAGCAAAGCCGTCATCGACCAGTTGCCGGTCCAACCCATGATTGGCCAGCAGAAAAAAGCCGTCTTCGCGGCAGGCCGCGCCAATGGCATCGGCAATTTGCTGTTTTTGCGTTGCGGTGCCGCCGGCAAACAAGCTGAAATCAATCACCGGCAAGTGCATTAGCGACGCTCGTTCGGGTGACTGAGAAACCGCAAGCGGCACGCCAGTTCGGCGTAAATCGGCTTTTTAAAGGCGATAACCAGCTCGACCGCTTCCTCCAGCGGGCGCCAAGCCCAATCGTCAAACTCGATCTGGCTATGCGCCTGCAAGTCAACATCACTGTCCTGGCCGGTAAAGCGCATGGCAAACCATTTTTGTTTTTGCCCGCGAAATTTGCCCTTCAGCGCCGTGCCGATAAGGTCTTCCGGCAGGTCGTAAGGCAGCCAGTCGGGCAATTCATAGAGCAATTCGGCCGATGCCAAACCGGTCTCTTCGTGCAGTTCACGAAAGGCCGCCGTCAAGGGTGCCTCACCGGCATCAATGCCGCCTTGCGGTAATTGCCATAACGGCGCATCGGCGGGCAGCGCATCGGGCCGACGCTTGCCGGTCCATACCAAGCCGTCTTTATTGAACAGCACAATACCGGCGCAGGGCCGATAAGCCATGCCATGCACTTTATGCTCGGGCGGATAGTCGGGAACGGCGTAGCGCATGCGGGTTATGATTTCGGCTGCGCCTGAGCCGCGGCTTTTTTCAAATCCAGCAACAGCTCAATGGCGGTTTGCAATTGCTTGTCATCCTCCGGCTTGGGCGGAATAAAGGCAATCGCATTGCGCCGCGGTTTTTCATCGGCCGGCTTATTGGACTGGCCGTCAATATCTTTGCCGTCCAGCGCGCCGCGCAAATCGGCTTCACGGCGTGCTTTGCGGCCTTGCAATTCTTCCGGCAATTCTTGCTCGGCGATAATATCGGGGGTGATGCCTTTGGCCTGAATGGAACGGCCCGACGGTGTGTAATACCGCGCCGTAGTCATGCGCAGCGCGCCGGAATTGGTCAATGGCATAATGGTTTGCACCGAGCCTTTGCCGAAGCTTTGCGTGCCGACAATCACCGCCCGGTGATGGTCTTGCAGCGCACCGGCAACGATTTCAGAGGCGGAGGCCGACCCACCATTGATGAGAACGACAATCGGCAGACCGCGCGCCATGTCGCCACGTCGTGCACTGAAGCGCGAACTGTCGCCATCATTGCGACCGCGTGTCGAAACAATCTCACCCTGGTCGAGCATGGTGTCGGAAACCGAAATGGCTTCGCGCAACAGGCCGCCCGGATTATTGCGCAAGTCGATAATATAACCGGCCAATTTGTTTTTGCCGATTTCTGCCGGCAGTTCATTGAAGGCGCGTTTCAGGCTGCGGGTGGTTTGCTGGTTGAACGTGGTCAGGCGAATATAGGCAATATTTTCCTCCGGCCCTTCAACACGGCTGCGCACAGCGCGGATTTTAATGGTGTCGCGCACAATCGTCACTTCCAGCGGCTCATCTTCGCCTTCGCGCAAAACGGTCAGCGTAATCGGCTTGCCTTTTTCGCCGCGCATAATATCCACCGCTTCGCTAAGCGTCAGGCCGAGCACCGGCGTGCCGTCCAATTCGGAAATCAAATCATTGGGCATAATGCCGGCGCGGCTGGCCGGTGTGTCGTCAATCGGCGCAATCACCTTCACCAGACCGTTTTCCATGGTCACTTCAATGCCCAGCCCGCCAAACTCCCCTTTGGTCTCGACCTGCATATCCTCGAAATTTTGCGGCGGCATGTAAGATGAATGCGGGTCCAAAGAACTCAGCATGCCGGACAGCGCCGCCTCAATCAGCTCTTTGTCAGAAGGTGGGTCGACATAATTGCGTCGCACTTGTTCCAGCACATCGCCGAAAAGCGTCAATTGCTCATACAGCGCCTGCTCGTCTTGCCGTTCGGCCAAAGCCGGGTGCGGAAAAGCCACAAGGGCAACAATAAGGGCGGTGCAGGCCGCACGGAACAAGCCGGTCATCATCAATCTCACATCTTTCTTTGGGCATGATATAAGCCGACTTTGCCGCCTGTCAGCCCCGTTTCAGCCAGGGTGTCGGATCAATCGGCTCGCCCTTATAGCGAAGCTCCATATATAGCTGACTGCGGCCCACAGACGAAGCCCCAATTTCGCGTTCGCTGGGCAGCACGCCGACCGGTTCACCGGCCAATAAGTCTTGCCCGACATAGGCTTGCGTGCCGGTCAGACCGGCCAAAATCATCTGATAGCCGCCGGCCAGGCTGAGAATGACAATCTCGCCATATTGCCGAAACGGCCCGCTATACAGCACTTGTGCGTCGAACGGTGCGGTAATTTGCGCGCCGGGGCGCGCCGCAATTGAAAGCCCACGTTGATTGACCCCATTGGCGTTGTTCTCGCCAAATCGGCTGACCACCGTCCCGGCCACCGGCAACGGCACAAAACCGCGGGCCTTGCCAAACGGCCCGCTTTGCGGCACCGGCGGGGCGGCTTTCTGCCGAGCCCGCAATTTAGATGCCAAATCGCGCAAATTGCGCGCCTCGCGCACCAGCTTGGCAATCGCTCGCGCCTCGCGGGCGGCGGCAGCGCGCGCCACTTTTTCAGCCTTGGCTTTTTCTTCCAAAGCCAAATGCAAATCGGCCCGCGCCGTGGCGGCGTCTTGTTCGGCGGCCAGCAGATCGGCCGATTGTTTGTCCATGCGGCGGCGAATGGCCGCCAATTCGGTCAAGCGGTCGCGCAAATCACCGGCCCGCGCTTGCATGGTCGGCACCACGGCGGTCATCACCAAAGCGCCCTGCACGGCATCCAGCGCATCATCGGCATGCACGGCAAAAGCCGGTGCCGGTTGGGTTTGCATGGCTTGCAGCCCGGCCAATAATTGCGACAGGGCGGCGCGGTCGCGTTGCATATCCTCATCAAGGCGGTTTTCTATCACCGCCAATTCGCTGAGCCGCGCCTCCAAGCGGTCGCGATCGGCATCAATGTTTTGCAGGTCGCGGGCCAGCGCGATGGCGCGTTTGCGCAAGGCTACTTGTTGCGCCTTTAATTGCGCCGCTTCAGACTGCAGGCGTTTTTGCTTGGCGCGGCGGTCTTTAATCTCATCCGACAGCGCGTCCATACGCTGCGGCGCCTCTTGCGCAAGCGTGGGCGCGGCCGGATGGCCGACCAGTAAGGCCAGTATCAGCGGTAAAAATTTTGTCGGTTCAGCACGCATTAATCGCGATGATAAGGGTGTCCGGTCAAAATGGAAATGCCCCGCCAAATTTGTTCGGCCAGCAAAACCCGGGCCAGCAGATGCGGCCAGGTCATCGGCCCTAAAGACAGCATCATATTGGCCCGTTGGCGCACCGCATCCGACAGCCCGTCAGCCGCGCCAAGCACGAATACCAACTCGCCAATGCCGTCATCGCGCCACGCCCCCAGCTGTTGCGCGAAAGCCCGACTGCTCAGCTGTTTGCCTGTTTCGTCCAGCGCCACGACAAAAGCCTGCTGGCGATTGTCCAAAGCGGCAGCCAATTTTTCATTGGCCCCTTGCTGGTCTTTAATCTCAATGAGCTGCGGCCCGTCTATGGCGATATTGCGCCCGGCCCCTGCAATGCGTTGGCCATAGGCCTCGTATAGCGCCGCCTCACCTTGGCCGCGCAATTGGCCGACCGCCAAAATGGCCAGTTTCATGAGGGGTTAGCCCCGTGATGGCGTGGTAGACGGCTCACGTGACGGCGTGTAAGCGACCGCTTTTGCTTCGGTGGCCCACATTTTTTCCAGCCCATAAAACTCGCGCACTTCGGCGCGGAAAATATGCACCACCACATCGCCGGCATCGACCAGCACCCAATCGCCGGTGCTTTGGCCTTCAATCTTCAAATCCTTGCGACCGGCTTCTTTCAGCTTGCGCAGCAAATGATCGGCCAGCGCGCCGACATGGCGTTGCGAGCGACCGGTGGCGACGACCATAAAGTCGGCCAAGGCGGATTTACCGTCGAGATTGATAGATATAATGTCCTGCGCCAAATCATCATCGAGACTTGTCAGGACCAGTTGGTGAAGCGCGCCGTCATCAAGAGCGGGGCGTTTCGATTGTGCCTCTTTTGCTGTCGAGGTCTGCAAAGTGCTCAGAGTTCTTTCCTTGCTTGCATGTCACATATGTACCGAACGCCGATACATTTACAGATTAGCCGATTTCACGGGGGCAATTCAATGCTCGTTTTGCCGCCTTAGCGCCGAAGATGCAAGCGGTGATGTGACGCCCTCAAGCAGGCACCAAGCCGGCGCCTTACGAGACGCCAAAAGCGGCGCATCCTCGGCTGCCACACGATAGGCCGCAAAGCGTTGTGCCGCCTGGCTAAAGGCCGCCTTATGGCTGCTGCCGGGGCGTGGATAAACGGCCAGCGGCACGGTTTGCATCAGCGCCTCCCAGTTTCTCCAGCGATGCATGTGCTGCAAATTATCGCTGCCGATGAGCCAGATAAAACCCACATGCGGATAGAGCTGCTGCAAGGCGCGTACCGTATCAATGGCGTAATGGGTGCCGAGACGGGTTTCTTCATCGCTGACCAGAAAACGGGGATGCTGCGCCAGCCGCTCGGTCGCGACCAATCGGGTGGCCATTGTGCCCGGTTGATGGCTTTTCAGCGGGTTTTGCGGTGCCGGTAACCACCACACCTTATCGACTTGCAATTGCCGTAAAGCCGCCTCGGCCAGTAAACGATGACCGGCATGCGGCGGGTCAAAGCTGCCGCCAAATAGCGCAATGGTCTGACCGGCTGTAAAATGCCGCCGTTTGATGAAACCGGGCAAGGGGGTAAGGCGGGCGCCGGACATTTTTTATTTCGGGCGGGTTTGGCCGCTGCCGCGCACCGCATATTTAAAGCTGGTTAATTGCTCCAGCCCAACCGGCCCGCGCGCATGAAAACGCCCGGTGGCAATGCCGATCTCGGCGCCCATGCCAAATTCGCCGCCATCGGCAAATTGGGTCGAGGCATTATGCATGACAATGGCACTGTCGACGCGGTTGAGAAAATCACCGGCCGCTTGCGCATCCGCCGTTACAATGGCTTCCGTATGGCCGGAGCCATATTGCGTGATATGGCTTACCGCCTCATCGAGGCCGCTGACCGTTTTGACGGCGATAATCGCATCGAGATATTCTTCATACCAATCCTGCTCTTCGGCGGCTGTTACTGCCGAATGGGCGGCTTGTGCCGCCGCATCGCCGCGCACCGCGCACCCGGCCTCTATCAGCGCGCTGATCAGCGGCGCCAAATGACTGTCGGCGCAGGCGGCATCGACCAGCAGGGTTTCGGCCGCCCCACAAATGCCGGTGCGGCGCATTTTGGCATTGAGGATAATCTCTTCGGCCATCGCCAAATCGGCTTTTTCATGCACATAGACGTGGCACACCCCGTCCAAATGGGCGAATACCGGCACGCGGGCTTCGTCTTGCACACGGCCGACCAAGCCTTTGCCGCCGCGCGGCACAATCACATCGAGATTGCCGTCCAGACCGGCCAGCATCATGCCGACGGCAGCGCGGTCCGGCGTGTCGACAATTTGCACACAATATTCGTCCAGACCGGCGGCCTTCAGCGCGCGGGCAAAGCAGCCATGAATCAGCCGGGCCGAATTTTGAATTTCCGATGAGCCGCGCAGGATAACCGCATTGCCCGATTTCAGGCACAGGGCGGCGGCATCAGCCGTCACATTGGGGCGGCTTTC
Source organism: Parvibaculales bacterium (assembly GCA_049889915.1). Classification (GTDB taxonomy): domain Bacteria; phylum Pseudomonadota; class Alphaproteobacteria; order RS24; family RS24; genus UBA8337. The sequence goes on from JBMHCM010000004.1 coordinate 10,765, forward strand.
ATAAATCACCCCAATAACGCCAAGCGGCACCCGCACGCGGCTAATGTCCAGCCCGCTATCAACCTGCCAATTGGCCAGAACCGAGCCGACCGGATCGGGCAGGTCGATAATCGCTTCCAGGGCTTGCGCAATGCCTTCCAGGCGTCCGGCATCCAGCATGATGCGGTCAAGCCGGGCGGCGCCGACATTTTCGGCTTCGGCCAGCGCCAAATCTTTCTGATTGGCGGCAATGATATTATCGGCATCGGCGCGCAACTCATTGGCGGCGTTTTGCAGCGCGGCGTTTTTTTGCGCCGTTTCTGCCGTCGTCAAGGCGCGGGCCGCCGCTTTGGCGCGCACGCCTAATTGCGCCATCATGGCGGTCAAATCAAGGTCTGAAGCAGCGGCTTGCTTATCCATCATCATCTCCGTTTTTGTCTTGCGCCAACACCATATCATCGCGGTGCACCAATTCGCTGCGGCCGGTAAATTCGGCCATGGCGGCAAGGCTTTGTGTGTCTTTGCCAATCATATGCTGCGCATCCTGACTTGCATAGGCGCAAAGCCCACGACCGATTTCGTCGCCGTCAGGGCCACGCAAAATAATGCAATCGCCGCGCTCAAACCGGCCGTCAATGGCGGTGATGCCGACCGGCAAAAGCGATTTGCCGCGGTGCAGCGCGGCCACGGCACCGGCATCGACTTGCACGCTGCCGCTTGGTTGCAATGTGCCGGCAATCCAATTTTTGCGCGCCGTCAGTGGATTGGCATGTGCCTTAAACCAGCTGGCGCGGGCGCCGTTTTTCAGGGCGGCCAATGGATGGGCGGTGCGGCCATCGGCCAGCACCATATGGCAGCCGGCACTTTGGGCAATCTCGGCCGCCTGCAATTTGGTCACCATACCGCCGGAGCCGTGTTGCGATCCGCTGCCGCCGGCCATGGCGATAATGTCCTCAGTGATGGCATCAATTTGGGGCAGAAATTCTGCCGCCGCATCGGTTTGCGGGTCGGCCGTATACAGCCCGTCAATATCTGACAGCAACAATAAGCAATCGGCCGAGCTCATGGCCGCCACCCGCGCCGCCAAGCGATCATTATCGCCATAGCGCAGCTCTTGTGTCGCCACCGTATCATTTTCATTGATAATCGGTATGACGCCGAAATCGAGCAGCGCCGTCACTGTCTGGCGCGCATTGAGATAGCGGCGCCTTTGCTCCGTATCTTCCGGCGTCAGCAAAATTTGCGCCGTTTGCAAGCCCTTGGCGGCCAGCGCTTCTTGCCAGCCGCGCAATAGGGCAATCTGACCGGCCGCGGCGGCTGCTTGCTTTTGCGCCAAGCTCAAGCCGGCCCGGTCGATGCCCAAAGCGGCACACCCCAAAGATACGGCACCCGATGTTACCAAGATAAGTTTTTGCCCGGCGGCTTGGGCGGCTGCCAAATCGGTCGCCAAGGCGTCCAGCCATGCGCTATCGAGCCGGTTGTCTTTGACCAGCAAAGACGATCCGACTTTGATAACCAGACAATCGGCTTGCTCAATAATATACGCCATGAGCCGTCCCCTTAGCTGTTTTCTGCGCTGGGGGCCAGTGGGTGCCAGCCGGCCTCGGTGACGGCATTTTGCGCCGCCTCATGGTCGGCCGCATCAATCAGGTCAAGCAGCCCGTCATACAGCACTTGCAGCCCGTCTCCGGCGACCGATGAGATGTGCAAAATCGGCCCCTTGACCAGACTGTGCAATTGTTTTTCTTGCTCGGCCACCAATTCGGGCGTCAGCGCATCGCATTTGGTCAGCGCCAGCAATTCCGGCTTTTGCGCCAGCCCATCATCATAGGCCGCCAGTTCGCTGCGAATGGTTTGATAAGCACCGGCCAAATCATCTTGCGTCACATCAATGAGATGCAGCAGCGCGGCACACCGTTCAACATGGCCGAGAAAGCGATGGCCGAGACCGGCTCCGTCTGAGGCACCGGCAATCAGACCGGGAATATCGGCCATGACAAATTCGCGCCCGGTCTTGCGTTGCGGCGGGCCGACAACCCCCAAATTGGGGTGCAATGTGGTGAACGGATAATCGGCGATTTTCGGCCGTGCGCGGCTGACGCTCGACAAAAGGGTCGATTTGCCGGCATTGGGCAGCCCGACCAAGCCGATATCGGCAATCAGTTTGAGGCGCAACCAAATCCAAGCTTCGCGGCCTTCTTGGCCGGGATTGGCATGGCGCGGCGCTTGGTTGACCGGACCTTTAAAGCGGGCATTGCCGAAGCCGCCATTGCCGCCCTTGGCCAGCACCACGCGCTGGCCGATTTCGGTCAAATCGGCCAATAGGGTTTCATTGTCTTCGGCAAAAATTTGCGTGCCGACCGGTACCCGTAAATATTTATCATCGCCATCGCGGCCGGAGCGGTGACTGCCCATGCCGTGCACACCGGTTCCGGCCTTGAAATGTTGCTGGTAACGATAATCAATCAGCGTGTTCAGCCCATCGACGCATTCGGCAACCACATTGCCGCCACTGCCGCCATCGCCGCCATCGGGGCCGCCAAATTCGACATATTTTTCGCGCCGAAAGGATACGCAGCCGCCGCCGCCATCGCCGGAGCGAATATAGACTTTTGCTTGGTCGAGAAATTTCATCTAACCGTCCTCGGCATTGACCCTAACCGCATTTGGGCAAAAGAAAAAGGGAGCGGCCGTGCAGCCGTCTCCCTTTGCCTTCGGCCTTTATCAGGCCTAATCCGTCAGGCCTTATTCAGCAGCTTCTGCCAGCGGGGTCACTGAGACCACGGTGCGGCTGCCGCGTGCTTCTTTAAAGCTGACATGGCCTTCGACCACGGCGAAAATCGTGTGGTCTTTGCCCATGCCGACATTATCGCCCGGGTGCCATTTGGTGCCGCGCTGACGAATAATAATATTGCCCGGAATAACGTGCTCGCCGCCAAATTTCTTGACGCCAAGACGGCGACCTACGGAGTCGCGACCGTTACGGGATGAACCGCCTGCCTTCTTATGAGCCATTTATCTTACTCCTCGCTTGCCGCGCCATCATCGGCGGCTTCAGCTTTCGGCGCTGCCTTTTTGGCAGCCGCTTTGGCTGAAATATCGGTGATTTTTAACACCGTCTCGTGCTGACGATGTCCTTTATTGCGGTGATAGTTTTTCCGACGACGGAATTTAATCACTGAAATTTTATCGGCCCGTGCTTGATTGACCACTTCAGCGGTCACGCTGGCGCCACTGACCAAAGGTTCGCCGATTTTCGGTTCTTTGCCGGCTTCGCCGAGCATCAGAACTTCGTCGAATTTCACTTTGTCACCGGCTTTACCGTCCAGTTTTTCAACGGCAATCATATCGTCTTTGCTGACGCGATATTGTTTGCCGCCGGTGCGAATTACTGCATACATGGTTCAAATCCCAAAAAGGCGTTTATCCAATAAATGAGGCCGGAAGCGCGATTCCGGTCATTGAGCGGCGAATATACAAGGCAAATGGGTGAAGTCAAGTGCTAAAGGGCGGGTTTTCCATGCAGGTGCACAGGCTATCGCCCATAACTACAAAAATATTTGTAGTATAAAAATAAATACATTGAAATAATGTTTTTTATGGTCTACACGCTGCTGTAGAAAGCGGCATAAAGCGGCGACTGAGGAGTGTTTATGGCTGATTTGACCCATTTGCAGCGTTTGGAAGCGGAAAGCATTCACATTATGCGCGAAGTTGTGGCGCAGGCGGAAAAGCCGGTCATGCTGTATTCCATCGGTAAAGACAGCGCTGCCATGCTGCATGTTGCCAAAAAAGCTTTTTTCCCGTCACCGCCGCCTTTCCCTCTCTTGCATGTCGATACCACTTGGAAGTTTCAAGACATGTATCGGTTGCGCGAAAAAGCGGCCCGCGAGGCGGGTATGGAATTGCTGGTGCATAAAAATCCGGAAGCCGAAGAAAAAGGCATTAACCCGTTTGACCACGGGCCGCTGCACACGGATATGTGGAAGACCCAAGGGCTGAAGCAGGCTTTGGATAAATATGGCTTTGATGCGGCTTTTGGCGGGGCGCGCCGCGATGAAGAAAAATCGCGCGCCAAAGAGCGGGTGTTTTCTTTCCGCTCGGCCAGCCATCGCTGGGACCCGAAAAACCAACGGCCGGAATTGTGGAACCATTACAACGCCAATAAGGCACCGGGCGAAAGCATTCGGGTGTTTCCGATGTCGAACTGGACCGAGCTGGATATTTGGCAATATATCCAATTGGAGAATATCGAGATTGTGCCTCTTTATTTCGCCGCCAAACGGCCGACCGTTGAGCGCGACGGCATGCTGCTCATGGTCGATGATGAGCGGTTTCCGCTGCGCGACGGCGAGACGCAGGAAATGCGGTCCATTCGTTTCCGCACGCTGGGCTGCTATCCGCTGACCGGTGCGGTGGAAAGCGAAGCTGCCACCCTGTCGGAAGTGATTCAAGAAATGCTGTTGACCACAACCTCCGAACGGCAAGGCCGCGCCATCGACCATGATGCCAGCGCCTCCATGGAGAAGAAAAAGCAAGAAGGATATTTCTAATGACCGGCGAGATTTATCAAACCGACAGCCTGATTGCTGAAGACATTGACGCCTATTTGGCCGCTCATGGTCAAAAAACCATGCTGCGCTTTATCACCTGCGGCTCGGTTGATGACGGCAAATCAACCCTTATCGGTCGGCTGCTCTATGACAGCAAAATGATTTTCGAAGACCAATTGGCCAGTCTTGAGGCCGACAGCAAAAAGCTGGGCACGCAAGGCCAGGAAATTGACTTTGCACTGCTGGTCGACGGTTTGGCGGCTGAGCGCGAACAAGGCATTACCATTGATGTCGCCTATCGGTTTTTCGCCACTGAAAAACGTAAATTCATCGTCGCCGATACGCCGGGGCATGAGCAATATACCCGCAATATGGTGACCGGCGCGTCAACCGCCGAACTGGCGGTTATTCTGGTCGATGCGCGGCAGGGCATTTTGACACAAACCCGCCGACATTCTTATCTGGTGCATTTATTGGGGCTGAAACATGTTGTTTTGGCGGTCAATAAAATGGATTTGGTCGATTATGACGAGGCGCGCTTCAATGAGATCGTTGCCGATTATCGTAGCTTCGCCGATGAGTTGGGCATGGGCGCCTTTACCGCCATCCCGCTATCGGGCCTGAAAGGCGATAATATCACCACCGCTTCCGACAATATGCCGTGGTATGACGGGCCGGTTTTGCTGTCGCATTTGGAAACCGTTGAGCTGGCGCAAGACGCCGCGCAAAACCTGCCTTTCGCCATGCCGGTGCAATGGGTCAACCGACCGAATTTGGATTTTCGTGGCTTTAGTGGGCAAATCGCTTCCGGCACGGTGAAACCGGGCGATGCGGTGCGTTTGGTGCCGTCGGGCAAAAACGCCACTATTGACGCGATTGTCGCCATGGCGGCGGATGGCACACGCCAAGACCTGCCGCAAGCGGTGGCCGGTCAATCAGTGACGCTGACACTGGACCGCGAGGTCGATTGCTCGCGCGGCGATGTGATTGCCACCAGTGACGACCCACCGGCTGTGGCCGACCGCTTTGAAGCGATGTTGGTATGGATGGATGAAGAGGCGATGTTGCCGGGCCGCGCCTATGAAATGCGTATTGGCAGCCAGCGTGTGTCCGCCACCGTGCAGGCCCCGAAATATCAGATTAACGTCAACACGCTGGAACATTTGGCAGCCAAGACATTGGAGCTGAACGGCATTGGCGCAGTAGAGATTGCCACCGATACGAAAATCAGTTTTGCCGCCTTTGCCGATAATCCGGCGCTTGGCAGCTTTGTGCTGATCGACAAAATGAGCCATGCAACTGTGGCCGCCGGTATGCTGAATTTCAGCCTGCGGCGGGCCCATAATATTCATTGGCAGGCCACCGATATTGATCGCACGGCGCATGCGCGGCTGAAAAACCAGCAACCCATGGTGCTGTGGTTCACCGGCCTGTCGGGGTCGGGCAAATCGACCATCGCCAATGAGATGGAAAAAATCCTGCACAATATGAACCGTCATACTTTCCTGCTTGATGGGGACAATATTCGCCATGGGCTGAATAAGGATTTGGGCTTTACCGATGCCGATCGGGTGGAAAATATCCGCCGCATTGGCGAGGTCTCAAAACTGATGGTCGATGCCGGCCTGATTGTGCTGACGGCGTTTATCTCACCGTTCCGCGCCGAGCGCGATATGGTGCGCGGCCTGTTGCCGGAAGGCGAGTTTGTCGAAATTTTTGTCGACACACCGCTGGATGTCGCCGAGCAGCGCGATGTCAAAGGTCTGTATAAAAAAGCCCGCGCCGGTGAGCTGAAAAACTTTACCGGCATTGACAGTCCCTATGAGGCGCCGCGCAATCCGGAAGTCCGCGTCAATACGACCGAGATGAGCGCGCAAGAAGCGGCCGCCCATATTGCCAAGCAATTATTCGGCTATCACTAAGCTTAAGCGGCCGGGTCGAGAATGATCCGGCCGACAATTTTGCGCTCCTGCATCAAGCGAAAGGCGTCGCGCCATTGGCTGAGCGGCACAATATCATGCACATGCGGGCGAATGGCGCCCTCTGCGGCCAGTCGCCAAATCGCCTCTTGGTTTTCAGCCCCTTTTTGCGGGTCGCGGCGGCCATATTCACCGGCCCTGACACCGACTACTGAAAAGCCTTTAATCAGGGGCAGATTGACGGAGATATCTGGAATGCGTCCGGCCGCAAAGCCAATCACCAAAAGCCGTCCGCCCCAGCCAATGCAGCGCACGCTTTCGTCAAACACATCGCCGCCGACCGGATCGTAAATCACGTCGGCGCCGCCACCGGTCAGTTCTTTCACCTTTTCGCGAAACCCGTCTTGCACCAACAGGGTCGCTTCGGGGGCGAATTTTTCTTCAATAATGGCCAGCTTTTCCGCCGATGAGGCGGTGGCGATAATTTTCGCGCCCATATGGCGGCCCAAATCAACCGCTGCCAGCCCGACCCCACCGGCCGCGCCATGCACCAAAAGCCATTCATCTTTTTGCAAGGCGGCGCGGCGGTGCAGCGCCACATAGGCGGTCAGATAAGCCGAGCCGACCGAGGCGGCGGTGGCGTCATCCAAATTGTCGGGGATTTTGCGCGCCGTGGCGGCCGCTATGCACATTTGCTCGGCTAAGCTGCCGAAACCCGACAGCACCACACGGTCGCCAAGGGCCCAGCCGTCGACACCATCCCCCAGTCCGATCACTTCACCAGCCCCTTCCATGCCCGGCGTGAACGGCAAAGGCGGTTTGTGCTGATAGCCGCCATGCGTCATCAATAAATCGGGAAAGCCCAAAGCGGCGGCCGTCACCCGCACCAATAATTGTCCGGCTTGCGGTTGCGGTGCGGCGACATCTTGCAGGGCGACACCGGCAAAATCGGCCAGTAACTCAGAGACCATTAAGGCGCGCATATTTTACTCCGGCTTTGTGAGCGACACTTTCATGCCGCTCATCAATTCAAAAAATGATCGCGTATCATGGGTCTTCCAATCCTCGCTGGGGCTGGTTTGTGCGTCAAAAGCGGCGATGATTTCGTCATTGCGTTCGGCCGCCAAATGGCGCGCCGCATAATGCGGAAAAATGTAGAACGCCCCTTGTTTTATTTGCTGCAGCGTATGCGCCCCGACGGTTTCTACCGGATAGGGATAATGCGGGCCGTCCGTCGGGAAGGGCTGACCGGCTTGTTTCGGGCCGCCAAATTGAGCCGGACGGCGCGGTCCGGAATTGCCAATTTCGGTCTGTGTCCAACCGGGGCACAGCAAAGATAAAGACAAATGCGGCGGGCACTCCATACGCAACATGCCGGTATAGCCAAGCACCGCCGCTTTGGAGGCATTATAGCCGGCCATCATCGGCATCGGCCAGCCGACCGAATTTTCCGAGGCGGTATTGCAAATATGCGCGTCGCTTTCTTGCGCAGCAAAGCGGCGGAAAAATTCCATGCACATATGCCAATTGCCGAAGAAATTGACCTCAAAAATCCACCGCAAATCATCATCGCTCATCTCAACAGATGGCGTCAGACCGGCCCCGACCCCGGCATTATTGAACAATAGGTCGACCTGGCCGAACATCTCCCACGCCTTATTGGCCAAGCCGGTGATTTGGCTTTTATCGGTAACATCGCAAGCCATGCCGACCGCTTTGACGCCATGCCCCAAAGCGGTGATTTGCGCGGCCGCGGCATCGCAAGCCGTTTGGTCAATATCGGCAATCACCACATGGCATGCTTCTGCCGCCAAGCAGCGCGCAATATCCAACCCAATGCCATTGGCGCCGCCCGAAATGACCGCCACCTTATCGGTAAAATTCTTCATAAAAGCCTCCCTGATTGGGATGAGCTTAGGCACTGAGGCAGGTTGGGGCAAGCTGCCTTTGCATGTCGCTTGCGACCATCTGTCATGATGTGCGGCCTCTTGCATGGCGGCAGGTGCCGCGATAGGCTTTTGACAATGAAATGTTGAGGTTACGTCATGCAATCATTATCGGACACAATTAAGGCCGAGGATAACAGCTACCGCCCGCCGCATATTAAATATCAAACGCCGGGCGGCTTTGACCTGATGGATTTGATGGCTTTCGCCAAACACGGCCAGCCCTATGAATGGTTTCACACGCTGCGTGAACAAGCGCCGGTTGCTTGGTGGCAGCCGCCGGAGACAACCGATGTGGCCGGCTTTTGGTCCCTGTCGCGCTATGAGGATGTGAAGAAATGCGACCTCGATGCCAAGACGTTTTCGTCCGGCACGGGCGGCATTTTGATGGGCTATAGCGAAAAGGCGGCCGGTCCGAAACGTTTGCGCGGCGCTGCTTTGAACTCAATGATTAATATGGACCAGCCTTGGCACATTCCGCTGCGCATGGCGCATCGGCCGTTTTTCACACCGGATTATATCGCGCATTTGCAAACCCGTGTGGAGGGTGAGGTTGACCGCCTGCTCGACAATATGGAAGCGATTGCCAAGAAAAATGACGGCAAGGTCGATATGGTGACCAATTTTTCCGAATGGTTGCCGATGTATACTTTATGCGAAATGCTCGGCATTGATGAAAAAGACCGGCCGAATATTGTCCGCTGGATGCATTATTTGGAATTGGCGCAATATGTCATCACCGACCCGGATGCCAAAGTCAGCCCGCTTTTTATCGCCAAGTTTTTGTGGAATGTGCGGCAGATGTTCCGCTATGGCCAAAAAGTGCTGCAAGACCGGCGCAAAAATCCACGCGATGATTTGTTGACCGTTATCGCCACCACAGAGGTGGATGGCGAGCCGATGGACCAGTCTTATTTGGACGGCTCTTGGCTGCTGATTATTTTCGCCGGCAATGATACGACGCGCAATTCGCTGTCCGGCACGATGCGGCTTTTGACCAAGTTTAAAGACCAAAAGCAAATGCTGCTGGATGACCCCAATCTGGTGCCGAAAATGGTGCCCGAAGCGTTGCGTCTGGTGTCGCCGGTCATGTATATGCGCCGCACGGCATTGGCTGAGGCCGAGTTCTCCGGCCAGCAAATTCTGCCCGGTGAAAAAGTGGTGATGTATTACGGGGCCGCCAATCGCGACCCGGACGTGTTTGCCGATCCGGATAAAATGGATATGCACCGCAACAACACCAAAGACCATTTGGCGTTTGGCACCGGCCCGCATGTTTGCCTTGGCCAGCGGATTGCCAATATGCAATTAGAGACCGCTTATAAGCGCATTCTCGACCGCTTCCCCAATGTCGAATGGACCGGCAATCAAAAACATGCGCCGAATAATTTCGTCAATGCCATCCAGCATTTGGAAGTCGACCTCGGCATCAACTAGGCGCAAGTGCGCCTACAGCTTGAAAACCCGCGCCGCCGTGCCGCCCAGAAATGCGCTTTGCGTTTCCGCGTCCAGTTGCAGGTCGTCCAAAGCGGCGAGGCATTTGGCCGGGGCAATCATCGGATAATTGCTGCCGAACATCACCTTATGGCCGCCATTGCTTTTCAAAAACCTTACCAATTCGGGCGGGTAGCGGCGAATGGTGAAGGCGGAGGTGTCGATATAGACGTTTTTATGTTTGGTCGCCACGGCAATCGCCTCTTCGGTCCAAGGATAGCCGATATGGCCGCCGACAATCACCAATTCGGGGAAGTCCAGCGCCACGCGGTCGAGATAAATCGGCCGCCCGACTTCCGAACTCATCAGCGGGCCGGTATGGCCGATTTGCGTGCAAAACGGCACACCCAACTCGGCACATGCCGCATAGACCGGATAAAACAGCCGGTCGGTCGGCGGCACTTCAGACAGCCACGGCAGCACGCGTATCGCCTTAAAGCCGAGCTCGTTGACACAGCGGCGGATTTCGCGCACCGCCTGCATCGGTTTTGAAATATCGACCGAGCCGACGCCGACAAGCCGGCCTTGCGCTTCTTCAACGAACCCCGCCACTTCATCATTGGAAATCATATCGCGATGCGGCGCCTGCCAGGCCGAGATGAGCATATGGTCTACCCCGCCGGCATCCATCAACGCCAACGTCTCTTCAACCGTCGGCGCGCGGGTGGCTCGCTCTTGCCGGTTCCAGCGATTGAGGCTGTCAAAAATCGGGTCTTGAATATGGCGCAGCGTCGGGTGCTGGCCCCATGCATCGATAATCATCGCTAAACCTTCTTATAAACCTCCGCGCCGCCAACGCGGAATTCGGTGGATTTTTCCGCCATGCCGGCCTTCAGCGCTTCTTCCGGGTCCATGTTCAATTTGGCGGCATAGTCGCGCACATCTTGGGTGATTTTCATCGAGCAGAAATGCGGCCCGCACATGGAACAAAAATGCGCCACTTTCATCGATTGTTTGGGCAGGGTTTCATCGTGGAAGCTGCGCGCCGTATCGGGGTCGAGCGCCAGATTGAACTGGTCGTCCCAGCGAAACTCAAAGCGTGCTTTTGAAAGCGCATTGTCACGAATTTGCGCGCCCGGATGGCCTTTCGCCAAATCGGCCGCATGGGCCGCCAGCTTATAGGTGATGATGCCGGTTTTCACATCTTCCTTATTGGGCAGGCCGAGATGCTCTTTCGGCGTCACATAGCACAGCATGGCGGTGCCATACCAACCGATTTGCGCCGCCCCAATGGCCGAGGTGATATGGTCATAGCCGGTCGCCACATCGGTGGTCAGCGGACCAAGCGTGTAAAACGGCGCTTCATCGCACCAGTCCAATTGCTTGTCCATATTCTCTTTGATGAGCTGCATCGGCACATGGCCCGGCCCTTCAATCATCACCTGCACATCATGTTGCCAGGCGATTTGCGTTAGCTCGCCCAGCGTTTTCAGCTCACCCAGTTGCGCCGCATCATTGGCGTCCCATACCGAGCCGGGGCGCAGGCCATCGCCCAGAGAAAACGCCACATCATAGGCTTTCATAATCTCGCAAATCTCTTCGAAATGGGTGTAGAGGAAATTTTCCTTATGATGCGCCAAGCACCATTTGGCCAAAATCGAGCCGCCGCGCGAAACAATGCCGGTCATGCGGTTGGCGGTCAGTGGCACATATTCCAACAAGACCCCGGCATGGATGGTGAAATAATCGACGCCTTGTTCGGCTTGTTCAATCAACGTGTCGCGGAAAATCTCCCAAGTCAGCTCTTCCGCTTTGCCGTCGACTTTTTCCAATGCCTGATAAATCGGCACCGTGCCGATGGGCACCGGCGAATTGCGCAAAATCCATTCGCGGGTTTCGTGAATATGCTTGCCGGTCGACAGATCCATAATCGTGTCGGCACCCCAGCGAATGCCCCAAGTCATTTTATCGACCTCCTCACCAATCGATGAGGTAACGGCGCTATTGCCGATATTGCCGTTAATTTTGACCAAGAAATTGCGGCCGATAATCATCGGTTCGCTTTCCGGATGGTTGATGTTGTTGGGAATAATGGCGCGGCCACGGGCAATCTCATCGCGGACAAATTCCGGTGTGATTTCCAAAGGCAAATTGGCGCCGAAGCTCTCGCCGCCATGTTGTGCCGCCATCATCTCGGCCATGCGGGCACCGCGTTCACCGGTCGCTTTCAGACTTTCCAGATAGGCGGCGCGGTTTTGGTTTTCGCGCAGCGCGACAAATTCCATTTCCGGCGTGATGATGCCTTGGCGCGCATAATGCATTTGCGTGACGTTTTGACCGGCTTTGGCGCGGCGCGGCGTGCGCTGCAGGTTAAAGCGCAAGGCAGCGAGCTTTTCATCATCGAGGCGTTCTTGCCCATAATCCGAGCTTGGCCCGTCCAGCAATTCAGTGTCGCCGCGCTCGTCAATCCAGGCGGCGCGCAAAGGTGCGAGACCGGCGCGAATGTCAATCGCAGCCTTTGGGTCGGTATAGGGGCCGGATGTGTCATAGACATAAATTGGCGGGTTTTCTTCGCTCGTCTGACCGGAAAGGGCCATATCAGTCGGCGTGTCGTCTTGGGTGATTTTGCGCATCGGCACTTTAATGTCGGGCCGCGAGCCGGTGACATAAATCTTTTCGCTATTGGGCAGCGGCGCGATGGAGGCGTCATCAACCCGCGCTTGTGCCTCACTGAATTGCGGTGTCTTGGCTTGTGACATGGTAAGCGCTTTCTCTTATCTGCTGGCCGAGCGCGGGGGCGGCGTGACAAGCGCACCACTCCCTGCAGCGGCATGATCCGTAAACAGGTACAAAGGGTATCTTCTCACCGGCTTGAACACGCTTTTGACTATGCGCATGAGCCGGACCCCCGTGTACCGGTAATGTAGAAGCGCTATGCCTTGGAGGCAAGGTTTAGCGAGTCGACCGTGTGCGAAAAACGGTGAAAAAGGCTTGCAGCGCAAAAATGCTTTTGCTTAAATTTTAACAAGCTTGCTCCGCGCCATGGCGGAGACACAGATTCGGGAGAAAACCATGAGCCAAGCAATCAAACAGGATAGCCGCCCCGGCGCGGAACACGCCTTTAACACCCCTTTGGAAGATTTGGATCCGTCCAACGCGCTATTGTGGCCGAACGAAGAATTTTGGCCGATTTTTGAGCGCCTGCGCGATGAAGACCCGCTGCATTGGTGCAAAGAAGCGTGGCAGTCAGAAGACCGCACCCAGACGGCTGAGCCGATCGGCCCTTATTGGTCGGTCACCCGCTATGACGATATTATGGCCATTGATACCGACCATAAGCGTTTCTCATCCGAGCCGGCCATTGTGCTGCCCAATCCGGGTGAAGATTTCCCGCTGCCAATGTTTATCGCCATGGACCAGCCGAAACATGATGTGCAGCGCAAAACCGTGGCGCCGATTGTTTCGCCGATGAGCTTGGCCGAAATGTCCAGCCTGATCCGCGAGCGCACCCAATATGTGTTGGACCGTGTGCCGGTCGGTGAAGAATTTGATTGGGTCGATACGGTATCGATTGAATTGACCACCATGATGCTGGCGACCCTGTTCGACTTCCCGTTTGACGACCGCCGCAAGCTGACCCGGTGGTCTGATGTTGCGACGGCCGGTCCGGAAACCGGCATTGTCGAAAGCGAAGAGCAGCGCCGCGCCGAACTGATGGAATGTGTCGAATATTTCATGGGGCTGTGGCAACAACGCCAGGGCGGCAATGGTCATGATCTCATCACCATGCTGGCCAATGGCGAAGAAACCAAAGATATGGATACGATGGAATATCTCGGCAATCTTATTTTGCTGATTGTCGGTGGTAATGACACGACGCGTAATTCCATGTCGGCTTCGATTTACGGCTCCAGCCTGTTCCCGGCCGAATGGGAAAAAGTGCGCGCCAATCGTGAGCTTATCCCCAATACGGTAGCCGAAATTATTCGTTGGCAAACACCGCTGGCCTATATGCGCCGCACCGCATTGGAAGATGTTGAGATGCACGGCAAGACCATCAAAAAAGGTGACAAGGTTGCCATGTGGTATGTGTCGGGCAATCGCGATGAGCGGAAGTTCGAAAATGCCAATGATTTGATTTTCGATCGTCCCAATGCCCGCAATCATATTTCCTTCGGTTTCGGCATTCACCGTTGCTTCGGCAACCGTCTGGCCGAATTGCAATTGCAAATTCTGTGGGATGAAA
>JBMHCM010000005.1:0-12198 GCA_049889915.1 Parvibaculales bacterium
ACCGGCATGTCGGATTTCGGGTCGCGATACAGCGCCACCAATTGCTGCAGCGGTCGGTCGCCAATCACCACACCGGCCGCATGGGTTGAGGCATGGCGATACAGGCCTTCCAATTTCAGGCTGATATCAATCAGTTCTGCCACTTGCGGGTCGCTGTCGCGTTCGGCTTGCAGGCGCGGTTCTTGGTCAATCGCTTCTTGCAGCGTTACCGGATTGGCCGGATTGTTGGGCACCATTTTGGACAGCCGGTCGACCTGCCCGTAAGACATTTGCAGCACCCGACCGACATCGCGCAGCACGGCGCGCGCCTGCAGCTTACCGAAGGTGATGATTTGCGCCACTTGGTCACGACCATATTTCTGCTGCACATAGCTGATGACCTCATCGCGCCGTGATTGGCAAAAGTCGATGTCAAAGTCAGGCATCGACACACGCTCAGGGTTCAAAAACCGCTCAAACAGCAGGTTGAAGCGCAGCGGATCCAAATCGGTAATGGTCAAGGCCCATGCAACGACCGACCCGGCGCCGGAGCCACGGCCCGGCCCAACGGCAATGTCATGGTCTTTCGACCATTTGATAAAGTCGGCAACAATCAGGAAATAGCCGGGAAACCCCATATCGCCGATGACTTTCAGCTCAAAATCCAACCGGTCGCGGTAGGCTTGCTGATCGGTTGCCGGTTCGACCTGCGCCAGCCGCGCCGTCAGCCCGTCATGTGCCTGTTTGGTCAGCTCGGCCAATTCATCGCCCTGCCCGAAAGCCGGTAGAATGGGCGGATGTTCGGTTGGGCGAAAAGCGCAGCGTTGGGCAATTTCAACCGTGTTATCCAGCGCTTCCGGCAGGTCGGCAAACAAGGCGCACATTTCTTCTGCCGATTTCAGCCGATGGTCAGGCGTCAGGCGCCGCCGATCGGCCTCGTTCAGATAGCGCCCTTCGGCAATACAAATCAGCGCATCATGGGCGCGGTAGTCATCTTCAGAGGCGAAATACGCTTGGTTGGTGGCGACCAGCGGCACATCCAGCTTGTAAGCCGCCTCGACCAAACGGGCCTCAATATCGCCGTCTGCATTATCGCTATAACGTTGAAGCTCAATATATAGATTGCCACCAAAGCTATTGATATATTTTGATAATTTTTCTTCAAGCGCATCTGTTTTGGCGGCCGCTGCCAGCTTGTTGAAGGTTCCGTCCGGCCCGCCAGTCAGGCATATCAAACCGGGCGCATGGCTAAGCAGCAAGGTCTCATCAATGCCCGGCCTCAGCTTGCTGTCACTATCCAGATGCGCCGCACTGACCAGCGCCATCAGATTGTCATAGCCGGTGCGGTCTTTGACCAGCAGCGCCAAATCGCCCTCGCCGCCCTCCGCATCGCGGATTTTCAACGTGGCGCCGATAATCGGCTGAATGCCCTTACCGGCGGCGGTGTCGGCAAATTCCAGCGCGCCGAACAGATTATTGCGATCGGTCACCGCCAAGGCCGGCATTTGCGCGGCCAGCGCGGTTTGTGCCAGCGTTTTGACGGGCAAAGCGCCTTCTAGCAGCGAATAAGCGCTATGGGTGCGCAGATGAACGAATTTTGGGCGCATCAGCGCTACCTCGTCCGGTCCAATCGTTGAGTTTTCAGATACTGCTGACATGACGCTTACGCTACGGAGACTGAGTGATTCACCTCACCAGTTTAGCGCACCAATGCGACCTGTCAGCAAGCAGCCGCCTTAAGCGGACAAATTAAGGGGGATAAATCCCCCTTCACAATGTCGTCATATGTCCAATCGGCCCACTATCAGCCGAAGCTTTTGTTAACCGGCAAGTGCCTGGCCAATGGCGCCCCACATAACAATAGCTGTGCCCATGGCCAGCAAGGTGCAAACGGTTACGATGTCTTCAATCAAATTTTTCATGGCTTAAACTCCCGCTTCAATACGTCGCTGAGCTTTATTGTTCACTTTTTGTTCTTTTTGTCAAACAAAAAAAATGCGCTACTAATAATGCAGCGCTGCATCAACCCCTCTTGCGCAGATATTACGCCGTAATAAGCCCGTCCTTCAAACGCACGATGCGGTCAGTCCGCGCCGCCAAGTCCATATCATGGGTGGCCAGCAGCACCGCCGCGCCCTGCTTACGCGCTTCGGCAAACAGCAGCTCGGCCACCTTATCCCCGGCCTGCCCGTCGAGGCTGCCAGTCGGCTCATCGGCCAGAATAAGCGTCGGTTGTGCGGCCAGCGCACGGGCAATCGCCACGCGCTGCTGCTCGCCGCCGGAAAGCTGAGACGGCAAATGCCCTTTTCGGTCGCCCAACCCCAAATTGTCGAGCAGATCAGCGGCAACCGCACCGGCCTGTTTGCGCCCCTGCCCGTTCAACCGCAACGGCATGGTGACGTTTTCTTGCGCGGTAAATTCCGGCAGCAAATTATGAAACTGATAAACAAAGCCGATATGGGCGCGGCGCAAGGCAGTGCGGGCCGCGTCATCATGCACCGCTACTTGGTCTCCGGCCAGCGTGACTGTGCCGCTATCAGCCGCCTCCAACAGGCCGGCAATATGCAGCAAGGTCGACTTGCCGGAGCCGCTGGGGCCGACCAGCGCCACCACCTCACCGGCAGCAATGGTCAACGATGCGCCATCCAGCACATGCAGCGCACGGCTGCCTTGCGTAAAGCTTTTATGAATATCGGTCAGCGCGAAGGCGCTCTTATTCTCGTTGTTACTCATTGCGCCCTTACTCATTACGAAGCGCCTCCACCGGTTCGGTTGAGGCAGCGCGCCACGCCGGATATAAGGTCGACAGGAATGATAGCGTCAGCGCCATGCCGGTGACCTGCAGCAAGTCAGAGGTCAGAATGAGGGCCGGCATCCGTTCAAGGAAATATACCTCGGCAGGAAACAGATTGGCGCCGGTAGCCCAAATGAGGAATTGTCGAATTTCTTCAATATAGGCGCAAAACAGAGTGCCGAGGCCGACCCCGGCCAGCGTGCCGACCACGCCAATGCTGGCACCGGTGATGAAGAAGATACGCATCACCATGCCACGACTGGCCCCCATGGAGCGCAAAACGGCAATATCGCGCCCCTTATCGCGCACCAGCATCACCAAACCGGAAATAATATTCAGCGCCGCGACCAGCAAAATCATCGTCAAGATGAGGAACATCACATTGCGCTCCACCTCCAGAGCCCCGGCCAATGTGCGGTTGGCCTGCTTCCAATCAATTAGATAATGCCCATCGCCGATAATCTGCCGCAGCGCCGGACTATAGGCGTCCACCTTGTCAGGGTCATCGAGAATAAGGTCTATGGCACCATGGTTTTCACCAAGGCCAAAGAAATCGGCCGCCGCCTCAATCGGCACAAAGGTGAAATTCAAATCATATTCCGACAGGCCGACGCGAAAAATGGCGACCAGTTCAAACTGCTTCAGCCGCGGCGCCGTGCCGAATGGTGTCACCGTGCCGCGTGGCGAAATCAGCGAAATCTTATCGCCGATCTCAAAGCGATAACGTTTCGCCAAGCGTTCACCAATGGCAATGCGGCTTGTGCCGGTCAAATCATCCAACGACCCTTCGACAATATTGCCGTCCAGACTGGGCAATTGCTTCAGCTTGTCGAGCGGCAGGCCGCGCACCAAAACACCGCGCACCGCATCGCCGGAGGACAGCATGGCCTGCCCGTCCACTAATGGGGTGGCCAGCACCACCCCGTCGGCATCTGACAATTGCGCAACCAACCCATCGCGGTCAGCGAACTGAATTTCATAGGCACGCACGGTTGCGTGTCCGTTGACGCCGAGAATGCGGTCCAGCAAATCGGCGCGGAAACCGGTCATCACCGCCATTACCACAATCAAGGTGGCGACGCCCAGCATGATGCCCAAAAAGGAAATGGCAGCGATTACCGAGATAAAGCTCTCGCGCCGTCTGGCGCGCAAATAGCGACCGGCAATTTGCCATTCCAATACGTTAAATGCGCGGCCCATCGCTGCCCTTTATCGTTTCATTTGCCGTTCTACTGCCCCGGCGCTTTGGATAATAGCTGCATGGCAGCATCAAGCCCCAGAGTTTGTTTTTCACCGGTGGCGCGGTTTTTGATTTCCACTTCCTGCGCCTCAGCGCCGCGCGGACCAATCACCGCCTGCCATGGCAGACCAATCAAATCCATATTTGAAAACTTACCACCGGCCCGTTCGACCGTATCATCATACAAAACATCGAGGCCGTTTTGTGACAGCCCATCATATAGTTTTTCGCACATGGCATCGCAGCCCTCATGGCCCGGCTTCAAATTGATAAGCCCGACATGAAAAGGCGCAACCGCCCATGGCCAAACAATACCGTCATCGTCATGCGACGCTTCAATAATGCCGCCGACCAGACGCGAGACACCAATGCCGTAAGAGCCGCTATGCACTTTGGTTTCTTTGCCGTCCGGCCCGGCCACCGTAGCATTCATGGCATCGGAATATTTGGTGCCGAAATAGAAAATATGCCCGACCTCAATGCCGCGCGCCGTCACTTGCTTGTCGCTCGGCACGGAAGAGGCGAATAAATCCGCATCATGCATCTCATCAGAGCGGGCATAATATTGCGTAAACGGTTCAATCACCGCCGCCAAATCGCCATCATAATCAGCGCCCGGCTCAATTTCAGGAATTGGCTGGTCGAGAATATCGGCATGACAGAAAATCTCGGACTCGCCGGTCTCAGCCAAAATGATGAATTCATGGCTCAAATCGCCGCCAATCGGGCCCGTATCGGCAGCAACCGGCATAGCTTTTAATCCCATACGCCGGAAGGTGCGCAAATAGGCGAGGAACATTTTGAAATAAGCCGCACGGGCCGCCGCCTCGTCAATATCGAAGCTATAGCCATCCTTCATCAAAAACTCGCGCCCCCGCATCACGCCAAAGCGCGGACGGATCTCATCGCGGAATTTCCACTGAATATGATACAGGTTTTTCGGCAGTTCTTTATAGCTGACAACATTATCGCGGAAGATTTGCGTAATCAGCTCTTCATTGGTCGGCCCGTACAGCAGGTCGCGCTCATGGCGGTCGGTGATGCGCAGCATCTCCTTGCCGTAATCATCATAGCGGCCGGACTCGCGCCAAATATCGGCCGATTGCAGGGTCGGCATCAGCACCTCAACGGCACCGGCCTTATCCTGCTCTTCGCGGACAATCTGTTCGATTTTTTTCAACACACGCAGGCCCAATGGCAGCCAGCTGTAAATACCCGCCGCGCTTTGCCGCACCATGCCAGCGCGCAACATCAACCGGTGGCTGACGATTTGTGCTTCCGCCGGGTTCTCTTTCAACGTAGGCAGAAAATAGGATGACAGACGCATGAATCTTTCCTTTGAAGGGCGGAATTTGTACTAACTCTTAACATGCCGGCTTGGCGACGCAAGTAAATGTCAAAAAAATGAAAAAACCGGGTGACAGCCGAAAAAAACCTCGTTAACGTTTTCTCACTGTGGATGAGAACTTCGTTCTCAGGTTTTGGGAGGAACCTTTCGGTAGTAACCGAATCTCACGTTTAACGGGGCCGATGCTTAGCGTCGGTCCCGTTCTTCTTATCAGCTATTTTTGCAAACCCTCGCGATAATCCGGCAGCAGCGGAATATCGGCACTGGCCAATACGCCGCTGGTCAACAGCCAATAAACGGCAAGATAAAATACGGTGGCCAGCAATGTGGTCAGCGCCAACTTTTTATAGATACGCGGCTGCGCCGGCGCCCCGCCATCTGAGCCCGGCACCACCTCCCCGCTTTCATTCTGCGAGGTAATGCCAAACGGCAGCACCATAAACAGGGTCAAAAACCACACAATGCCGTAAATCGCAAAACCGAAAACAAAGCTGATGTCCATCATCTTCCCTTACACCTCCACAAAGCTGACAATAACCATGGGCTTTTTGCCCCAACGGCGCGCCATCTCACGGCGCACGGCGGCTTTAATATCCTGCTCGGCGCGCTCCGGCGTCAGCCGCCCATTTGACGGGATTTGTCTCTCAGCCGCATCCATCACCCAATCATGCAGCTTCACCGCGCCGTCATCCAACGGCACGCCGACCAATTCAACGGCCACCTGCCCAGCCAAACGATTGGCGGCATCAACCGGTATGGCGATGAATATGGTGCCACCAAAAGACGCTTTACGGCGTTCGCGCACCGCCGGTGCGCGCGCATCGGTAAGAATTTGCCCATCGAGATAAAGCCGCCCTGATTTGGCGACATCAATCACCTCGCTCGGCCCCGGCGCGATGCGCACCAAATCACCATTATGAATACGCAGCGGCTCCGGCACGCCTAGTATCTCGGCCAATTGCGCATGCGCAATCAGATGCCGATGTTCGCCATGCACGGGAATGGCGCAGCGCGGTCGCGCCCAGCCATACATATCTTCCAATTCATCGCGGCACGGATGACCGGACACATGAATATCCGTGCCATTGGGCGTGATAATGTCGACATCGATTTGCGCCAAACGATTTTGCAGCGCGAGAATTTCCTTCTCGTTGCCGGGTATCATCTTCGACGAAAAGATAACCCGATCACCGGCCTCTAAAGTCAACTCAGGGTGATGGCCATTGGCCATGCGCCCCAAAGCGGCATTGGCCTCACCCTGGCTGCCGGTGCAGCAAATCAACACCCGCTCCGGCGGCAAGTAACCGGCATCACTTTCTTCGACCAGCTCAGGAAACTCGGTCAAATAACCGGTTGCCCGCGCCGCTTGATAGACTTTATGCATGCCCCGTCCGGCCAGGCACAAATGCCGTCCGGTTGCGACTGCCACTTTGGCAATGCTGGTCAGCCGCGCCACATTGGACGCAAAGGTGGTAATCACCACCCGCCCACTGCTTTCGGCCACCACCTGCTCCAACATGCGGCCGACATCGGCCTCAGAGCCGGAGCGGCCCGGCGACAACACATTGGTGCTGTCGCAAATAATTGCATCAATGCCGTCATCGCCGAGTTTCTTCAGGCGCTCGACCTCGGTCAGCCGGCCGATAACCGGATCCGGATCGATTTTCCAGTCACCGGTGTGTAGCGCCCGATAGCCATTGGCCTCAATCGCCAAAGCACTTGGCTCGGCAATTGAATGGGTCAGACAGATATAATCGATGGCAAACGGCCCCAATTCGAGATGTGCATCCGTGTCGATGATATTCAACTCAACACTGTGCAGCAGCCCGCGCTCGGCCAGCTTGCCCTTTACCAATTCAGCGGTAAACGGCGTCGCGTAAATCGGGCATTGCAAGCGCGGCCATAAATGCGCCACGGCACCAATATGGTCTTCATGGCCATGGGTCAGCAAAATGCCCAGCAGATTGTCTTTTCGCTGCTCGATAAATTCGATATCCGGCGTAATCAGGTCAATGCCCGGTTCGGTGTGACGGCCAAAGGTGACGCCCAAATCGACCATAATCCATTGCCGGTCGCCGCGTGGGCCAAAGCCATAGAGATTGCAGTTCATGCCAATCTCGCCGGTGCCGCCAAGCGGCAAAAAGACCAGTTCGTCGTCTTGTGTCATGTCACTTCCGTCTCAGCCAACACCCACATCAGCGGTCGGGAAAAACACATCGCCCGCTTCAATGATGTGGGGTTCGCCTGCCGCATCCTTCAGCAGCAGAGCACCATCCTCGTTGATGTCGAGGAAGATACCCTCAATTGTCTGATTTTCCAGCCGTGCGACCATCGGCCCACCCAGCCCATGCGCCACCATGCGCCACGCTTCCAAAACCGGCGCAAAGCCGCCCATTTGCCATTGCCGATAAAGGCTGTCAAAGGCAGCGGCGAGGATTTCCAAAACTTCCAGATTGCCCGGCGCCGCAATACCATGCGCCGACATATTGGTCGCCGGATAAGGCGTGTCATCCGGATGAGTGGCCAAATTAAGCCCCAGACCGATCGCCAGCCAACCGACCTTGTTTTGCTGCATGGCGCTTTCCAGCAAAATGCCGGAGGCTTTTTTGCCGTCAATCAGCACATCATTCGGCCATTTAAGTGATATGTGCGCATTCTCGCCAATAAAATGCCGCACCGTGCTTTCCAAGGCCAGACCGGCCACAAAGGCCAGCTGACCGGCTTGGTTGGCGCGTACATTCAGAGATGGCAGATATAGCGTGGTCATCAAATTGCCGCTGGGCGAGCTCCACGCCCGTCCGCGACGCCCGCGCCCTGCCGTTTGCACATCGGCAACGATCCAATGCGGCGCAGATACCTTATCGGCGGCCAGACGGCGCGCCTCTTCATTGGTGCTGTCCACCTCAGCCAGATGGCGTAACAAGACGCCCTCCGGCAGTGTTACGGCAGGTGTCACCGCATCAAGACCGCGCCGGCCATGTCAGACAGCACAACCAGCGGTGCCGGATAGACGAAGAACAGCAAGGTAAACCCGGCCATCACACCGGCCAAAATGGCCAGCTCGCGCGGCATGGCGTCATTCGGTACTTCCGGCGGTGTATCGAGATACATAATCTTGACGATGCGCAGATAATAATAGGCGCCGACCACACTGGCCAAAACGCCGAGAATAGACAGCGCATACAGGTCGGCATCAATAGCAGCGCGGAAGACAAACATCTTGCCGAAGAAACCGGCCATTGGCGGAATACCGGCCAATGAGAACATCATAATTGCCAGACAAGCAGCCATGAACGGCCGTGACTGGCTGAGACCGGCCAAATCTTCAATCTTTTCGACCGGGCTATCATCGCGCCGCATCGACAAGATGCAGGCAAATGTGCCGAGCGTCATCACCACATACAAAGCCATGTACAAAATGACGCTGGAAACACCGGCCGGTGTCGCGGCGGCAAAACCGACCAAAGCAAATCCCATATGGCCGATGGAAGAATAGGCCATCAGACGTTTGATGTTGCTTTGACCAATGGCGGCGAACGCCCCCAAGGCCATGCTGGCCACGGCCATCAGGATAATGATTTGCTGCCAGGCGACCAAAGCATCGTCAAAGCCGGTCATCATAATGCGCAGGAAAATCGCCATACCGGCCAATTTCGGGGCGGCGGCAAAGAAAGCCGTCACCGGTGTCGGCGCGCCCTCATAAACATCCGGCGTCCACATATGGAACGGCACGGCAGAGATTTTGAACGCCAGACCGGCCAGCAAGAAAACCAGACCAATGACTTGCGCCATTGGCAATATGCCGTCTTCCGGTTGGAAGGCAGCGGCAATGGCGTCGAAATTGGTGGCGCCTGAGAAGCCGTAAATCAGCGATGCGCCATACAACAACATGCCGGAAGACAGCGCACCCAGCACGAAATATTTCAAACCGGCCTCGGTTGAGCGCAAGCTATCGCGATTAATGGCGGCAACCACATACAGTGCCAAGCTTTGCAGCTCGATGCCCATATAGAGCGAAATGAGATCATTGGCGGAAATCATCATGCCCATACCGGCGCCGGACAAAAGCAGCAGCACCGAATATTCAAACCGCGCCAGCTTTTCGCGCTTCAAGAAGGTTTGTGACATGACAATGGCAATGGCGATGGCGACGAAAGTCAGCACTTTCATCAGCGAGGCAAAGCTGTCCATCACAAATGCGCCGTTAAAGGCATAAGTGGTGGCACTGCCGGCATAACCGGCGGCAATAATGGCGGCCAAGGCCAACACGCCAATCGCGCCAAAATCAACCGTGCGGGTCGCATCGCCGTTAGAGAAAGCACCAACCATCAGCAAGCCCATGGCGCCGATAAACAGAACCAGCTCAGGCAGAATTAGGATAATATCGTTCAACATGGGTAACCCGCCCTATTTCGCTTCCATACCGGAATAATGATTGGCCAAAGCCTCGTGATAGCCGCCGATAAGCGCGTCGATAGACGGCGCCGTCAGGTCCAAAATCGGCATTGGCCAGAAGCCGAACAACAAAGTGGCGATAACCAGAGGCGCGATAATGAAAATCTCGCGCCGGTCCATATCGGCAATCTCTTGCAGCCCTTCATGCTCCAACCGGCCAAAGGTGATGCGGCGATACAGTGACAAGCCATAGACCGCCGAGAAAATCACTCCGCTGGCGGCAAACAAGGCCGTCCATGTGCTGACTTGGAAAGTGCCGAGAATGGTCAAGAATTCACCAACAAAACCGGATGTGCCCGGCAGGCCGACATTGGCCATGGTGAACAGCATAAACACGGTGGCGTAAATCGGCATGCGATTGGCCAAGCCGCCATAGGCAGCAATTTCGCGCGTGTGCATGCGGTCATAAACAACCCCGACGCACAAAAACAGCGCCCCGGAAATCCAACCATGCGACAGCATTTGGAACACCGCGCCCTGCACGCCCTGCACCGTGGCGGCGAAAATGCCCATGGTGACAAAGCCCATATGCGCAACCGATGAATAGGCAATCAACTTTTTCATATCCTCTTGCGCAAAAGCGACCAGCGATGTGTACACAATGGCAATGGCGCTCATGGCGAAGACCATTGGCGCAAACATATCGGAGGCGATGGGGAACATTGGCAGCGAGAACCGCAAGAAGCCATAGCCGCCCATTTTCAGCAATACACCGGCCAGAATGACCGAGCCAGCAGTCGGCGCTTCCACATGCGCATCCGGCAACCATGTGTGCACCGGCCACATCGGCATTTTGACTGCAAAGCTGGCAAAGAAAGCCAGCCACAGCCAGGTTTGCACATCGGCGCCAAACACATGCGCATCCAAATCCGGAATGAAGGTCGTGCCGGTTTGCCAATACATATACAAAATGGCCAGCAGCATCAGCACTGAGCCGATAAGCGTGTAGAGGAAGAATTTGAAGCTGGCGTAAATGCGCCGCGCTCCACCCCAAATGCCGATGATCAAGAACATCGGAATGAGGCCGGCTTCAAAGAACAGATAGAACAAGATGATGTCCATAGCGCAGAAAACGCCGATCATCAGCGTTTCCAGCACCAAAAAGGCAATCATATATTCGCGCACGCGCTGTTTGACCGAATGCCAGCTGGCCAGAATACACAGCGGCATCAGGGCTGCCGTCAGCAGCACAAACAATACGGAAATGCCGTCCACACCCATGGCGTAATCAATGCCCAGTGCCAACCATTGTGTCCGCTCGGTAAATTGGAAAGCCGCCGAGGTGGCATCAAATCGCGACACCATGAAAATGCTCAGAAGCAGCGTGACAACCGTCGTCCACAAGGCAACGGCGCGCGAATTGGCGGCCACGGTTTCTTCGTCACCGCGCACCAATAATATGAACAAGGCGCCCAGAAGCGGCAAAAAAGTGATGGTCGAAAGAAGTGGCCAATCGGTCATATGCGTATCCCTCTTGCTCTATGCGCGTTTATTGGCCTGAGGTGAGCATCAACCAGCTCACAAATCCGGCCACGCCGAGCAGCATGACAAAGGCGTAATGGTAAACAAAGCCGGTCTGAACACTGACCACTCGACGGGTCACCCGCAGCACATTGGCCGCAACCCCATCCGGCCCGAAGCCGTCAATGATAAAGCCGTCGCCACCCTTCCAGAACAGGCGGGCCAGCCATTTGGCAGGACGCACAAACAGGAAGTCGTAAATCTCGTCGACATACCATTTGTTGAGCAGGAATTTGTAAATCAGGTCGTGCTCTTTCGCCAGTTGGGTCGGCCAAGTCGGACGGTGAATATACATCAGCCAAGCAAGACCAAAACCGGTGGCCATCATCACGATTGGCAGCAATTTGACCCAGCTCGGCACATTGTGCAGCTCGTGCAGCACATGATTGTCAGCTGAGGTGAAAATCGTGCCACTCCAGAAAGCGGTTTGACCGTCACCGATAAACAGTCCGGCAAACATCACACCAGCCAGCAAGGCACCGAATGACAGCACAATCAACGGCACCAGCATCACCGGCGGGCTTTCATGCACATGGCTCAGCGTTTCATTAGAGCAGCGGGGTGCACCAAAGAAGGTCAGGAACATCAAACGCCAGCTATAGAATGAGGTGAACAAGGCCGCCACAACCAGCAGCACAAAGGCAAACATATGCGGTGCAGCCTGCGCCGCAAAGGCACCCTCAATAATCGCGTCTTTCGAATAGAAACCGGCGGTCAGCGGGAAGCCCGTCAGCGCAATGGTGCCGATGAACATCATGAAGAACGTGGCCGGAATAAGCTGCCGCAGGCCGCCCATTTTGCGCATGTCCTGCTCATCACCCATGGCGTGAATGACCGAGCCTGCACCGAGGAACAACAGCG
>JBMHCM010000006.1:0-3213 GCA_049889915.1 Parvibaculales bacterium
TTCTTTTTTGAAAGATAACCCCAGCTGTAAGACTTAGCTTTTGCCCAAGAGACCGTATTTTTAATGTCTGGTAATTTTTTTCTAATAACTTGTCGTGGGGATACAGGAAGAACTCCGGGGTTTCATCTTTGTTTCTGTAGATGAAGGCAATCCAGATATCTTTGCCTTTGTACTTTTGAGACAAGGTACACCGACTCTTAATTTGAACCCGCACGAACGTTTTGCCATCTCGATGGTCCGCTATGGCATCTGCCCCTTGCCAATCATCCGTCAGACGAATGAGATTGAAGCCATAGTCGGCAAGACTTGCCGCAATCTTATGTGAGTTGTAGTTCTCTTTCTGCCGCGCGTTTAGGTCGGCATATTCCACTCTTTCGAATTTTGCCATCAGCTGGCGCTCGCGTTCAATTTAAAGCTCACCTCATATCGGAAAAAGTCGATGAGCGGATTAGCTTGAAGCGCATAGCGAATTTTCGGGTCGTCGTCATAGGCGATGATGCAGCCGCGAACGGTCTGGTCATGGTCAGCTATTTCTTCCATGACATAGCCCATATATCTCAATATCTGTCCAACAACAACGTCACTTGCACGGCCTTTTTTAAGTTCGATGACCAGCAGTTCTGACCCGTCTTTGCGTTGAGCCAAGATATCAATCGGACCAGTGGCAGTAGGGTATTGTTGACCTGTCGAGTCTTCGTCAGAAAAAATCTCATAATCTTCGGCTAAAGAGGTTGCGTCCCAATTCTCTACAAGGAAATCTTCAAGGTGTTTTTCCATCGCAAAAAGTGATGTGTCCTCGATGGTGTCATCTGTCGATACAATAGGTGGATTTCCAACATTTAAGCCGATGAGGCGATCAAGTTCGTCTGCATGCTTTTCTATTCTGACGGCTGTTGCAGGCCCCCTTATGGAGCGCCAGAGTGCTTCACTCATTTCACTTCTTTGAATGGTTCTTGTCTCCCACTCAATCGGGCGTCGATGACGCAGTTCCGAATTGTCTTCAAAACAGTAATCGCCGGAAATCCGCCCAACAAAAAATTTCATGTCTTCGTTAGGTGTAATGGTTTTACTTGGGCTTATTATAATGTCTCCTACATCAATCCCTTTGCAAATTGTATGAAGCATCCCACATGCAATGCCTGCCGAGCGCCTATTTTTACCTGGATGATTTTTTAGGAAAACAGGAATGTATTGGCTGTTAAATATCATGCCTATTGTCTACAAGGTTCCCTTCTAGGCTTTCCTTAAAGCCCCAATCGGCACCAATAAACTTATTGTCAAAGCATTCTTGGGCGTGCTTGGCCCCTTGTCCCAACCGAATGCGGTAGTACTTTCGACTACCCATAATACGGCTTCCTTTTTATTATTTTTAAACCTTCGACATTTAGGCATTTGTGCTTTCGCTATGCAACGAAATTTCCCCTGTTTTGGAAACCACCCCTCGACCGTCAAGCAACGTGCGATTGATAAGGATTGTTTCGTCTATGGGGTAGCCCATTGTCCAATACTTCCAATCTCCAGCTGCAAACATTTCGTATGGTCGCCCCTGAAACCATTCAACATATGAGTGAACCCTTATCCAATGACAGGCCATTAGAAAATTATCGGCCTCGCTCCAACTTTCTCGCAAAGTATAAAAATGTGGATGCTCAGGCATGGTTTTCGAAAAGAGATATGTTTGACGCTCCAGAAGAACCGCCAATTCCGAAATTGTCATCGTCTCGCCTAACCGATTACGCGCTCCAGCCTAATCGTCGAACCATCCGGGTTTTAAACGGTTTCAATCTTAAACCGTGAAGCTGCGAATTTGCTGGGGCGATGCGAACCGCTTTTCTTTGCGGTATCACTTTTTTTATTTTTCTTCTTCATTCAACAAGGCTAGCAGCGTCGATTTTCAAAATCCAGACCTTCTTGAAAAACAAAAGGCCTCGGTGTGCACCGAAACCTTTAGCCGAATGGGTTGTTCAGTTCCAATCCTCAAGCTAGGTAAGATGACCTATTTTGTCAAATATCCAGCATGTCCTCGCCTGCAAAGGCGGCGTTTTCTTGGATGAATTTGAACCGCAATTCCGGTTTATTGCCCATCAAATCTTTCACCGTTTTGGCGGTGGCTTTGCTTTCGTCATCGGGAATTTCCACCTGCAGCAGCGTGCGCGAGCCGGGCATCATGGTGGTTTCTTTCAGCTGCGCGGGCAGCATTTCGCCCAATCCCTTAAACCGGCTGACATCGACTTTGGCATTGGCGCGAAACTCGGTTTTCAGCAATTCTTCGCGGTGTTCATCGTCGCGGGCATAAAACGTCTTCGCGCCTTGCGCGAGGCGATAAAGCGGCGGCACGGCAATATAAAGATGGCCCTGCCGGATGAGGTCGGGCATTTGCTCATGGAAAAAGGTGACGAGCAGGGCGGCAATATGCGCGCCATCGACATCGGCATCGGTCATGATGATGATTTTCTCATAGCGCAGCCGCGCCTCGTCATAAGACGCCCCCATGCCGCAGCCCAGCGCGAGCACCAAATCGGCGATTTGCTGGCTTTGCTGCATTTTCGCGGCGGTGGCGTTGGCGACATTGAGAATTTTACCGCGCAGCGGCAAAATTGCTTGGTTTTTCCGGTTGCGGCCTTGCTTGGCCGACCCGCCGGCACTGTCGCCCTCAACAATAAACAATTCTGCGCCTTCGCTGGAGTTTTGCGAACAATCGGCCAGCTTGCCGGGCAGGCGCAATTTGCGCACGGCGGACTTGCGGCTGACTTCTTTTTCTTGTCGCCGGCGCACGCGCTCTTCGGCGCGGTCAATCACCCAGCCCAGCAGCTTATCGGCATCGGCCGGGGCAGAGGTCAGGTAATGCTCAAAATGATCGCGCAATGTCGTTTCAACAATTTTCGCCGCTTCCGGGGTCGCCAGCTTGTCTTTGGTTTGCCCCTGAAACTCCGGCTCGCGCACAAATACCGACACCAAAGCGGCGGCCGTGCCCATCACATCTTCGCCGGTGATGATATTGGCCTTCTTATTGTTGATGCGGTCGCCATAGGCTTTCAGCCCTTTGGTCAGCGCTGCCCGCATGCCTTGTTCATGCGTGCCGCCTTCCGGTGTCGGCACGGTATTACAATAGCTGGCATTCATGCCGTCGGCATTGCCGATACCGGCGGCGACCCAAGTCACCGCCCATTCAACGCTGCCGTGACCGCCGGTTTTCTGCACTTTGCCGGCAAA
>JBMHCM010000007.1:0-6213 GCA_049889915.1 Parvibaculales bacterium
TTGATGGATACTTGCCCGCCCGCCAAATTAATCAGCGCGCCGGGAATGAAAAACGGGCTGAGCCGCCGCGGGCCGCGCTCATGCACGGTAATCGCCCCTTCGGCAATGCCTTGCAGGCCGCCAATACCGGAGCCGATAAGCACGCCGGTGCGGTGCTGCTGTTCTTCAGTGTCTGCGGAATATCCACTATCGGCCAGCGCCATATCGGCGGCGGCCATACCATAGATGATGAAATCATCCATGCGTTTTTGTTCTTTCGGCGCGACATAAAGGTCGGGGTTGAAACCGCCCTCTGTGTCTTCGCCAGCCCGGTCAATATGACAGGCAATTTGGCAAGGCAAATCCGACACGTCGAAACCGGTCATCGGCCCCGCTCCTGACTCGCCATTGAGCAGCCGTTGCCAACTTTTCTCAATGGTCTCACCCAGCGGGTTAACCGACCCAATGCCGGTTATGACGACGCGTCGCATTTTGCTTGCTCGTGCTTAGGAAGCGGCGTCGATGAATTTGACCGCGTCGGCAACCGTCAAAATGGTCTCAGCAGCATCATCGGGAATTTCAATGCCGAACTCTTCTTCGAAGGCCATTACCAGCTCGACAGTATCCAGGCTATCGGCACCCAGATCGTCGATGAAGCTGGCAGCTTCGGTGACCTGACCGGCATCTACGCCCAGGTTTTCGACAACAATTTTCTTTACGCGTTCGACAGTATCGCTCATCACAAGCTCCTTTAAAATTCGGTCCGCCTCGAGGGCTTCCCCCCTCAATATTCAGATATGATTGCCATATCTGAGGCTTTGAGTATCACCGTTTACACATTGTGTCCATAGGCCGCGCAGGCCAAATCCAAGACAAAAACAAGACAAAAACAAGGCAAAAAAGCGCCGGCCGGACGCCCCAAATCGCTTCTTTATATCATTGCCATGCCGCCATTCACGTGAATGGTCTGGCCGGTGACATAAGCCGCTTCATCGCTGGCCAAAAACAAGCAGGCGGCGGCAATATCATCACCACTGCCCAACCGACCGGCCGGAATGGCTGAGGTCAGTGCTTGTTTTTGCTCATCCGGCAGCACATCGGTCATCGGTGTGGCGATAAAACCGGGAGCCACGCAATTGACCGTAATGCCGCGACTGGCGACTTCTTGCGCCAGCGATTTTGACATACCGATCATACCGGCTTTGGTGGCCGCGTAATTGGCTTGCCCCGGATTACCGGTGACACCAACCACAGAGGTGATACCAATGATACGGCCATGACGGCGTTTCATCATGCCGCGCAGAGCGGGCCGAATAAGCCGGAAGCCGGAGGTCAGATTGACGTTAATAACCGCATCCCAATCTTCGTCTTTCATGCGCAGTGCGAGATTATCCTTGGTGATACCGGCATTATTGACCAGCACATCCAGACCGCCCAATGCCTCTTCGGCTTTGGCGGCCAATTCGGCGGCCCCTTCAGCGGTCGACAAATCGGCGACCAGCACATGCGCGCCCTCGCCCAACTCATCGGCCAATTCTTGCAGCACCGCCTCGCGCGTGCCGGCCAGACCGACTTTGGCACCGGCTGCATGCAGTGTTTTGGCAATGTCGCGGCCAATGCCGCCCGAAGCACCGGTGACCAGTGCCGTTTTTCCGCTCAAATCAAACATTATGTCCCCTCTAGCTCAAAAAACCGTCAATATCTTCCGGCGTGTTTAACGCCTTGGCCGACAACCGACTGTCAATGCGGCGCGCCATGCCGGTCAGCACTTTACCGCTGCCAATCTCAACCAATTCGGTCACATTATTGTCCGCCGCCCAAATCATGCTCTCGCGCCAGCGCACCGAACCGGTGACCTGCTCAACCAAAAGGCGACGAATTTCTTCCGAGTCTTGCGTTGCGCTGGCCGTCACATTGGCAATCACCGGCACCACAGGCGCGGCAATGTTCGTATCGGCCAGAGCGGCGGCCATTTCATCGGCTGCCGGTTGCATCAAAGCGCAATGGAACGGTGCTGATACCGGCAATTCCATGGCCCGCTTGGCGCCGCGCTCTTTGGCCAGCTCGCAGGCCCGCGCCACTGCGCCGGCATGGCCTGAAATCACCACTTGGCCATTGGCGTTATCATTGGCTGCGCTTACGATTTCATCGCCGCTGCCCGCTTCGGCGGCAATCTCGGCCACCGCATCAAAATCCAGCCCCAAAAGCGCTGCCATGGCGCCGACACCGACCGGCACAGCGCGTTGCATGGCTTGGCCGCGCAGCTTCAGCAAGCGCGCTGTGTCTTCCAATTGCAAAGCACCGGCTGCTGTTAGGGCCGAATACTCACCAAGGCTGTGACCGGCAACATGGCTGGCGGCGGATGCCAAATCCAAACCGCGCGCTTCCAACACCCGCATAACGGCAATGGATACCGCCATCAAGGCCGGTTGTGCGTTTTCGGTCAGGGTCAGCTCATCATCCGGCCCGCCCCACATTAGGGCTGATAAATCTTGCCCCAACGCATCATTGACCGTCTCAAAAACCTGCTTGGCCTCAGGATATGTGTTTGCCAAAGCTTGGCCCATACCGACCGCTTGGCTGCCCTGTCCGGGAAATACGAATGCTTGTGTCATGGCTGTCTCCTCAAGAATCAATATTAGGCCAATGATGCCTCGGTTTATAGCGGGAAAAGCTGCTTGCCAAGCTTGTGCCTTTCTAGTATCACGCCGGTATTGAAATTCGGCTGGAGGCTGAAAGGATAAATCGCATTGCATGGGCAGTGCTTTTGGGAATGGTCCCGTATCCCTTGTCTCCGCTCTCGCGTAACTTGTGAGCCTCTCCCGTTTCGGTAGATAAGTGCTCGCTAGGGGCTCGGCGCCGAAGCAGAAAAGGAGAGAGGCTATGGCTCTTTACGAGCATGTGTTTATCGCACGCCAAGATATTTCCTCGCAGCAGGTCGAAGGTTTGGTCGACATGATGAAAGCTGTGCTGGAAGAAAATGGCGGCAAAATTACCAAAAACGAATATTGGGGTCTGAAATCCCTGGCTTATCGCGTTAAGAAAAACCGCAAAGGCCATTATTCGCTGTTGAACATTGATGCGAGCCATGAGGCGGTTGCCGAATTGGAACGCCGCATCAGCTTGAACGATGACATTATCCGTCATATGACGCTGCGTGTTGAAGAGCACGAAGCCGAAGAGTCAGTTCAACTGCGCAACAAAAACCGCGACGACCGTCGCGATGAGCGCCGTGGCCCGCGCCGTGATGATCGCCGTGACGATCGCCGCGAAGCCGCCCCGCGCACTGAAGAAGCCAATAAAGGAGACGCATCATGAGCCAAGGACGTCGCCCGTTCGGTCGCCGCCGCAAGTCTTGCCCGTTTTCAGGGGCCAATGCGCCGACCATTGATTATAAAGATACCCGCCTGCTGCAACGCTATGTTTCAGAACGCGGCAAAATCGTACCGCGCCGCATCACGGCCGTTTCTGCCAAGAAACAGCGTGAATTGGCCCGGGCTATCAAGCGCTCGCGTTTCCTCGCGCTGATGCCCTATACGGTTGATCAATAAGATATTCGGCAGGCCCGCGCGATGACGCAGACCCTGCTCCTACGCATAATAATGGCGGCGATTGGCAGTTTTATACTGTTCGCCGCCATTTTTTCGTTGCCCTTCGCAGCTTTGCCGATGGCCTATATCGGCCTGACCTTCGGCATCACCCAAGGCGGCTTGGTGGCGGTTGGCGCAATCGCGCTCACCGCCCTGCTGATGGCGCCATCATTGGCCGTTATCTTCACCATTATGTTTTTGGCGCCAACGCTGGTTTTGGTGCGGCAAGCCCTATTGTCGCGGACCATGGATGACGGCACTTTCGAATTCTTCCCTCTGGAAAAGCTAATCGTCTTGGCGCTGGCCATGACGGGCATCGGCACTTTGCTTATCTTTTCGCTGTTCGGCGGCGAGGCCGGTATGCCGCAAAACTTTGCCAACTCAATTGCCAATACACCCGAGCTGCGGCAAGTGCTGGGCCAAATGTATGACCTGTCTACGCCGGAAGCCGCTTTGCAGGTCGCCAATTTGATTATCATCAGCGGCTTTGCCTCTTGGCCCTTACTGCTGCTGGGCAATCTGCAAATTGCCCAAGCGCTGGCCATCAAGCTGGGCCGCAATCTGCGCCCGGCCGGTGATTACACCACACTGACCCTGCCGATTTGGCTGATGCCGGTTCTGTTGGTCTGCTTGGCCACCAGCTCGGTTACCGGCGGCTGGGTGGCAACCATGGCGGCCACCCTATCTGGCATGGTGTTGGTGGCATATTTCCTGTTGGGTTTGGCGATTATTCATGCTATTTCCCGCCCGTGGAATGCACGCGGCCTGTTTTTGGCCACGCTTTATTTTCTACTTTTCGTTATGGCTTGGGTGATTATCCCCATCGCTCTAATGGGACTGCTCGATGTGCGATTTGATTTCCGCAAATTGACCAAAAGCCCTGACAAGCCATCTGATACACAAGGGGATGAGGAGTAAGACAATGCAAATCGTATTGTTGGAACGCATCGCAAAGCTCGGCCAAATGGGTGACGTTGTCACCGTAAAGGACGGCTATGCACGAAATTATTTGCTGCCGCAAGGTAAGGCCCTGCGCGCCAATAAGGCCAATCTGGAACGCTTTGAACAAGATCGCGCCCAGCTGGAAGCCCGCAATTTGGAGCGCAAACAAGAAGCCGAAGCCGTCAACGGCAAGCTGGATGGCGAAAGCTTCGTCATTATTCGCCAGTCAGGCGATACCGGTCAGCTTTACGGCTCAGTCACCACACGCGACGTGGCCGAACTGCTGAGCGACAAAGGCTTTTCAACGGCCCGCAACCAAGTGGTTCTCGGTTCACCGATTAAAACCCTTGGCCTGCATCCGGTCACCGTGGTCTTGCACCCGGAAGTCAGCTCAAGCGTTATCATCAATGTGGCCCGCACGGAAGAAGAAGCCGAGCGCCAAGCAGCCGGTGAAGATGTCACCGCCGAGCAACTCGATGACGATGAAATCATTGATGTAGAAGCCATTTTCGACGAAGGCGTTGATGTCACCCTAGACGAGGAAGCCGAGGAAGCCGGAGAGGGTGAAGAAGAGGCTGTTGAAGCCGCTTCTGAAGAAGCCCCTGCTGAAGAAGTTGCGGCTGCAGAAGAAACTGCGTCAAGCGAAGAAGCGGAAGAGACAGAATAATAATTCTGACTTTTCCCCGTTACTAACAGGCCCGCCGGAAATTTTTTCGGCGGGCTTTTTGTTTTCCATGGCAGCCCCTGCCCGGCTTGTCTAAAGTCCTCATATGGAAACACCCGTCACACCGCTCAACCCACAACAAGAAGCATCTGATTTCAAACAGATGCCGCACAATATTGAGGCCGAACAAGGCCTGTTGGGCGCGCTGCTGATTAATAATGACGCGCTCGACCAAGTCGCTGACTTTTTAAAAGCCGATTATTTTTACGACCCGGTGCATCAACGTATTTTTGAAGCCATCTCAAAGCTGGTCGGCAATGGCAATCTCGCCTCGCCGGTGACGCTGCAAACCTATTTGGAAATGGATGAAGGTTTGGAAGCGCTGGGCGGCGTCGGCTATTTGGCGCGGCTAGCCTCCAACGCCACCACCATTGCCAATGCCAAACAATATGGCCGCACGATTTATGATTTAGCCATTCGCCGTCAGCTGATTGTGGTTGGGCAAGAAATGGTCGGCGATGCTTTTGAAGGCGATATTGACCAAGACCCCAATACGCAAATCGACAAGGCTGAGCAGGCGCTTTATTCGATTGCCGAAAAAGGCACCCACGCCACCGGCTTTATGGGCTTTGACCATTCGCTGACCGGCGCCATTGAAATGGCAGAAAAAGCCTATCAACGCGAGGGCTCCCTATCGGGTGTATCAACCGGTTTTAAGGGGCTGGACGAAATGCTTGGCGGCCTGCAAGAAAGCGATCTGCTTATCCTCGCCGGTCGTCCGGCCATGGGTAAAACCGCTTTGGCCACCAATATCGCTTTCACCATTGCGCATAATTATTTGAAAGCCAAACAGAGCGGCAATGTCGAACACAAACCGGATGGTTCAACCGAGGTGAAAGATGGCGGCGTTGTCGGCTTCTTCTCGCTGGAGATGGCGGCTGAGCAATTGGCCACACGTATGCTGGCCGAGCAAGCCGGTGTCTCATCATCCAATATTCGTAAGGGCGACATTCACGAAGATGAATATGCCCGCCTCGT
>JBMHCM010000008.1:0-15222 GCA_049889915.1 Parvibaculales bacterium
ACTGTCAGAATCTGACAAAACTGGCGATGTAAATATTCTTGGGGCCGACCTTCGGGTCGGCCTCATTTTCAAAGGGCCTTCACAATGAGCATTGATACGATTTTTATCTGCTTGCTTGCGCTGGGGGCCTTTTCGTTTTTCTTCGGCCAACGGCGCATTCGCGCCATCAGCGTCGCTTCCCCCGACAAACAGCACTCACGTGATGTCTATCACGGCAGCTTTTTGGTGGTCTGCACCACCTTTGTGCCGCTGACCTTGCTCATCATTTGGAGCGGCGTCTCCCCGCTGGTAATTGACGGCCTGCTGGAGAGCTTTCTTCGCGCCCGCATGGTTGACGCCAGCATTGGTGAAATCGGCGTCGCCATCGCCAAAGTAAAATCGTTTTACGTTGGCTCCATCAATGAAGCGTTCGTTGATGACACAGTGCGCCTCGCCACCGGCTATTATGGTGAATTGCTGCAAACCACAGCGAACGGTCGCACTCTAGCGGTGTTTTTGGTCGCCATTATCGGCCTGGCTTTAGGCTTGCGCCAATTGGCCCCGCGCTTTACCGCCCGCCACGCGGTCGAGCGTGTTTCGCAATATGTCATGCTGGTCGCCTCTGCGATTGCCATTCTGACGACCATCGGCATTGTTTTGTCGCTGATTTTCGAGACGCTGCGTTTCTTTGAAACCGTGCCGGTTTTGGAGTTCTTATTCGGCCTGCAATGGTCGCCGCAAATTGCCATCCGCGAAGACCAAGCCGGTGGCTCCGGCTCGTTTGGCGCCATTCCCCTATTTGCGGGCACGTTGATGATTACTTTCATCGCCATGCTGGTGGCCGTGCCGATTGGCCTGATGTCCGCGGTTTACCTGTCGGAATATGCCAATCCGCGTCTGCGCAATATCGCCAAGCCGGGCATTGAAATTCTCGCCGGTATCCCGACCGTGGTTTATGGCTTCTTCGCCGCGCTGGTTGTCGCCCCCATGTTGCGCGATGGCGGCGCCGATATCGGCCTTACCCTATCTTCCGAGTCGGCATTGGCGGCCGGTCTGGTGATGGGCATTATGATTATCCCGTTTATCTCATCGCTGTCTGACGATGTTATCAATGCGGTGCCGCAAACGCTGCGTGACGGGGCGGCGGCGCTGGGTGCAACCCAGTCTGAAACCATTCGGCAAGTGGTGCTGCCCGCAGCCCTGCCCGGTATTGTCAGCGCTGTGCTTCTGGCCATTTCGCGGGCCATTGGCGAGACCATGATTGTGGTTATGGCGGCCGGTGTCGCTGCCAATTTGACGGCCAATCCGTTTGAAAGTGTTACCACCGTCACCGTGCAAATCGTCATGCTGCTGGTCGGTGACCAAGAATTTGACAGTGCCAAAACGCTCGCCGCATTTGCGCTGGGCTTGATGTTGTTTATCATCACGCTGGGCTTGAATGTGCTGGCGCTTTACGTGGTCAATAAATATCGGGAACAATATGACTGATTATTCCGATCCCGCTTATCGCGCTGCGCGCCTGAAAAAACGTTACCAATCGGAACGCCGCTTCCGCGCCTATGGCTTGGCAGCCATCGGCACGGTCGGGCTTATATTGTTTTTCTTGCTCGGCTCGATTGTTTATAGCGCCCTGCCTGCCTTCACGCATCATTATGTGACGTTGGATATTGAACTGTCCGAACGCTACATCGACAGCGAAGAATTGAATGAAAGCAGCTGGCAAGGCGCGGTGCGGGCCTCTTTGCGTGATGCTTTTCCGGATGTGAAAAAGCGACGCGAAAAGCGTGAGCTATATAAGTTTTTGTCCATCGGTGCGGCCGATGATTTGCGCGATTATGTGCTGCGCAATCCTGACAAAATCGGCGAGACCGTCAGCCTGCCGGTTACCCTGTCTGATGATATCGACTTGGTGCTGAAGGGACTGATTGACCGCAACCTGCCGGAAGATGAGCGTGTCGTAAAAGACCGTGCCCTCGCTTGGCTCGATAAGTTTGAGGCGGACGGTCGGATTTCGCAGCATTTCTCAATGCAATTATTCTCCAATGGCGATAGCCGCGAGCCTGAATTGGCCGGTCTTAAAGGCGCACTGGTAGGCTCGCTTTGGACGCTGTTGGTCACGCTGATGGTCAGCTTCCCAATCGGCGTCATGGCAGCGATTTACCTGCAAGAAATCGCCCCGAAAAACCGCACCACGCAATTGATTGAAGTGAATATCAACAATCTGGCCGCCGTGCCGTCGATTGTCTACGGCCTGCTGGGGCTTGCGGTGTTTATCAATTTCTTCCATTTGCCGCGCTCTGCCCCGCTGGTCGGCGGCTTGGTCTTGGCGCTGATGACGCTGCCGCGTATCATCATCCCGACGCGCGCTGCCTTTGCTTCCATACCGCCGAGCATTCGTGAAGCGGCATTGGGGGTCGGCGCCTCGCGCATTCAGGTGATTATGCACCATGTGCTGCCACTGGCCCTGCCCGGTATTTTGACCGGCACGATTATCGGTCTGGCGCAGGCAGCCGGCGAAACGGCTCCGCTTTTGATGGTCGGTATGATGGCCTTTATTGTTGATGTGCCGACCGATGTATCAGCCAAGGCAACTGTCTTGCCGGCACAGATTTACATGTGGGCGAACAATCCGGAGCGCGCCTTCGTGGCCCGCACCAGCGCCGGCATTGTGGTATTGTTAAGCTTACTGCTGATAGTCAATGCAGCAGCCATTTACATGCGTAAGCGATTTGAAAAACGGTGGTAAAATGAACGACACGACCCCACAGGTTAAAATCAAGGCACAAGGCGTCACCGTGCATTATGGTGAGGCACAAGCCCTGCATGGCATTGACCTTGATTTGAATGCGCATGAGGTGACCGCGCTTATCGGCCCGTCCGGTTGCGGCAAGTCCACTTTCTTGCGCTGTATTAACCGCATGAATGATGTCATTGACGGCTGTAAAGTCGGCGGTCTCATCGCCATTGATGGGCAGGATATTTACGACAATAGCATTGATGTCGTTGAGTTGCGCGCCCGCGTCGGCATGGTGTTTCAAAAGCCCAACCCGTTTCCAAAATCGATTTACGATAATGTCGCTTACGGCCCGCGTATTCACGGTATCGCGCAAAACCGCGATGCGCTGGATGCGATTGTCGAAAAGAGCCTGCAACGGGCCGGTTTGTGGAATGAAGTGAAAGATCGCCTAAGCGATAGCGGCACCAGCCTATCGGGTGGTCAACAGCAACGCCTGTGCATTGCCCGCGCCATCGCCGTCAGCCCCGATGTGGTGCTGATGGATGAGCCGTGCTCGGCGCTCGACCCGATTGCCACGGCGGTTATTGAAGAGTTAATAGAAGAATTGCGTCACGATTACACCATCGTCATCGTCACCCACTCCATGCAGCAAGCGGCGCGTATTTCGCAGCGCACCGCCTATTTCCATTTGGGCAATCTGGTAGAACACGGCCCAACCCAGCAAATCTTTACGAATCCGGAAAACCAGCAAACGGAAGCGTATATTTCAGGGAAGATTGGCTAATGCAAGACCAACATATTGTTTCCTCCTTTGACCAGGAGCTGGATGCGCTGAACCAAGCCATTGCAAGGCTTGGCGGGCTGGCCGAACAACAATTGGCCGCCACAATCACGGCAACGGAAAGTCGAGAAACCTCTGCGTTGAGCGCAATTATCGAAAAAGACCAACAGCTCGACCAATTGGAATTTGAGATCAACGAAAAGGCGATTGAAATCATCGCCACGCGCGGGCCGATGGCAACCGATTTGCGCCGCATCATCAGCGCATTGAAAATCGCTGCCGTGCTGGAGCGGGTCGGTGATTTGTCAAAAAACATTGCCAAACGCACTTTGGTGATCATCGAAAAAGACGCGGAAAACAATTCCGACGTCAGCATTCGCCGCATTGCCGAAACCGTGCAGCAAATGCTGCACCAAGTGCTGGATGCCTATGCCACCGGTGATGCCAAGCTGGCCATGGATGTCTGGGACCGCGACCTCGAGGTTGACCAAATGCACAACAGCCTGTTTGGCGAATTGCTGGAAAACATCGCGCAGCAAAAAGCTTCGCCGATTGTCAGCTCGCATTATTTGTTCATTGCCAAAAACCTTGAGCGCATTGGTGACCACACAACCAATATTGCCGAGCAGGTTTATTATTTGGTGCATGGTGCTTTCCCGACCGATGAGCGGCCGAAGGCCGATTTGGCGCAATCGCCAGACATTGACTAGGCATATGGTGAGGTCTCATGAGTGCGACCATACTGATTGTTGATGACGAACCGGCGCAATTGGAGTTGCTGCGCTATAATTTGGAGCAAGCCGGTTTCGATATTTTGCAAGCCAGTAATGGCAAAGCAGCCCTCGATACTATAGAGACCGAGCAACCGGATTTACTGGTCATTGACTGGATGATGCCGGAAGCCTCCGGCATTGATGTATGCCGCCAACTGCGCTCGCGCCCAGAAACAAAGGCCTTGCCGATTATCATGCTGAGCGCCCGCGGCGAAGAAGGCGATAAAAGCCTTGGCCTCGACACCGGTGCTGATGATTACGTGACCAAGCCGTTTTCGCCGCGGGAATTGGTATCACGCGTAAAAGCGTTGCTGCGCCGCGCCCGCCCTTCGCTGACGCAAGATGTGATGCGTTACAATGATGTCGAAATTAACCCCGAAACCATGCGCGTCACCCGCGATGGCGATGAGGTGCATTTGGGGCCGAAAGAATATCAATTGCTGGCCCTGCTGATGGAGCGGCCGGGCCGCGTGTTTACCCGTGACCAATTGCTGAACCATGTATGGGGCCACGGCATTTATGTTGAAGACCGCACGGTTGATGTGCATATGAGCCGGCTGCGCCGCGCCCTTAACAAGGCACCGGATGGTAAGGCTGAGCGCCCTGACATTATTCGCACCGTGCGCGGCACCGGTTATTCATTAACTTGATTGAGGCTTAGGTGAGCCTCAAATCAAGGGTTGGCAGAGGCCAAATCGCGCCTTGCACCGCCCCGCGACGCTGCCTAATCTGCATGGCAATTAGGGAGATTAAACTGTGATTACACCACCACAATTGGAAGGATGGGATCGTTGGACAGGCAACGACCCGTTTGAAGATTCAACCGGCCCATTTTTCATGAAACTTGACCCGGAAAACGGCAAGCATTTGTCGGCCTTTTTATGCCAAGACCGCCACATGAATGGCGGCGGCTTTATGCATGGCGGCATGCTGATGAGTTTTGCCGATTACGCGCTGTTTGTTATTGCCCATGATGAATTGCGCGAGCAGCATTCAGTAACCCTGTCATGTCAGACCGATTTTGTGTCCGGTGCCGCGCCTATCGGCAAAATCGTTTATGCTGATGGTGAGGTCATTAAAGCCACGCGCAGCTTGGTTTTTGTCCGTGGCCAAACCTATGTCGATGACACCGTTTTGACCACTTTCACCGGCATTTTGAAGAAAACCAAACCGCGCGAACAAAGCTGATAAAAGCTTTCGCGCCAAGGAGAAGACAATGTTTCAATACCCCCTCGCCGCTCTGGTAACCCTGCTGTCGCTGTTTGTGCTGTTTTG
This sequence comes from Parvibaculales bacterium, assembly GCA_049889915.1. Taxonomy (GTDB): domain Bacteria; phylum Pseudomonadota; class Alphaproteobacteria; order RS24; family RS24; genus UBA8337. The sequence goes on from JBMHCM010000008.1 coordinate 5,546, forward strand.
GATGGCCATGCAGGTCGGCAAAGCACGCGGCAAATATGAAGTGAAAGCCCCCAAGCATGACGGCCCGGATGATTTTCTGCGCGTCTTGCGGGTTTATGAAAACACGCAAGAAATGCTGATGCTGTTTCTGCCGAGCCTGTGGATTTTCGCGCTGACGATTTCCGATATGTGGGCCGGCATTATCGGTATTTTCTTCCCGATTGGGCGGCTGGTTTATGCGCGCGGCTATTACAAAGCCGCCGACCAGCGGACCATGGGCTTTCAAATCGGTTTCATTCCGACCTGTATTCTGCTGATCGGCGCTGTATTGGGCGCGCTGCATGCGGCCTACGCGATTTATAGCTAATCGCTATGCTGCCCGTTACAGGGCATCAAATTGAGCGCGTAGGATAAGTGCTTCGGCCTCGGCCATTTGCTTTTCCTGCGCGTTCAACATTTCCAGCGCACCAAAATCCTGCGCGTCCAGCTTCCAGCCATGCGCATCAGCCAAGAGCTGCCATTTATAGCTTTCCTTATAATTTGTATGCCCCAATGAGCCATGCGCATAAATCCGCGCCAAGGCCTCTTGCGCCGGGCCATTATTCAGCTTGGCAGCACGCAAATAATATTCATACGCCACCTGCATATTGCGTTTGAACATGGCGCCTTGCTCGTTCAAAGAGCCTAACAAATACAGCGCCTGTGGCTCATCTTGCGCGGCCGCTTTTTCCAGCCAATAAATGCCTTTTTCAATATCTAAAAACATATAATGCTGGCCAAGCTTAGCCTGTGAGAATGCATCACCGGCATTGGCCTTATCGGTAAGTTCAGCCTCATTGAACGGTATCGGCTCAAAGCTGACGCAAGCCGTGGCGAAAAACAGCACCGCCAGCGCGGGCAAAAGAGAGAGTTTGGTCATATTGTTATTCCTTTTTCTGACCGAGGGCATGCTTGAGCGCCCATTCAAACGATGGGTGGTAAATGTGGCGATAATTTGATGCTTATTTTACCGCTGCTTGGCGGTTTGGCCGTTATCAGTCGCGCGGGTCAATATCCCCGCCCGCTTGACGACGCTTAAAGTCTTCGCGAAATTCTTCGAACCGGCCTTCGGCAATGGCGGCGCGCATGGCGGCCATCAACTCTTGATAGAAAGCCAAATTGTGCCAAGTCAGCAACATGGCACCGAGATACTCGCCACAGCGGTGCAAATGGTGCAAATAAGCACGGCTATAGCGGCTGCTGGCCTCACATGGGCTGTTTTCATCTAACGGACGCGGGTCGTCTTTGTGGCGGGCATTGCGAATATTCACCATGCCGCGCCATGTATAGGCCGTGCCATGCCGCCCGGCCCGACTGGGCATCACGCAATCAAACATATCAATGCCGCGCGACACCGCTTCGACCAAATCATCCGGCGTGCCGACCCCCATCAGATAACGTGGCCGGTCCTGCGGCAGCACCGGCGTCGTGAAATCCAGCACTTTCAGCATCATTTCTTGCCCCTCGCCGACCGCCAAGCCGCCGACGGCATAACCGTCAAAGCCGATTTGCTGCAATTCAGCGGCACTGATATGACGCAGATCTTCGTATACGCCGCCCTGCACAATGCCAAACAGCGCGTCGCCCTCGCCCTTATCATATTGCCCAAAAGCCGCCTTACTGCGGCCGGCCCAACGCATAGACAGCTGCATCGAGCGCTCAGCTTCCTCATAGGTTGCCGGATAAGGTGTGCATTCATCCAGCACCATGCGGATATTGGCCCCCAGCAGGGTTTGAATTTCAATACTGCGCTCCGGCGTCAGCATATGCTTACTGCCATCAATATGGCTTTGAAAGCGCACGCCGTCCTCGCTCATTTTCGCCAGTTTGGACAGTGACATCACCTGAAAGCCGCCGCTATCGGTTAAAATCGGCCCATCCCATTGCATAAAGGACTGCAGACCGCCCAGAGCCGCCACTTCTTCCGCGCCGGGCCGCAACATCAGATGATAAGTATTGCCAAGCACAATATCGGCACCCAAATCGCGCACTTGGTCAGGATACATCGCCTTTACCGTGGCAGCGGTACCGACCGGCATAAAGGCCGGTGTGCGAATGGCCCCACGCGGCGTCTCAATCGTGCCGTGCCGCGCCATACCATCCGTTTTGTGCAGGGTGAACTTCATCAATCAGCCTTTTCCAACAAGCTGCCATCACCATAAGAGTAAAACCGATAGCCGTCAGCAATGGCATGATCATAAGCTGCTTTCATGCGTTCATAACCGGCGAAAGCCGACACCAACATGAACAGGGTTGAGCGCGGCAAATGGAAATTGGTCATCAACATATCGGCCGCTTTAAAATTAAAGCCGGGCGTAATGAATATATCTGTAACCGCCTCAAAAGGCTCAATTTTTCCGGTAATGCGCGCCGCGCTTTCAAGCAGACGCAGCGAAGTGGTGCCGACGCATATTACACGGCCCCCATCGGCTTTTACTTGGTTCAAAGCCGTTGCCGTTTCGGCCGTCACCTGCCCCCATTCACCATGCATTTTATGCTCGGCAATATTGTCGACCTTGACCGGCAAAAACGTGCCGGGGCCGACATGCAGGGTCACCTCGTGAAACGCCACACCCTTGGCTTTCAGCTTGGCCACCAGCTCCGGCGTGAAGTGCAGACCGGCTGTCGGCGCGGCCACCGCACCGTCTTCGCGGGCAAATAGGGTTTGATAATCATCATTATCTTGCGTATCGGGGGCGCGTTTGCCGGCAATATAGGGTGGCAAAGGCATGGTGCCGAGTTCAGCCAGCGTGGTTTCCATGCTGTCCGGCGCGATTTGAAAGCTCAACTGCGCCTCCCCGCCTTCGCGGTTACTGACCACGGCCTCGACATCACCGAAAGCGATAATATCGCCATCCTTCACCCGCTTGGCCGGTTTTAGAAAGCATTTCCAGTCAACCGGCCCCAGCCTTTCGGTCAGGGTTATCTCTGTCTTGGCTCCTTCAGCTCCCGGCCGGTGGCGGATACCGAGCAGACGGGCCGGAATAACCTTGGTGACATTGACCACCAAAGCATCACCGGCGCACAGCACATCGGGCAAATCGCGCATGATGCGATCGCCAAACTGTCCCTCGGCCGGAATGTGCAACAGCCGCGCAGTGTCGCGCGGCTGTGCAGGTCTTAAAGCAATCAGACTTTCCGGCAGGTCAAAGTCGAAATCATCAACCTGCATGGGCTTGGTTAGTCAGCCAGACGCATGGAAATGATTTTGTCCGGATTGGCCGGCGGCTCGCCCTTGGCGATGGCATCAATATGTTCCATGCCTTCAACAACCTCACCGAAGACGGTGTATTGGCCGTTCAGCCATGTTGCGTCGTCAAAGCAAATGAAGAACTGGCTATTGGCGCTGTCCGGATGCTGCGAGCGGGCCATGCCCAGCGTGCCGCGCTTAAACGGCTCAGAAGAAAACTCGGCGCGCAGATCAGGATAGTCAGAACCGCCCATACCGGTGCCGGTCGGGTCGCCGGTTTGTGCCATGAAGCCATCGATCACACGGTGAAAGATGATGCCGTCATAAAACTTCTCACCAATCAGCGTTTTGATGCGCTCAACATGGTTTGGCGCCAAATCATCGCGCAATTTGATTTTCACCGTACCAGTTTTCAACTCCAACAGCATAATACTCTCCTTGTGATGCCCCTTACCGCCATGATTGCCATGACCGGCTGCCTGGGCTTGATTGACCAGCGATACCGGGCTTGCGAGCAAGGCAAACATCATCCCGAAAGCTATCAAGTAACGCATTTCATTCTCCGTATAAATAATTGATTTTATTTGATTTCATCGATAACGGACTGTGGCACAAACGGACTGATATCGCCGCCCATTGCCAAAATTTGCCGTACCAATGTAGACGATACAAAGCTGACTTCCGGCGACGCCGGCAGGAATATGGTTTCGATTTCCGGTGCCATAGACCGGTTCATGGAAGTCATTTGCGCTTCATACTCGTAATCCGCGGCGCTGCGCAAGCCCCTAAGGATGATATGCGCCCCATGGTCGCGCGCCACCTGAACCAACAGGTCCTGAAAGCTGACAACCTGCATTTCTACGCCCTTTTGCTTGGCCAGCGGGCCAATTTCGGCGTCAATCATTGCCTGACGCTGCTCAAAGGTGAAAATCGGCGTCTTGGTAGCACTGATGCCAATACCGACAATCAGCTTATCAACAATCGCCAAAGACCGTTTGATGATATCAATATGGCCGTTGGTAATCGGGTCAAAACTGCCGGGGTAAAATCCAACGCGCATTATCAGCTCTCCTCGCCGCCGTCTGCCTCACCTTGCGGCGCATCATCGGCGGCTGTTGCGGCCGTATCCGCATCTGTTTCAGCGTCTGCAGCCTCATCCTCGCCATCGCTATCGTCGGAAGCATCGGCCAAATGCGCCACAGATACAACCCTTGCATCATCCTCGGTTTTGAAAATCGTCACACCTTGCGTGTTACGGCCGGCAATGCGGATATCGTCAATCGGGCAGCGAATAAGCGTACCGCCATCGGTCACCAGCATAATCTGATCGCTCTCCTCTACCGGAAAAGCAGCCAGCAGGTCGCCATTCCGCTCGGTGACGGTCATGGCGATAATGCCCTTACCGCCGCGCCCGGAGACGCGATATTCATAAGCCGATGAGCGTTTGCCATAGCCGTTTTCGCTGACCGCTAGGATAAACTGCTCATTGGCACCCATCTCGGCATAGCGTTCTTGTGACAAGGCGACCTCTTCCGTCACTTCCTCATCATCCGTGATGACTTCTTCGACCTCAGCCTCATCGCCGGCGGCAGCACGGCGTATGGCCGCTGCCTGCTTGAGATAAGTCGCCCGCTCGGCCGGTGTGGCGTCTGAGCCGCGCAAAATGGCCAGCGAAATGACGCTGGCGCCCTCTTCCAGCTTGATGCCACGCACACCGGTTGAATTACGGCTGCGGAACACGCGCACTTTTTCGACCGGGAAGCGAATGGCGCGGCCATTGGAGCTGGTCAACAGCACATCATCGCTGTCAGAGCAGGTTTCCACCCCGATAATCCGCTCGCCCTCATCCGGCTTCATGGCGATTTTGCCATTACGGTTGATCGAGATGAAATCCGACAAATCATTACGCCGCACATTGCCGAAGCTGGTGGCGAACATGACATTCAAATCAGCCCAGCTATCCTCATCAGACGGCAGTGCCATAATATCGGCAATGCTTTCACCCTCTTGCAGAGGCAGCAGATTAACCAGCGCCTTGCCTTTCGATTGAGGGCTACCGGCCGGCAACTTCCAGACCTTCATTTTGTAAACCATACCGGTCGTTGAGAAGAACAGAACCGGCTGGTGCGTATTGGCTACGAAAATGCGGCTGACGAAATCTTCATCCTTGGTCGCCATGCCGGAGCGGCCCTTACCGCCGCGGCGCTGCGCCCGATAGGTCGAGAGCGGCACCCGCTTGATGTAACCGGCGTGACTGACCGTCACCACCATATCTTCTTGCGGGATAAGCGATTCATCATCCACTTCGCCGTCATGCTCAACAAATTCAGAGCGGCGCGGTGTGGCAAACTCGTCTTTCACTTCGGCCAGTTCGGTTTGGATAATCGCCATCACGCGGTCGCGCGAGCGCAGAATATCCAGCAGGTCAGAAATCTGTTCACCCAAATCGGTTAATTCATCGGCAATTTCATCGCGCCCCATGGCGGTCAGGCGTTGCAGGCGCAGTTCCAAAATGGCGCGGGCTTGCGCTTCGCTCAGCTTATAGGTGCCGTCATCCGATACACGATGCAGCGGGTCGTCAATCAGCGCCACCAATTCAGCGACATCCTTGGCCGGCCAATCGCGTGCCATCAGCTGCTCGCGGGCCGAAGCCGGAGACGGCGCCTTGCGAATAAGCGCAATAATCTCGTCAATATTGGAAACGGCAATCGCCAGGCCGACCAACACATGCGCGCGGTCGCGGGCTTTATTCAGCTCGAATTTCGACCGCCGCGTGACAACTTCTTCACGGAAAGCGATAAAGGCTTGCAGCATTTGCCGCAAATTCATCAATTGCGGCTTGCCATGGTTGAGCGCCAGCATATTGGCACCGAAGCTGGTTTGCAGCTGTGAGTAGCGATAAAGCTGGTTGAGCACCACATCGGCCACCGCATCGCGCTTCAACTCAACAACCACACGCATGCCGTGGCGGTCACTTTCATCACGCAAATCGGCAATGCCCTCAATCGTCTTGTCGCGCACCAGCTCGGCAATTTTTTCAATCATCGAGGCCTTATTCACCTGATACGGAATTTCCGAGATGATAATCGCTTCGCGGTCTTTACGAATTTCTTCTACGGCAGCGCGGCCGCGCATGATAATTGAGCCACGGCCGGTCATAACCGAGGATTTGGAACCGCTATAGCCAAGAATAAGCGCACCGGTCGGGAAATCCGGTCCCGGTACAATCTGCAGCAATTCCTCATCGGTTAATTCGGCATTTTCAATCAACGCCTGCGCGGCATCGACCAATTCGCCCAAATTATGCGGCGGCACATTGGTCGCCATGCCCACAGCAATGCCGTTGGCGCCATTGACCAGCAGATTTGGGAAACGGGCCGGCAGCACCACCGGTTCGCGTTCGGAGTTATCATAATTGTCTTGGAAATCGACCGTATCCTTGTCGATATCCTCAAGCAGCGCATGCGCCGGTTTGGCCATCCGCACTTCGGTGTAACGCATGGCAGCCGGCGGATCACCGTCAACCGAACCGAAATTGCCCTGACCGTCCAATAGCGGCAGACGCATGGAGAAATCCTGCTCCATACGCACCAAAGCGTCATAAATCGATTGGTCGCCATGCGGGTGATATTTACCGATAACATCACCGACCACGCGGGCTGATTTGCGATACGGCTTGTTGTAGTCATAGCCATTCTCATTCATCGAGAACAGAATACGGCGGTGCACCGGCTTCAAGCCGTCGCGCACATCGGGCAGCGCGCGCGAAACAATCACGCTCATCGCATAATCGAGGTAGGAGGTTTTCATCTCCTCCTCAATGCTGATTGGGTTTATGTCGCCGTCATCCTCGCTCGGCACAAAACCGACCGGGCCGTCTCCGCCATCGCCATTATCGCCACCGTCACTGCCTCCACCGGCAGCGCCATCAGCATCGGTGTCAGTGGCCGCATTTTCAGCGTCCAGCTCGACAATATCGTCTTCATTATCGGTCGGGTTTTCGGGCGTATCGGTCACGAAATATCAGCCTTTTTTTAAACTCGTCGGACGCGCTATAACAGCACGTTTTCCAGTCAAAATGGTATCATAAAAAGAACAATCGAGACACTTAATTAAGCACCTCGATTTCCAAAATAAACCATTGTTTTTATTGCGTTTTTAAGCCCTAAAACGGGATATCATCATCCATGCCACCAGCTGCCGGTGCGGCCATGGCCGGGGCCGGCGAATCGTTGCCCATGGCTTGGAAATCACCACCGCTATTGCGGCTGTCCAGCATGGTCATCACGCCGCCATAATTCTGCAAAACCACCTCTGTGGTGTAGCGGTCATTGCCGTTATCATCTTGCCATTTGCGGGTTTGCAGCTGGCCCTCAACATACACCTTTGAGCCCTTTTTCAGATATTGCTCGGCAATGCGGCACAGTCCTTCGGAGAAGATGACCACGCGGTGCCATTCAGTCTTCTCGCGACGCTCACCACTGTTTTTGTCGCGCCAGTTTTCACTTGTTGCAATGCTCAGATTGACGACGGGACGTCCATCCTTGGTGCTGCGAATATCCGGGTCGGCCCCCAGATTGCCCACCAAAATCACTTTGTTTACGCTTCCGGCCATGATCCTTCTCCTTGTTGTTTTCTGACCCTAAGTGACTCGACCGCAAATGACAGCAAAACGCAATTGCTAAGCTGTGGATACTTCGCATCGGTCAATTTGCCGTTTCGACAATGGTGGAAAAAAGTCTAAATTAGCCAGCAATTGAGAGGATATTATGCCGGCCAGTAAAAAGACCAAAGCCCCGCAAGCCAAACAAATCCGTATTGTTGGTGCGCGCGAACATAATTTGAAAAACGTCTCGCTCGACCTGCCGCGCGATAAGCTGATTGTGGTTACCGGCTTGTCCGGCTCCGGCAAAAGCTCTTTGGCGTTCGATACGATTTATGCCGAGGGTCAACGCCGCTATGTCGAAAGCCTGTCGGCCTATGCGCGGCAGTTTTTGGAAATGATGCAAAAGCCGGATGTCGACCAGATTGACGGCCTATCGCCGGCCATTTCCATTGAGCAAAAGACCACCTCGCGCAATCCGCGTTCAACGGTCGGCACGGTCACGGAAATTTTTGACTATTTGCGCCTGCTTTATGCCCGCGTTGGCATCCCCTATTCACCGGCCACCGGCCTGCCGATTGAAAGCCAAACGGTCAGCGAGATGGTAGATAAGGTGATGGCACTGCCGGAGGGCACACGATTATATCTGCTGGCGCCTATCGTCCGTGGCCGTAAAGGCGAGTATAAGCGCGATTTTGCCGAGCTGCAGAAGCGCGGCTTTCAGCGTGTCAAAGTAGACGGCACATTTTACGAAATCGCTGATGTGCCGGCGCTGGATAAAAAGCTGAAGCACGATATTGACGTGGTGGTTGACCGGCTGGTCGTGAAGCCTGACCTCGGTAACCGCGTCGCCGACTCCATGGAAGTGGCGCTGGGCCTGACAGACGGCATTGCAGTGGCCGAAATGGCCGACAAAAAAGCCGATGAAGACGCGGAACGGATTGTCTTTTCAGCCCGCTTTGCCTGCCCGGTCTCCGGCTTCACCATTGATGAAATTGAGCCGCGGCTGTTTTCGTTCAACAACCCGTTTGGTGCCTGCCCGTCTTGCGATGGCCTCGGCACGCAGTTTTTCATCGACCCGATTGCCGTCGTGCCGGATGGTGGGCTGACGCTCTATAAAGGCGCTATTGCGCCATGGTCGAAAACCTCATCGCCCTATTACACGCAAACGCTGGAAGCGCTGGCGCGGCATTATGAATTCAAAATGTCGGATAAATGGAGCGCCCTGCCGCAAAAGGCCAAGGACGTCATTCTGTATGGCACCGGCGAGGAAGTTATTACCTTTTCTTACGATGATGGCCTGCGCAGCTATAAGACGAAAAAACCGTTTGAGGGGGTTATTCCCAATTTGGAACGGCGCTATCGCGAGACCGATAGCAATTGGGCGCGCGAAGAAATTGAAAAGTTTCAATCGGTCACTGATTGTGAGGCATGCGGCGGGCATCGTCTGAAGCCGGAAGCGCTGGCCGTGAAGATTGCCGATCTGCATGTTGGTGAAGTGGCACAAATGTCCATTCGGACGGCGGAAGACTGGTTTAACGGTCTGGAAAAAAAGCTGACCGCCAAGCAGAAACAAATTGCCGTGCGCATCCTGAAGGAAATCCGCGAGCGGCTGAAATTTCTCAATGATGTCGGGTTGGAATATCTCACCCTATCGCGCAATAGCGGCACGCTGTCGGGCGGTGAAAGCCAACGCATTCGCCTTGCCTCACAAATCGGCTCCGGCCTGACCGGCGTTTTGTATGTGCTGGATGAACCGAGCATCGGCCTGCACCAGCGCGACAATACCCGCCTGTTGGACACGCTTACGCGGCTGCGCGATCTCGGCAATACGGTGGTGGTTGTCGCGCATGATGAGGAAGCCAT
>JBMHCM010000009.1:0-5906 GCA_049889915.1 Parvibaculales bacterium
GTCACAACACATGTTATGGCGCAAGAGGTGGATGAGATCATTGTCTCGGCGACCGGCATTCCCACACACGCGGCCGAAATAGGTGCCTCGGTGGATGTCATCACGGCGGCCGATTTGGAGGCGCAGCAAATTACCTATTTGCAGGATGCGCTGAAGCTGAAAGGCATCAATGTGCCGCAAAATGGCGGGCCGGGCACGTTGTCGAATGTGTTCCTACGCGGTCTGCCGGGTAAATATACCGATTTGGTGGTTGATGGCATTTCGATGTTTGATCCGGGGTCAAATCAAGTGCTGTGGAACGATGTCGTCACGGATGGCGTAGGGCAGGTCGAAATTCTGCGTGGCGCGCAGGGCGTGCTGTATGGCTCCAACACAATTGCCGGCGTGATTTCACAGTTCACTGAAATAGGCGGTGCGACACGACAAAAGACCCGCGCCGAAATGGGCGAAAATAACTCAACCCGCTTTTCCCTGACCGGTAAGGGTGAGGCAGACGGCTTGGCATATGGCTATGGTGTAGCCCGTTATCAAACAGACGGTATTTCTGCGCGCACGACACCTAGCGGAAACCAAGCGCTTGATGATGACGGCTATCAGAACACCACTATGAACGCAAAAATCAGCCGCCAAATTGGCGAGGGCCTTTTTGTTGATGCGGTTTTGCGGCATGCCGAGGGTGAATTGGATACAGACGGCTTTTCAACCGATGAGAGCAATAAGTACGAACATTTCGATCGAACAGCAGCGCGCTTGGCTGTTTCTTTGGAAACCGACGCTTGGTCTCATAGTTTAGGCGTCACCAGCTATGACGGCGATACGCTGCGCTATACCGCATCGGCCCTATCGGCGACTGTCGATGTCGAACGTCTGACTGCGGATTACAAATCGGTTTATGCCGCTGGTGACAAATTGTCATTTATCCTCGGTGCTGACTCTGAGCAATCGGATGATGGCAGCCATGAGATTGACGTGATTGGGGCCTATATGTTGGTGCAACAGGGGGTAGGCGACGCTTTGACCGTTACTCTGGCTGCCCGTCAGGATGACCATGATCTGTTCGGCACCCATAACACCTATCGGGCAACGGCAGCTTACGCCATAGCCCCCGACTATCGTCTGCGTGCAGCCCATGGCACCGGATTCCGCGCACCCAGCCTGAGCGAATTATATCTTGCGATTTACGGTAACGATGCGTTGAAGCCGGAAACCAGCGTCAGTTCCGAAATCGGTCTTGATGTCGCTATATCCGCAAATGTCGAAGTCTCGGTCACAGCCTATCAAACGGAAGTGGAAGATATTATTGGCTATGACCCCAACACTTATGTGAACGAACAAATTGCCGGTACCAGTGAGGTAAGCGGCTTGGAGTTGGAGGTCTCGGCAGATGTCAGCGACAGGCTAACGGTCGATTTCTCGTCAAGCTATACGGATAGTGACAAGCCGACAGGTAGTGGCTCCGGCTTTGAGCGCGAAGTGCGCGTGCCGCGTTTGCAAAACATTGCCGCGGTGACCTTTGCGATGTCTGAACGCATCAATATTGGCGCAACGGTCAAGCAAGTTCAGGGTGTGGTAGATGTCAGCGCGGTCGAACTCGATGACTACACGTTGCTAAATCTCAATGCCGCTTATCAAATCAGCGAGGCCGTTAAGGCTTATGGGCGTATCGAAAACGCGGCGGATGAGGATTATGAAACCGTCTCCGGTTACGGCACGCCGGGGCGCGCAGCCTATATCGGCGTCACCACGCAGTTTTAATGTGCTAAAAGGGAGGCTATGAAAATCGTTTCCCTTCTGCCCAGCGCGACCGAGATTGTCGCTGCGCTGGGTTTGGCCGAAAATCTGGTCGGGCGGTCGCATGAATGCGACTGGCCGACCGGCTTTGCCCATTTGCCGGTGCTGACGCAGCCGAAAATGAACCCGCTGGCCGATGCCGCCACCATTGACCGCGATGTCCGTGCCTTGGTGGAAGATGGTGTCTCGGTCTATAAGCTCGACGCCGAAAAGATTCGCGCTTTGGCTCCCGATTTTGTCGTTACCCAATCGCAATGCGAGTTATGTGCCGTCAGCCTTGGCGAGGTGGAGCAAGCCTTGCATGATTGGGTCGGCACCCCCAACCCGAAACTTGTTTCGCTGGAGCCGATGACGTTGGCCGATGTCGCCACAGATATTGCCAATGTCGCCGCCGCGCTGGGTGTCGAGCAAGCAGGCGCAGCCCTTAATCAAGAAATTGCTGACGGCTTTGCCGCGCTGAAAGCGCAAACCGACACGCTGGCGCGCAAAAAGGTTTTCTTCATGGAATGGACGGCGCCTCTGATGGGGGCCGGCAATTGGATGCCCGAAACCATCGCCGCCGCCGGGGGCGATGTGGTGTTGGGTGATGACGGCGTACATTCACCGACCGTGAGCTGGGGCGATATTGCCGCCGCGGACCCGGATGTGATTATCGTCGGTCCGTGTGGCTTTGACATTGCCCGCGCCCGCGATGAAATGGCGGCGTTGGTTGACCTGCCGGAATATCAAGCCTTGCGCGCCGTACGCAATGGCGAGGTCTATTTGGTCAATGGCAATCACTTTTTCAATCGGCCCGGCCCGCGGCTACTGCAATCGGCGCGCATTGTCGCCGAAATTCTGCATCCGCATGTATTCGCAGCTGACAATCATCAAACCGGTTGGGTGCGCCATGCTTGACCTGGCCGATGTTTCTTTTCAGCTGGCTGAAAAGCCGATTGTAAATAAGGCTTCGGTGCGCTTTGAAGCCGGGCAGATTACCGGTCTCATCGGCCCCAATGGGGCGGGTAAAACCACGCTGCTGAAACTGGCTGCCGGTTTGCTGGCGCCACAGCACGGCGAGGTGGCGCTGGCTGGGGCAGACTTTGCCGACCCGCAGGCGCGGGCGCAGCACATTGCCTATATGCCGCAATTTCAATCAGTGGCTTGGCCGTTGAGCTGCCGCGATGTGGTCGGGCTGGGGCTAATGCCGTTTGGTCCGGTGGTGCCGGAAAGAATCGATGCGGCGCTGGCGCAATGTGGGGCTGCAGCGTTTGCCGCGCGGTCGATTGACACTTTGTCGGGCGGTGAGCGGGCGCGGGTGCATATGGCGCGCTTGCTGGTCGGTGGGGCGCCGATTTTGCTGCTCGATGAGCCGGTGCAATCGCTTGATGCGGCCGGCGCATTGGCCGTTATGGCGGTGTTGCGCCAAGCCGCTGATAACGGCCATTGCGTGGTGCTGGTGCTGCATGATTTGCATTTGGCGGCGCAATTTTGCGATGCGCTTGTGCTGATGAATGAGGGGCAGATTTGCTCACAGGGCGCGCCCTCTGAGGTCTTGTCGCCGGACCGGCTAGCGCCTATTTTCAAAGTAGAGTTTGATGCGGTCAGCTTGGCCGACCGGCAAGTGCTGATCGCCCGACCGCACACCGGGTGAGCAACAGAAAGAGACGCTTATGAGCCGTGTGGTTCTCGACCATGTAACGAAACGTTTTGGCGCGCTGGTGGCGGTGGATGATTTTTCGCTGTCGCTGGAGGCCGGGCGTTCCTTGGCACTGATTGGCCCGACAGCGGCCGGTAAGTCGGTTTTGCTGAAATGCTTGGCCGGTCTTTATGCGCCTGAAGCCGGGCGTATTTTGATTGACGGTGAAGCGGTCGGCGTGACCGATGAACGCGCACCCGCCCTCAATAAGCGTATCGGCATGTTGTTTCAGCAAAATGCGCTGTTTGACAGCCTGCCGGTTTGGGAAAATATCGCCTTTCGGCTGATTGCCGATGGCATGAGCCGCGATGAAGCGCGTTCTGAGGCGGAAGCACTGCTGCCGCGCGTCGGTTTGCCGGCCGCCAATGCTGATTTGTTTCCCGCTGATTTATCGGGCGGCATGCAGAAGCGCGTCGGCTTTGCCCGCGCCATTGCCACGCAGCCGGATATTTTGCTGCTCGATAATCCGACCGCCGGTCTCGACCCGATTTTGGCGGCGCGTATCGACCGGATGATTTCGTCTTTGGCCCGCGATAGCGGCGCATGCGTTATTTCGGTGACCGGCAATATGGTCGGCATTACTGAAGCATATGATGAAATTGCCGTGATGCATGATGGCGTGTTGCGCTGGCATGGCAGCGGCAAAGCGGCGGAAACCGATGATAATGCCTGGCTGCGGCAAATTCTGGCCGGCAGCCGCGAAGGCCCTATTTCAACGCTGACCAGTGCCGCGTAAGGCCGGTGATGCTTAAGGCCAGCGCTGCGAAAAGGAGAGAGCGATGTTTGGACTAGGACGCAAAACCGAAATGGTGGCTGCCGATGCCGCCCTGCCGGGCCGTGATATACAAATGCCGGTGCCGCCAAAACATTTTGTGCTGGGCACGGATATGGTGGCGCCATGGCCCGATGGCCATGAAGTGCTGATTGTCGGCATGGGCTGCTTTTGGGGTGCTGAGCGCAAGTTTTGGCAGGCCGAGGGCGTATATTCCACGCAGGTCGGCTATGCGGCGGGTTTTACCCCCAACCCGACTTATGAAGAAGTATGCAGCGGCCAGACAGGCCATAATGAAGTGGTGCAAGTGGTGTTTGATCCGGCGCAAATTTCACTGGATAAAGTGCTGCAAATCTTTTGGGAAAACCACGACCCGACGCAAGGCATGCGGCAAGGCAATGATGTCGGCACGCAATATCGCTCCGGCATTTATTGTCTGACGGCGGCGCAAAAAGCGGCCGCCGAGGCGAGCCGCGATATGTATCAGCAAAAGCTTGGTGCGGCCGGTTTCGGCCCCATCAGCACGGAAATTATCGACGCGCCGGTGTTTTATTATGCTGAGGATTACCATCAGCAATATCTCGGCAAAAACCCCAATGGCTATTGCGGCATGGGCGGCACAGGTGTCGCTTGCCCGATTGGCCTGAAGGCGTGACGCGCCGCTAGAAGCTGCGCTTCAGCCGTGCCATAAAGCGGCGGCCTTCGCCGGGGAAATAGCGGTCATCACCAAACCATTTATCGGCGCGGGTGGCATAAGCCTCATCGAATAGATTGTCGATGCGCAGCGACAGGTCCGTGTCGCGCGCCAATGCGTAATCAAGTGTGGCGGCGAAGATGTCATGGCCGTCATATTCGGTGCTGTTGGAGGCATCCATGAAATAGCTGCCGACATGCTCCCAAACCAGCGCGGTGGAAAGCCGCTCGCTGTTTTTATAAGTCAGCGTGGTATGGCCCAGCGTTTCCGGGGCGCCGTCAATCCGATCGCCGGCTGTTATTTCTTCCAACTCATTGGCATTGCCGTCCGCAATATCGCGGTCGAAAGCATATTCATGCTGCGCATAAGTCACATTGCTCTGCAGCTCCAAATCATCGGCCAGTGTCCAATTGAGGCTGAGTTCAATACCTTGATGGTCAGTTTCTCCATCCGTTACATAGCGATCGTCACCGTCTCGGAAATGGTAATTTTCCTTTTGCATAATAAAGGCGGTCAACTCATATGACGCACCCGGATAAACCGCGCGGTAGCCCAGTTCGAGACTGTCCAAAGTTTCGCTATCAAAATCGCCTGGTTCCGGCGGCGCCAATGGACCGGTGCGGTCATCATCGCGCAAACGATATAGGTCGGTCACTTGCGGGGCGCGGGCGGCACGGGCCAGATTGGCAAAAACGCGGCGGTTCTCGGCCAGCTTATGCACAATGCCCAGTTTTGGTGACACATCGGAAAAATCATTGCTCTGGCTGTCGGGACGATACAGTTTGCCGCTCAGTCCACCGCCAGTATTGTCGGTGTAATCATAATCGGTCATTTCGACACGAAGGCCGGTGGTCAAGATCGTTTTGTCGCTCCAGGCCCACACCGCATGCACGTAAGGCGCGATGACCTGCGCATCGACTTCAAAGTCATAATGCGTGCCGACAATATAATTATTGGCATTAAACCCGGTC
>JBMHCM010000010.1:0-21736 GCA_049889915.1 Parvibaculales bacterium
CCGCCGCTTGTGCGAGAAAAGCGATCTCGACGGCACGCTTCTGCTGTTGGCCGGGCCTTTGGGCAAAGGCATGACCGGCTCATTCATCACCGTCGATGACGGGCAATATATTTGAGGGCGCGCATGCTGGTTGATAGTCACTGCCATTTGGATTTTGCCGATTTTGAAGAAGACCGTTCGGCCGTGTTGTCGCGCGCCAAGGCCGCCGGGGTTGAGTTGATGGTCACCATTTCGACGAAAATCACCGAAGCCGATAAAATCATTAGCCTGGCCGAAGCGCATGACGAGCTTGTCTGTTCGGTCGGTATTCACCCGCATGAAGCGGGAAGGGAGCCGGAAACCGATGCGGCAACATTGGTAACCCGTGCGGCGCACTCGAAAGTTGTCGGCATTGGCGAAACCGGCCTCGATTATTTTTACGAACACAGCCCGCGTGATGCGCAGCAGAAGAATTTTCGTGCCCATATTGAGGCGGCACGGCAAAGCCAGTTGCCGCTCATCGTGCATGCCCGCGATGCTGATGAAGACACCGCTGATATTCTGGAAGATGAAATGCAAAAGGGCGCCTATCCCGGCCTTATTCATTGCTTCACCGCCGGACCGGAGCTGGCCAAGCGGGCATTGGATATCGGTTTTTACATTTCCATTTCCGGCATTGCGACTTTCAAAAACGCAACTGATTTGCGCGAAACGATAAAGTCCATTCCGTTGGAGCGGTTGTTGGTTGAGACCGATGCGCCGTTTCTGGCGCCTGTGCCCAATCGCGGCAAGCGCAATGAACCGGCTTTTGTTGCCGACACTGCCGCCGCTTTGGCCGACCTGAAGGGCGTGTCGCCGGAAGAGTTGGCGCGCATCACCACGGATAATTTCTATCGGCTGTTTGCCAAAGCACCCCGCATGAGTGCTGCATGAGCCTGAGTTTTCGAATTCTTGGGTGCGGCTCGTCCGGTGGCGTGCCGCGTTTGGACGGGGATTGGGGGAAATGCGATTCGGCCAATCCGAAAAACCGCCGCTCGCGCTGCTCGCTGCTGGTCAAACAAAGCGGCCCTGACGGTGAGACCGCCGTGCTGATTGATACTTCGCCGGATATGCGCGCACAGCTTATTGACGCGCAAACAACATGGTTGGACGCGATTTTATATTCGCACGACCATGCCGATCAAACGCATGGCATTGATGATGTGCGGGCTATGGTTTACGCCAAGCGCAAACGTATTGAGGTTTGGATGGATGAAGCGACCTCAAATACGCTGACCTCGCGGTTTTCATATTGTTTCTCGCAAGCCAAGGGATCGCAATATCCGTCAATTTTGCAGGATAACCGCATCGATACGCCTTATCGCGACATTACAATTGGCGGGGAGGGTGGTGACATTGTCGCAACGCCGTTCCGACAAATTCATGGTCAGATTGACTCGCTCGGTTTTCGCATCGATAATGTGGCTTATTCAAGCGATATTAGCGATCTGCCGGAAGAGAGCTATGCGGCGGTCAGTGATTTGGACTGCTGGATTGTCGATGCTTTGCGCCGCGACCCACATCCAACCCATTTTCACCTCGACAAAACCCTTCGCTTGATCGAGGAATTAAAGCCGAAGCGCGCCATTCTGACAAATCTGCATGTGGATTTGGACTATGAAACGCTGAAGCGCGAATTGCCGTCACACATTGAACCGGCCTTTGACGGGATGACCGTCAGTTTCGCTTGAATTATCGGGCAACTCTTGCCACTATGCCGACAAATTAATCGTTGTTTTAGGTGTTCCAATGTTTGGCAATCGCTCCGGCTTCTCACTAATCGAACTTTTGGTTGTTGTGGCCATTATCGGCATTCTGGCCGCCGTCGGTGTTGTCGGCTATCAAGGCTATATTGACGCGACTAAAGATGAAGCGGCCAAAGCCAACCTGGCCATCATGTCCCGCGCCGTTGAACAAGATAATCTGTCGATTAAAGAAAATCTGGGCGGCGCTACCGATTTGAACACCGGTATCACCAGTTCTTCCACCTGCCTCGCGCAATTGGATGCCATCGTGAACCACGTCAATAATGTTGAAGAAGGGCGCAACCCGCACCGCGAAAATTGCTATCGCGTGTTTAACGGCAATCGCTTGTTGAACAATTACTCATCCTCAGCGACGTCGAACATGACCTCATGGGGGCTGACGTCAACCGGCACCTCGCCATCCGTCTCAGCCTGTGGTTTTGAAGCACCGGTCATTGCGGCATCTGCGGCCAAATATGTCTCCGTGCCGCGTGGCGCCATCATGCTGGCCTGTGTTGACTCAAACGCGTTGGTGGGCTCCAGCACCTATAAATTATACCAGTGCGCCTGCACCGGGCAGGCCAACTGCACCACGACTGACGTTGATTTTTACGACGAAACATCTGATCCGGATAATCCGGGCTGCAAAAATGCAGCTGATGTCGCCGACTGTAAAAAGAAATATATGGTCAACAATCCGACAAAGTGCCCGACACCCGGCAACTAATCTCTCGGTTAATAAATCATTAAAATAAGTTTAGGTCTTTTCGGCACGATTAGGCTGGCATCGTGTTG
The DNA here is from genome assembly GCA_049889915.1 of Parvibaculales bacterium. Taxonomy (GTDB): domain Bacteria; phylum Pseudomonadota; class Alphaproteobacteria; order RS24; family RS24; genus UBA8337. The sequence continues at coordinate 2,559 of JBMHCM010000010.1, forward strand.
CGCAATCACCTAATTTTACATCGTACTAGTTTTTGGAGTTATCAATGCAAAAGCGTAAACTGTTATTAAGTGGGTTGGGTTTGGTCGCCATGTCGACGGCTGCCTACGCTACTTTTTCAACTTCTGAATTCGGCTCAGGCACATTGAGCACCGGCAGCGGCTCCGGCATTGTTTTGTCGTCCAGCCCGTCAAGCGTCGATGAAGGCATTTGCGGTACTGATGGCTGCGACAGCACGGAAGACGCCGCGCTGACAGCCCTTGGCAACGCCATGATTGCCGATGGCAGCGCCACATCTGACGGCTCAGCCGCGCAAGATGCGGTAATTGCCTTTTTCGACAATGACGAAGACGGCACGCTGACCGCCTCAGAAGTTGTCCGCAAATTTGAAAATATGAGCGGCATCTCATTTACTTATTCTTCTGCGCAACAAGCCGGTGCTCTGCTGAAGGGCATTGCCACGCATTGCGGCGCAACCATCGATGCAACTTGCTTGGCAAGCGCCGCCTCAGATGGTGATGACTTTGTTGAAGACGCGATTATCACAGCCGGCACCAGCGTGCTCGGCTCGTTGAAAACCGCCTTCTCCGACAGTTCAACCAATTATTCGGTCGGTGATTCAGATGCTCTGAAAATCTTCGACACCAATGATGACGGCACCATCTCAGAAAGCGAATTCGTTAATTTGCTGGCGAAAGATGATGGGGCAGGCAGCTCGGTTCGCACAACCGGCAATGGCCTGTATGCCCGCGCTTACGCAACCGAATTGGCCAGCGGCTCCAGCGTATCTGATGCGGTTGCTGACGGTAACACTTGGGCGGTTTATCCGCCGTCAATCGGTACCGTACCGACCATTAATATGGATGGCACAAGTTCCTCATCGCTGACGTCAACGGCTCTGCCGGTCTATGACGGCACTTGTGGCGCGTCTGATTTCTCAGGTTGCACAGCTAGCCCGGCCAATGTAACCCACACCATTACGCAAACCCACACGGCGCCGACCGGTCTGGTGTCAACGACATCAGCCTCAAGCACTTTGTTTGCTTTGAATTCAAGCGGTCAGATTGCGCTGGCCAGCGGTGTTAATGTGCAGGATTTGGATGCCGGCACATATACGCTGAGCATCACATCAACCGATGCCAATACCTCACAGACCTATGGTAAAACAACCACGACACCGAAAACGGCAACGCTGAAAGTGTCGAACGAAAACGGTTGCATCACCAATACGCAAGTGACAGGGGCTGACTTTAACGCCAATACGGACAGCATTACCGGTGCCGCCGTATCGATTACCGGCAGCTTTGACAGCTCTGACTTGCTGTTCATTCAAGGCCCGAATGTGACGGTGCAAACCGTGGGCGCCAACTCGATTAAGAAATACACCACACTTGGTGTATCCGGCGTCACAGAGGCGCGTTATGACCCGTCAACCGGTATCATGCGTTTCTATGGCACAACGACCGAGGCCAATTGGGTCAGCTTGTTTAAGCGTGTCGGCTATATCTTTAACTCAGGCAGCTCACCAACCACGACATCGCGCACCTTGGCGTTTACACTGAGTAACCGCGTGCCATATCTGCACTCTGACGGCTCGTATCACTATTATGAGTATTATTCAGACAATGACATCAAATTCAAAGATGCCCGTGAAGATGCGGCGGCCAAAACCCTTTTCGGTATGACGGGTTATCTCGCAACACCAACCTCGCAAGCCGAGCAAGATGTTCTGACCGAGAAAGTGCAGGGCATTGGCTGGCTAGGTGCGTGTGACCGTCTCGACAATTCAAACGTTATGAACCGCTGCGGCGTGTCATCCGGTGACAAAGGCAGCCAGACACATGGTGAAGGATATTGGTATTGGGTCACCGGTCCGGAAAAAATGACCCAGTTCGGCCGTGACCAAGGCTCATCTGCCTGGACGCCAACCAATAACGCCTATGAGAACTGGAACGGCACCGCCGGCCCGGACGAGCCGAACAACTGCTGCAGCTCGTCTGAGCATTATCTCCACGTTTGGAGTTCGGCGCGCTGGAATGACTTTGCCCATGATAACGGCGCTATCCAAGGTTACTTGGTAGAGTGGGGTGGTCTGTCAACCGATCCGGTTCGTGATTTGGACCAAACCGTTAGCTACAGCATCCCGAATGGGGACGCTAATTTCTGTACTTATGCTGAATAGGAGTACTCTCATGTTGAAAAAAATTATCTTTGCTGGCCTGATTGCCACAACCGGAACGGCACATGCGGCTGATATCTCATCCGTCGATTGCACGCCGCCGAAATTGATCATCACATTTGCCAGCGCGGTAAATGATTATGATGATGATGATGCATCAGTTGGCCTCACATCCCTCAAGTTCAAACAAGACTCATCATCTTCGAATTATGTTGAGTTGGAGCCGCTTAGCGGCACTTGGGATTCGGACCGCGATACCTTCACCATTCGCCCGACGCGGAAGAATTATGAAGACACCTATTCTTGGAATGTGTGGCCGGTGGCTGTTGAAACAACCGCCGATGGCGACACTGACACTAAATCATGTAACTAGGAGTTTATGATGCGTAAGTTTATTATTCTGGCCGCGGCTGCGGTTTCTTTTTCAAGTGCTCAGGCAGCATCCCTGTCCAGCGTTGAGTGTTCATCGAGCCAAATCAAATTGACCTTTGACGGCAATGTGACGGCCGGTGAAGTGACCACCATCAAAATCGGTGAGGGCTCAAACCCGCGTCTGAAATATGAGCTGGCTTTGTCAGGCACCGCGTCAGCCAGCACCATTACCTACTCGGTCGATTCAACGGCTTTGGGTGTGATGGGCAAAGTGGCTCCGCACAAAGCTTACATCTTTGCCGAGGGCACAAGCAGCGGCTCTGCTCAATGTGACTAAGTGCGATTAAGCACAAGCTGAGCCATTTGGCTTAACGAAATTTTTAGGAAATGCCGGGGTTAAACCCGGCATTTTTGTTTGGACTGAGCTATAAACCGCGATAGCCTTATGACTGTATAGAGTAGGAGTGGTTGTTATTAAAAACCCTGCCAAATTTTGTAAATTGTTCAGCCTCCCGCCCGAACCAATTTGCCTATTGCCGAAAAAGCCGACAGATCGTAACGGTTTTTCGTTGATCGAATTATTGGTGGTTATTGCCATTATTGGCATTTTGGCGGCCGTCGGCGTTGTCGGCTATCAAGGCTATATTGATGCCACCAAAGATGAAGCCGCGCTTTCAAACGGTGATACCGTTACGCGTGCTTTTGACCAAGATTATATTTCCATTAAGAACGATTTGGGCGGCCCGACCGAGTTGGCAACGGGCGTAACCCGCACCTCGCAATGTTTGGCCTATGTCAAAAAAACCGTCAGCGCCCTCAATTCCAAATGGAAAAACGCCCACAACAATGCCGATGCCTATGCGGTTAATCTGCATAAAGACCCGGATAATGCGACACAAGCGGTGACAAAATTGAAACCGGGGCAAATCGGCCTGCAATGCGCCAATGCCGGTGAAGCGGTTGAAAGCAGCGATTTTTTTGTCTATCGTTGCACTTGCATCGGCACCAGTGATTGCACTTTGCACACATTCAAATCGTCCGACACATCGGACCAAAATTACATCGATTATGTGGCCTATGTCACGGACGCCTCAGCCCGCTGGCGCACAGACGGGACCATTAAATTGGGCCCGCATGTGCCGGATTGGTTGTGCTCGAAAGCCGACTTCTACAATTAGTAAACGTTCGCACACCACCCAAAGGAGCCACATATGTTGAGCAAAAAAGCCCTTATTGCATCCGCCGCCGGACTGGTAATGGCCGCAGGCTTTGCAGCACGGGCCGATTTCCGTTCCAGTTCGACGGGGAGCGGTGTTGCCAAACCGGTGCCGCCTGCCGTTTGTGTCGGTGACCCGGCGACCAATGAGCCGTGCGTTATTACCGATGACAGCGCCGATTATGGTGACGTGCTGAGCATTAAAAACAAAGCGGCGGCGGGAACATTATCGAAAAGTGATATTGAAGGTCTGGGTCTGTCCATTTCCGGCAGTGTGGATTTGGATGATGCCGATACGATTGCCTATTTGCGCAGCAAGCTGAATGCCGCTATCCCCAGCGGCAACACGCCGAACCCGAAAAGCAGTGGCGATATACTGTCTACCATTAATGGCGCGACCGATGCCAACGTCAATCGCTGGGTTGTCGGCCAAGCCGCCGCCAGTGTGTCCGGCTACGCCATTACAAATGCTGTACTCAACGGGGCAGGGGTCGATGTCAGTATTTTGGCCAATGTCGACACCACGATTTCAAACCTCGACAGCAATATCACATCCTCCGGCCTTTCATCATCGCCCAGCGTGACACAAATCGAGGATTGGATTACCACAACGGCGGGCTTTGACTCCAGCCAGAGCTATCAGGATGTGTTGACCGCCACCAACTCGACCAATGACTGGTCAATCGCTGATTTTAAAGCGGCGTCCCAAAAGAGCTATACCAAATCAAGCGCCGACAAATTGTTGTATGACGACGCCAAAGGCTCCAGCTATACGGTGCATTGCCGTGCCGAAATTGATGACAGCACGGCGGCCTGTACCGATTTGACCAAAACGCAGTTCAACTCGGCCAAAACCGGTTCCGCCTTGCTCGCGACGAAGAAAACCAAATCGGCATCCGGCACGCTTACGCTGGCTGATTTGACCGAATTGGGTCTGACCACCACGACATTGGGCGCCAGCCCAACCGATTATGATTTGGAGTTTTTGATGAGCTTGCTGGACAACTCAGCCAGCGCCACCAAAGCTGATTGGCAGTCAACCATCACCAATGACTTTACCACCACCAAAGCCTCCAAATGGAAGCTGGCGCAGATCGCCGGTGGTAATTCCGGTCACCCGACATCAGACCTCGATGTCACCATGTTGGAGTCGGCCGGCATGTCGGTTGGTGCCGTATCAACTTTGGGAACGACAATTGCCACATTGCGTACCGGCATTACCTCGTCATCTCTGACAAGCTCATCGACCAGCACGCAAATTGATGATTGGGCGGCTTCTGCGGCAGGCTTTGCCTCAGGCACCAGCTTCTCAAACATCTCATCAGCCATCAGCAATGGCTGGACGGCCGCCAATTACAAGACGGCGAGGGGCGTAACCTCTACCGACTGGACCAACTCATCGGCAGATAAAACAACCTTTTTGGCTTGTGCGAGTGACTTTACACCGTGCAACAAAACTAAGGCGCAATGGGCCGATTTGAAAAAAGTGCCGACACTTGGGTCAACCGATGTGCAGCGCGTCTTCTCATCAAGTGAGGATGTTTCCTACAACATTACATCGCTTATCGGTAATGTACCGAACGGCTTCAGCATAACCAATCTGACCTCCGGATGGTCGGTCAGTGGCGGCACGATTTCGCGCACCTCGACGATTTCTGACGGCGCGGTAAGCTTCCGGGTCGAAAACGGACAAAATTCAAACAAATATGTGTCCGGCTCGTTCACCGTTGATGTGGCATCAAAAACCGGCACCTATAAGTGTAAATGGCTTGGCTATAGCGGTAATGGCGGGCTTAATAGTTCCAAGAAAATCGGTGAGAAATGCCGCCAGCATTACGGCTCTAATTATGAGGCCATGCTGGATGGCGACCAAACCGACGCACAAAAACGCGCTTTATGTGACGTGCACGGGCAGTGGACCAACTGGGCGGCCTGGGGCTACACAAGCCCGCGCCACAACAGCCACTATGTGCACCGCCAATTCCACGGCAATGGCAGCGCCACGGCACACTGGCACTCTTATGAGTGGGTGTGTAACGGCGTTGGCGCGCAAAATGGCTGTGGCTCTTACTCAAGCTACGTGCTTTGCGCCGAATATAATTAGACCGACTTGAATCAAAATTTAGAAGGGATTTGTTATGAAAAAATTTGCTTTAGCACTCGCAGCGTCATCTGTTTTGGCTTTTTCAGCCCAAGCAGCAACCGTAACCTCGGCCGACTGCTCATCAAGCTCCATTACCTTGGTGTTCAGTGCTGACACCACGGCGTCATCTGGCTCCGTGACCGATGTCAGCATTGCCAGCACGCAAAGTGGTTCAGCCACATCATTGACGTCCGGGTCAACCATGTCGAATATTTCGTCATCTATTGTCAGCATTTCATTGTCATCGTCCGACCAAACATCTGTTGGGTCGATTACCGGTGGTAATAGTTGTTATGTCGATGTTGGAGCTGGTGCCTGGTCATCGGTTGATGCTGTACGTATCCAAGACTAGTTTGACATATTATTTGTCATAATATATATTATGCGAATATTATGATACACAGTGGGCCACCCATCAAAGCGCTGAGGTGTAGCCCTACTTGTTTCACCCGGCGTCAGAATCTGCGATATTCAGCGTCATGAGTGAACGCCCAATCGATCGCATTTTGCGCATCATGGCCGCCCTGCGCACGCCGGAGACCGGTTGTCCGTGGGATTTGCAGCAGGACTTTAAATCCATAGCACCCTATACGCTGGAAGAAGCCTATGAGGTGGTCGACGCCATTGAGCGCGGCGACATTAACGATATGAAAGATGAGTTGGGCGATTTATTGCTGCAAGTGGTGTTTCACGCCCGTATGGCCGAAGAAGCCGGCCATTTTGCTTTTGATGATGTCGCCACGGCGATTTCTGACAAGATGGAGCGCCGCCACCCGCATGTATTTGGCGAGGCGACAGCTGACACACCGGCCGCGGTCAACCAAAGCTGGGAAGAGATTAAAGCGGCTGAAAAGGCCGAAAGACACGGCCAAGAGCCGGAAAGCCTTTTGAATGATGTGCCGCTCGCCCTGCCCGCCATGAGCCGCGCCGTGAAGCTGCAAAAACGCGCTGCCCGCATCGGCTTTGACTGGAATGAGGTCGAGCCGATTTTCGATAAATTGCAGGAAGAAATCAGCGAATTGCGCGAAGCTATGGCGACAAAAGACGCCGATGCGATTGAGGATGAATATGGCGATATTCTGTTTGTCGTCGCCAATCTAGCACGACATTTGAAGCTCGACCCGGAAACCGCCATGCGTCGTGGCAATGCCAAATTCACCCGCCGCTTTAAGTTTTTGGAAAAACAGGCGCGCGAAATGGATGCCTCAATATTGACGCTGGACGATTATGAAGTGTTTTGGCAGCAAGCAAAAGCGGCCGAAAAAAAAGGCTCTGATTAAGCGACGGAAATTTCTACCGCGCTATTCGGCATAATGGTCGAAATGGCGTGCTTGTAAACAAGCTGCGAATGCCCTTCCCGGCTCAGCAGCATTGACGTTGCATCCACCCATGTAATCGACCCCTGCAGCTTTACGCCATTGACCAGAAAAATGGTCAGCGGCAGCTTTTGTTCGCACACATGATCAAGAAATGACGCTTCGAGAGAATCTTTTTGTGACATTGGTTTACCCAAATTATTCTGCGGCTGATGAGACGTCAGCCATACCCTTATTAACGCGAAATCTCCCCTTCGCGCCTTACACACGGAAGTCTAACCACATGTTTTGCGGGTTGGCCAATGATTTTTCAATTTTTAGTTAATTGAAAATATGATTTACGCCTACTGGTTGAATGCCTCATAGGCCGCCGCCAGCTGTCGGGTCAATGGCCCCGGCTTGCCATCCCCTATTTTGGCGCCATCAATTTTAACAACCGGAAACACCGCCATAGTCGAGGCCGTTGAAAAGGCTTCCTGCGCCGCTTTGGCCTCTTCGAGCGTAAACGCCTCTTCGTGAACGGGCATATTGTTCTCGGCGGCGCATTGCAACAAGACTTGCCGCACAATGCCGTTCAATATCTCATTATCGGCCGGGCGCGTGCGCAGCCGCCCTTGCCCATCGACAATCCACGCATTGGTCGCTGCGCCCTCTGTCACAAAGCCGGCTTGGTCAATTTGCCAAGCCTCTTGCACCGTCGCATTGCGGGCGGCCTGACGCGCCAGCACATTTGGCAGGAGGCTGATGGACTTGATATCGCAGCGTGCCCATCGCTGGTCCGGCACGGAAATGACCTCAATGCCCTTGCTCAAAATTTCAGATTTGCGGCGTCCGTCGAGGGGCCTCGCCGTAATCACCAGAACCGGTTTCAGACCATCGGCAAAACTGTGCTCGCGCGGAGCGACGCCGCGCGTCACTTGAATATAAACAATACCGGTACGCACCAAATTACGACGCACCGTCTCACGCATCACGGATTGCAGCGCCGCTCGCGACATCGGCATGGGCATGGTGAGCTCAGCCAAAGAGCGTTCCAAGCGGTCGAGATGGGCCACTTCATCAAATAATTTGCCGTCACGAATGGCGCATACCTCATATACGCCGTCGGCAAATTGATAGCCGCGATCCTCGACATAAATGCCGGGCTGATTTAGCGGTTGGTAGGCACCGTCAATGTAAGCAATGCGGCTCATAAAGCGTCTCGTTTCAGCGCATATAGCGCCAGAAGGATGAGGTGAACATCACCATCAATATCAATAACTCAATTCGTCCGGCAATCATTAGCAGCGTCACGAGGATTTGCAAACCGTCGCTCATTGCCGCATAGCTGACAGGCATATCCAAATACATGGTAATGGCCAAACTATTGGTCAATGCGCCCAGCACCACCGGCCACGCGTCCGATAGCTGCATACCGAAAAGCCCGAGCAAAACAAGTCCCAGCGAGACAAAGAGGATAAACACCGCGGTATAAGCCCAGGCGGCGTTAAAGTCCGTATCCTCAAGCCGACGCCCCTCAAGCTGTAACGGATGCACGGAGGATGGATATGTTAGCTTGCCGATTTCCACGCCCAAATCCTTAGTAAGGATAATGGCCCGCATCACTTTCAGCCCGCCCGCCGTAGACATCGCCATACCGCCAATCAGCACCGGCAGCATCAGCCAAACCATCGGCCATTGCTGAATTTGCCCGTCGGGCAAGAAATTGAACCCGGCCGTGCTGTGCAGCGAAACCGATTGCATCATAATGTTACCGGCCGGCGTTTGCGACAAGCTAACCAAGCTGATGGCCGCATAAGAGATAATCAGCAGGACAAATACCGAAAATTCGGAGTTGCGAAAGGCGCTGTCAAATTTTGTGCCCAAAGTCATCACCAGTAAGAGCGGTATCGACAAAGCGCCGATAAAACATTGCGCCGCCAGCACGGCTTGCGCACCGCTTGTCAGCTGCACCACAAGCGGGTCGGAATGGGTCACCAGACCACTGGTCGAAATGGCTGATAGTGACAGGCAGAGCGCCTTAAAACCGGGTGTGCCGGTAGCCAGCAGAGCCAGAAAGCCAAGCCCGGTGAGAACCGAATAAATCGGGAAAATGAGTCGCAGGGGTCGGCCCAAGCGCGAGGTGAGCGGTGCCCCCTCCTCATGCTGCAAAAGCGGGCTGCCGGTAAGGGTGATGCCACCAATACCAAACGGGGCCAAAACCGCCACGGCAAAAACCAATGTCCACAAACCACCTAGCCAGCCAAGCAAAGCCCGCCACAGCAAAATCGCATTGCTTTCGGCTTCCGGCACACTCAGCATACTGGCGCCGGAGGTTGTGAGCGCCGAGACCGCCTCAAAATAGGCAGCAAGAACGGTGTCAATCTGTCCGACCCCGATAAACGGCAAAGCCCCCAATATCGGCAGCACAGTCCAAAACAACACCATAATCAGCAACAGCTCCAGTCCACGTGCGCGGTGGCGGCGCGTCGTAAAGCCGGACAGCAGCATGGCACCTGATGCGAACGCCGTCAGCGTGAGCGCAATGGTAAAATTACCCGACGGTGCGGGCCTTGCCTCAAACAGGCTGACCAGCCAGGGAATAAGCATTAGCCCGGCAATCATACATCCGCCATAACCGAGGGTGAATAATATGGCCCCGAGACGCATGGTCTATTTCGTCTTTTCCTTGCTTCGCAGCAGGCTTTCAAACTGCTCTATCCCGTCAGCAAGCACAAACATCACGACACGGTCGCCGGCTTTCAGCTCAACACCGCCGCGCGGCATGATGAGCTTGCCCTTTCGGAAAATCACACCGATACGCATATGCTCGCCCAAATCCAAATCGCGCAATTTACTGCCGGCAATCGGCGCTCCTTCCGCGATTTCGGCTTCCAGCCCTTCCGCCGATTCATCGCTAATCGCATGCACGCGAGAGACATTACCGCGCCGCACATGCGCCAGGATGGATGAAACAGTCACGGCCCGCGGGTTGATGGCCAATTCCATGGCGAACTGCCCGACCAAATTTTGGAAACTATTATCATTAATCAGGCTGAGACCTCGACTGCAGCCTTCTTGCAGGGCCAGCATGGTGGTCAGCACGTTAACTTGGTCATCATTGGTCAACGCCAGCAGCAAATCGGTCTCGCGCACCCCCGCTTCGCTCAGCAATTCCGGCGACAGCCCACTGCCCTGCAACACAATGGAGCGCGTCAATTTTTCAGCAACAAACCGCGCCCGTTCGGCGTCATTTTCAATAACGCTCAGCGCATAACGCCCGGCTTGCGCATCAATGCTCTTGGCCACTTCAAAGCCTATATTGCCGCCGCCGATAATTACAATGCGACGCGCTTCGCGCTCCTCATGGCCGAAAATCTTCAGTGTCCGCTCAGTATCCTCGCTGGCGGTGACCAAAAAGGCTTCATCGCCCGGCTGGATAACATCGTCAAAATCCGGTACATAGGTACGACGCCCCCGCCGAATACCGGTGACAATGGCACGAAGGTCGGGAAACAAACCCGTCAGCTGGTTGAGCGGCGTATCGATTACCGGACAGTCATCGCCAATCGCAATACCAATCATTTCGGCCTTGCCGTCCAAAAAACTGGCGCTGTCAAACGCGCCGGGCAGTGCCAAACGGCGCAATACCGAGCCCGCCACTTCCTGCTCCGGCGAAATAATCACGTCAATCGGCATTGCCTCATCGGCATAAAGCCGGCTCCAACGCGGTTTCAAAAAATTGGCATCGCGCACGCGGGCGATGGTTTTTTCAATGCCGAAGAGCGTTTTTGCCACTTGGCAAGTGACCATATTCACCTCATCCGAGGCGGTGACAGCAATCAAAACGTCGGCGTCCTCTGCGCCGGCCTGTTCAAGTACGTCAGGATGTCCGCCATGACCCAAAATCGGGCGCACATCCAAAGTGTCCGTGATGCGCTGCATCAAAGCCGGTTGACGGTCGACCACCGTCACATCATTGCCTTCCCCGGCCAAATGGCGGGCAATGCCAAAGCCGACCTGTCCGGCTCCACAAACAATGACTTTCATGCGTCCCTCACGCCTCTCATGCTGCGCTAGCTATAGTGAGCTTGTAGCATGATTGCCCCCCGATATTCCAAGGGATTTCATTTTGCGATGCAAGGCAGAGCGCTCCATGCCGACAAATTCCGCCGTGCGCGAGATATTGCCGGAAAACCGCTCAATTTGCGCCACCAAATAATCGCGTTCGAAACATTCTCGCGCCTCGCGCAATGGCAGCGACATGATGTGGCGGGACTCGCCAACATTATCACCGACATTGGTTTGGCTGAAAATGTCACTCGGCAAATGATCAAGCGTCAGGCTGTCACTGCCCGCCGCATGGCTGTTCAGCATCATATGCTCAACCGCATTGCGCAATTGCCGCACATTGCCCGGCCAATCATGCGATTGCAGCACCGCCATCACATCACTACCTGCCTCGCGCTTTGGCATATTCATCTGCTCGGCCAGCAGGCTGATGAAATAATTGACCAAATATGGAATGTCGTCGCGGCGTTGCTTCAGCCCCGGCACGTCCAGCGTCATGACATTGAGCCGGTGATACAGGTCTTTGCGCAAAAACCCGTCAGCGATGCGGGTTTCAACATTCTCACTGCAGGATGACAAAATGCGGGCATCAATCGGTACGGCCTGCGCCCCACCCTGCCGCTTAATGCTGCCATCAATCAGCATTTTCAAAATCGCCTTTTGCTGCGCTTGCGGGAAGTGACACACTTCATCGAGATAAAGCGTGCCGCCATGCGCCTGCTCGAACAGACCGGGCTCAATATGCCCATCCTCTTCATAGCCGAACAATAGCCGCTCAATCTGCGCCTCATCATCGCCCAGCATGGCCGCATGCACGCCGATAAAATTATTGGCAGCGCGGGCCGAACGGCTATGCAATTGATGCGCCGCCGCCTCTTTACCGGAACCGGACGGGCCGACAATCATCACCCGACTATTGGTCTGCGCCAGTTTGTCGATTTTGGTGCTTAACTGCTCCATGGCTTGCGTATTGCCAATTAGCGAAAACTGAATTATCGCCCGCCGTTTTAACTCGGCATTTTCACGCTGCAGGCGCGCCGCTTCAATGGCGCGGGCCACGGTCACCAACAGCTTGTCGGTCTTAAACGGCTTTTCGATATAGTCATACGCGCCACTGCGAATGGCCGCCACGGCGGTATCGACATTGCCGTGACCGGAAATAATCACCACCGGCAAATGCGGATAACGCTCGCGCAAAATATTGAGGATTTCCAATCCATCCAACCGGCTGCCTTGCAGCCATACATCAAGCAACACCATAGCCGGACACCGGCGGGTAATCTCCCGCAACGCACTGTCACTGTCATTGGCAACCCGTGCCTCATAGCCTTCATCCTCAAGGACACCGGCTACCAGATCACAAATATCCAGCTCATCATCAACGATTAACACATCTCCAAACATCATAAATCCTCTAACATTTTGGATTGTCCCACCGTTTGATTTTGCGACAGAGGAAATACCATCTGAACGCTGGCACCCGTCCCGCCAGACGCGCACCATGGCGCATCTGCAAGCACCAGCTTGCCGCCATGATCTTCAACCACTTTTTTAACAATCGACAGCCCCAAGCCGGTGCCTTCCGGCCGCGAGGTATGATACGGCTCCAGAAGCGCGTAACGATTGCTCTCCGGCCACCCAATACCGCTATCATGCACGGCGATTGTTAAGCTTTTCTCAATTGCTTCAACCGATAACTCAATGCGCTTATCGCCTTGCTGCGCATGCACCGCTTCGGCGGCATTTTTCAGCAAATTGGTAATTGCCTGGCTGATCAACCGCCGATCGCCCTGTAGGCTCAGGCCCGGGGCGCAGTGCACCGTGAAGGCGATGTCGCGGTGCGCGACGCGCTGTAACAGCACGGCTTGCGCCACCACATCGTATAAATCAACCTCGCCCATCACAGCCGTCGGCATGCGGGCGAAAGACGCAAACTCATCCACCATGCGCCCAATATCCTCCACTTGGCGGATAATCGTCTCAGTACATTTTTTGAAAATATCCTTATCGCCTTCAATGCTGCCGCCATATTTGGCCTGCAACCGTTCGGCCGACAATTGAATGGGCGTCAGCGGATTTTTAATCTCATGCGCGATACGGCGGGCAATGTCGGACCAAGCGGCATTGCGCTGCGCCGTCAGCAGGTCGGTAATATCGTCAAAGGTAATCACCACGCCGCCGGTAACGCCCGCCATAACGGCTGCCGACGCCTGAAACATATGTCCTTTTGACTTGGCATCGCGCCATGTCAGCTGGTCGGTCGCCAAGCCGCCCTGCTTTTGCGCTTCGTCGGCCAGCACGGCAAATTCCGGCATAATGTCAACCAATGAGCGGCCGATAAGATGCTCCGGCTGGGCATCATATAGTTCAGCAGCGCTCTCATTGGCATGATTAATCACCCCGTTCTCATCGATGCCGATAACGCCGGAGCTAACGCCATGCAACACGGTTTCGGTAAAACGCGCGCGCTCATCAAGGCTGGATTGTTGCACGCCCAAACGCTGTGCCATCTCATTAAATGAAGTCGCCAGCTCGTTGATCTCATCATTGCCGCGCATCCGAACGACCGGCACGCGACTTTCCAAATCGCCCTCACCAAGACGCCGCGCCGCGGCAATCAATCGACTTATCGGAAGCACCAAACGGTCGGCCAATGACAAGCCAAGCCAAATCGCCGACAGCAAAATCACCAAGGTCAGCACCACATAAATCATCGCAAAGGTCAGTTGCGTTTCAAAGCGGCGCTGCTCCATGGATTTATAGTCACGCGCAGCAGCAGCACTTTCGGCCAAATGCTGCATGACATTGGGCGACAGGATGCGGGTTGTGTAGAGATACAGGTTTTCACCGGCAAATAATTGCCGCAGTGCCATCACCTGCCCGCTTTCCATTGCCGTTAAAATCACCGTTTTATCGGCAGCGGCGGCAAATGCCTCTTGCGGCGGCAGAGAGGTAAGTATGGTCTCCTCAGGCGAGGCCGCCAGCAACACATCACCGCTATCCCGAATAATCAGCGCTTGCGGCATTTTACGGATGCCTGACTGCGCCTTGAGAAACTTTTCAAACCGCGCCGGATTGCTGTGCAGCAGACCCTGCGCGGCCGCCAAATCATTGACCATCAGCGCCATATCATTGCTGAGGCTATCGCGCTGGTCGGCCATATAGGCATTGGCCACGGCTGATGTGTTGTCGATTATCGCTTTGGTGCGAGCCGAAAACCAATAATCGAGGCCACGATCCATCGTTACAATGGCAAACACCGCCACCAAAATGGCCGGCAAAGCTGCAACGGCGGAAAACAGCATTATCATCCGCCCATGCATGCGGGCCCCGGCGACGCCTTGGCGTTGGCGCCGTCGCACACGGATGGCTTGGCCGATAAGCACCAGCACCAATCCGGTAATGATGAACATGTTTATCGAAAGCAGCGTCCAGACAATTTGGCGACTGGGCGTCAGCGGCGTCAGATTGCCCAAAACCAGATAGGTCATGAAGCCGGAAGACAGCCCCAGCATGGCAAGCAAAACGGAAGAATAGCGCGCCAAATCCGACCAACTGACGGTCGGCAAAGACACGATAGGACGCCGCATCACCTCATTGAGCCGGAATACGCTCATGCGCATGTCTCCCTAACTCCCACCACCTTATTTGTGGGAATAAAGCCGATAACACTTCAAGACAATAACCGCTCCGGGGCGGCTGTCCCAGCTAAATGTTGCAGCTTTGCAACAGCCGATTTCGGCAGGATTACGCTGTTTCGTCGCTTTCCATCATTTGTAAACGCGGAAACACGCCTTGCGGGGTCGGCAAAGCCTGCCCCGGCATCAACCGATGCGCCGCACCCAAATGGGCGAAATCGCGCGCCTCTCCGGCCACACGCAGCGTGTCCAGCAATTGCGCGGCGCCTTGCGGAATAACCGGTTGCAGCAAAATGGCCGCCTGCCGGACGACCTCGGCCGTGACATATAAAATCGTGCCCATGCGCTGCGGATTATCTTTCTTCAGCGACCATGGCTCTTGTGCGGCAAAATAGCGATTGGCCTCGGAGACCGCCTCCATTACGACGGCCAGATAATTATGAATTTCATGGCCCGCCATGGCTGCATCGGCCTTTTCGCGCAGGCCGTCAAATTGTGCCATAATGGCCTCGTCCTCAGCCGTGTAGGCCTCCGGTTGCGGCAGTGTCGCATCACAATTTTTTGCAATCATTGACAGGATTCTCTGCGCCAAATTACCGATATCATTGGCCAAATCGGCATTTACGCGATTAACGATGGCTTCGTCTGAAAAGCTGCCATCGCGGCCAAACGGCACTTCGCGCAAGAAGAAATAGCGCAACGCATCGACGCCGTAATGGTCGGCCAAAGTAAACGGGTCCAACACATTGCCCAGAGACTTGGACATTTTCTCGCCTTTGACCGTCAAAAAACCATGCGCAAACACTTGCTGCGGCAGAGGCAAATCAGCCGCCATCAAAAAGGCCGGCCAGTAAACCGTGTGAAACCGGGTAATATCCTTGCCGATGACATGCAGCGCCGCCGGCCAAAATTCTTTATAGCGGCCCTCTTGATTGGGGTAATCGAGCACGGACAGATAATTGGTCAGCGCATCCATCCAAACGTAAATCACATGCGACGGGTCATTCGGCACCGGCACCCCCCAATCAAAAGTGGTGCGCGAGATAGACAGATCTTTCAGCCCGCCCTTCAGGAACGAAACAACCTCATTGCGGCGGCTTTCGGGCTGCAAAAAGTCAGGATTGGCCTCAAAATGCGCCAGCAGCTTGTCGGTATAGGCCGACAGGCGGAAGAAATAGCTATCCTCTTCCAGCCATTCGACCGGTGTGCCTTGCGGTGACAGTTTTTCACCATCCGCGCCCTCGGTCAGCTCACTTTCCGTATAAAACGCCTCATCGCGCACCGAATACCAGCCGCTATAGCTGTCTTTGTAAATATCGCCATTGGCCTCAATGCGCTGCCAAATATCGCTAACAGAGGCATGATGGCGCGGTTCACTGGTGCGGATAAAGTCGTCATGGCTGCAATTCAACCGTTCCGCCATGTTGCGAAAGGCCGGGGTCAGCTCATCGGCCAATGCTTGCGCGGTTTTGCCTTGGTCGCGCGCCGTTTGAAACATTTTCTGACCATGATCATCGGTACCGGTTGAAAAATAGACATTTTCACCGCTTAAACGGTGAAAGCGTGCAATCGTATCCGTCGCCATAACCTCATAGGCATGCCCGATATGCGGACGCCCATTTGGGTAGGAAATTGCGGTAGTTATAAAGAAATTCTTATCTGACACTTTAAGTCCTATCAGGCGGTCGCACGGGTTATATTGGCAAGCGCACCAAGCCAATCCAACACTGCTTGTTTCTTGTCCAAGTTCAGCGCCTCGACCTGGCGGATTTGTTGCTGCGTGTTCTCCCATAGAGCCACGGTCGGTTCAAGCGGCAATTGCCCGCCGACCAGTCGTGCCGCCAAATCTGCCTCGCCTTCGAAAACCGGTTGATATACATCACCACCGGCCATGCAGCGCGACAGCCGATGCAGCCACGAGCTGTATAAATAGCAGAACAGACGAAAGCTTTCCGGTTCGCTGCGCGCACCAAACCGACCGGCCAGCCCGTGCAGGCGTTCAATATCCAGCTGCGGCAGGCTCTCCAACACGCTAATCATATCGCGGTACAGGTCAAAACCACCAAACTCGGCCAAAGACAAGGCGCGGCCGACACTGCCATCAGCCAAAAAGGCGGCCGCTGCCGCCTCATTCGGGTCAATCGTTTGCAGTTTACCGGCGATGATTTGCTGCAATTCTTCTTCGTTCAGCCGATTAAACGGCAAAACGCGACAGCGCGAGCGAATGGTATCCAATAACCGGCCCGGATAGTGACAGACAATCAGAAACAGGCATTTTTCCGGCGGTTCTTCAATCAGCTTCAGCAGCGCATTGACGCTGTTCTTATTCATCTCATCGACCGAGTCGATAATCGCAACGCGCCAGCCACCCTGCGCCGCGCTGAGTTGAAACGCCTCAATCATCTGCCGCGTTTCATCAACCGAAATATCATTGCGAAACTTGCCGGTTTTATCGTTGAAGCGCCGCTTCAATATATGCAAATCAGGGTGAATGCTGCTTTCAATCAGCCGCGCCGCTGCACTGTCCGGCGCGGGTGAAAGCTGCTGAATATGCTTTGGATCGTCTGCCGATAAGATGGCGCGCGCCACCATATAGGCGAAACTTGCCTTGCCGACCCCTTTCGGGCCGCTGAGCAGCCAAGCATGCGGCAAGCGTCCGCTTTGTGCCGCGCTCACAAAACTCTCTTGCGCCCGCCCGTGGCCAACCAAGGCGGTTGTCAGGCGCGGGGCAAACTCACCTTCAATATCGGGTGTTTCATCAGTCGCCTCGATCGGCGTGGCAGTCTGGCTCATGGCAGCATCTAACCGTAAAGCGGTTAGAGTTTGAAGCGCGATTTCATCTCGGCTTCAATCTGCCCCCAGACCGCTTCAAAACTGTCTTCAGCGTCAACCACGACAATCCGTTCCGGGCTTTCTGCCGCCAGGGCTAAAAACCCGTCGCGCACTTTGCTGTGAAAGCCGCCATCCTTTTTTTCAAAGCGGGCAGCGCCGCCGCGTTTTTCCGCCCGCTGCAGTCCGGCTTCCTCGCGCAAATCGAGAAGAAACGTTACATCCGGCACCGCGTTGCCTATCGCTTGGTGCTGCAAAGGCCGCACCATATCCAAACCTAAACCACCGGCAATGCCTTGATAGGCCAAGGTGCTGTCGAAAAAGCGGTCGCAAATCACCCAAGTGCCGGCCGCCAGTGCCGGTTCAATAACCCGATTGACGTGCTCGACACGGGCTGCCGTCATCAGCAGCAGTTCAGACATTGGTGCCCAGCGGTCCGGATCCCCCTGCACCAGCAAATCGCGCAATTCTTCGCCCTGCTTGGTGCCGCCCGGCTCGCGCGTTTCAATGACATCGAGACCGACTCCACGCAAGAAACCGGCCAAACGCGCTGCTTGTGTCGACTTACCGCCGCCCTCGCCGCCTTCAAAGCTGATGAATTTTCCGCGCATCTTACTCTCCCGCTATCAGATAAATCAGGCTCGAAATGGCCCGCCCAAACACATTGCCACGACCGACATCCTCCGCCGCTACCAGCTCAGCCTCTTGCGAAGCCAACCCCGGCAAGGTGACTTTCAGCACCCCCAAGCGATCGCCCTTTTTAATCGGTGCCAGAACCGGCTTGTCATAGGTTACGGTGGCGACCATTTTGCGTCGCCCACTGCGCGGCGTGACAATCTCAAAGCGGCCCTGTGTGGTCACCGCTACCGTGCTTTCGCTACCGTGCCAGACCGGCAATTCGGTCACCACTTGCTGCGCCGGCACCAACACATCGCGCTGGAAATTGCGGAAGCCATAGGTCATCAGGCGGCGCGACTCGCGGGCCCGCTCACGTTTGCTGTCGAGGCCATTGACCACCAAAATCAGCCGCCGTCCATTTTGCTCCGCCGAGGCAACCAGCCCATAGCCGGAAGCCTGCGTGTGTCCTGTCTTCAGCCCGTCAGCGCCAATATTGGCATAAAGCAGCGGATTGCGATTGGTCTGGCGAATTTTGTTCCAAGTAAAATCACGCTCGCTAAAAAGTTTGTAATAGCGGCTGTGATTACTGATGAGGTGCTGCGCCAAAATGGCCAAATCGCGGGCCGATGTTTTGTGCTCTTCGTCCGGCCAGCCGGTTGAATTGACAAAGGTCGAATTGGTCATGCCCAACTCCATTGCCCGCTCGGTCATCATTTGCGCAAACACATCCTCCGAGCCGCCCAGCCCTTCGGCCAATGTGATGCAGGCATCATTGCCCGACTGAATGATGACACCGCGCAGCAAATCCTCGACCGCCAC
>JBMHCM010000011.1:0-6212 GCA_049889915.1 Parvibaculales bacterium
ATCTTATGCCGCGACTTTGGAGTGGGTTTTCTGCTCGGCTGACACGGCAGTACTGAAATATGAAGTGACCAATGAAGCTGAAACCGTGAGTATCAAAGTGCGTGACATAGATACCACCACCAACGCTTCTACCTTTGCCGCCGGCAATGGGCAATCAACCTTAGAAAATAATTTTGCAGCCGATTGGTCCGGCAACAACAACAATATTGAAGCTTTGTTTGTCAATGCCTCCGGCGCGCAAGTCGGTGCGGTTGCCCGCTGCCCTGAGTAAGATTATCCTTCACCGGTCATTTTGCTTTGAGAGGATAAGCCGATTAAATTCTATCCGCCTTTAATGGTACTGACCGGTTTGGTCGCGCAATTGGCGATCGCCTTTATGGCACCGGTCGAACCGCTATTGCCGCCAATGGCGCAATATATCGGCGTGGCGTTGATGTTTATATGCTTTGTGGCAATTGTTGTGATGGCGCGCAAGTTTTCGCGCACTGAGACGACCATTTTGCCCGATGGTGAGCCGAGCAAATTGATGGAAGACGGGCTGTTTGCCGTCTCGCGCAATCCGATTTATGTCGCCATGGCGCTTCTGCTGTTGGGCAGCGGCTTGGCGACCGGCCAGCTATGGGCGCTGATTATCGTGCCGCTATTTATTGTGTTGGTGCAGCAAGTGTGGATTGTGAAGGAAGAAGCCAATTTGGAAGACGCCTTCGGCCAGATTTATCGCAATTATAAAATGCGGGTGCGGCGCTGGCTGTAGGCCTATAGGGTGGTCAGCAGAATAAAGCCGCTAAAGGCGAATAATAGCGCGACAATGCTCAGCAAAACCAATTGCACCGCGTTGAGCAGGTCAACCGGCTGGCGATAAGCGGTGATGTCTTGCGCGCCTTCTGCGTCTTGCGCGTTCGCTTCTTCTTGCCACTCATTCCATTTTTCGACCACAGCGGCGGCCTGTTGATCGGCCTCCGGCGTTTGTGCCGCCTGCAGGGCAGACACGGCAGTGGTGGGCGTTTCTTCAAGGACGGGTGCTTCTTCTATGACTGGAGGTGTATCCAAACCGGCGGCCCGTAAGGGTGCGGCCTGCGCCGCAGTCTCGGTTGTGGCCTCACGCGCGGTCTCAGTCGGCGGTGTGTCTTGCGCCGCCTCATTCGCCTCATGCACCTCTTGCTCTGGCGCGTTATCGGCCATGTCAGTATCCGGCGTATCTTCCGCCGCCATCTCCGCTTGCTGCCCGTCTTCATACTCAGTTTCGCGCTCAGCTTCAGCGTCTATCTCAGCTTCAGAAATGTCATCCGTGTCAGCCGTCGCCGTTTCAGTCGGCTCTACAGCTTTTTTCGGCTTGGGGCGCAGCCATTCCGGCAGGCTGCCATCACTGCCGTCATCGCTGATATCGGCAGCTGCAATACCGCTGTCTTCGGCCTCGCGCGGCAATGCATCAGGCTTCGGGGCGGTATCCGCGGATGTGTTGTCATCCATAAATGGCGCTTCGGCTTCGACCGTTTCGGCCTGTTGAGTCATATCAGATTTGATGGCGTCGATAATCGACTGGTCATTGGTCGCATCGGTCTGTGGCGTGTCAGTGTCTGCGACACCAGAGCCCGGCAGATCCGGGGCTGGCATATCCGGTGTGGGCGCCTCATCAACAGGTACGGCCGGTGTGTCCTCAACAGCCGTTTCCTGTGGCGCAACCGCCTCACTGAGCGGGGAAAATTTGGTTGGGCAATTGGTGCAGCTGATGCGCACATCCGGCGTGTCGGCCAGCGCTTTTTGCAGCACTTCGGTCGGCACGGAGCCGCGCTGCCCGCAGGACGGGCATTGAAAAAGCGTAATTGTATCGTCTTGGCTTAATTGCACGGGCTTATCCAGTTAATGGCGCATTGTATCGCGGCGTCGCCCCGCAATTCAAGGAGAACCGTTTCGGCAGCATGGAATTTGCCGCGCAAAACCCTATATTGGACGCATGACGAAATCCTATTCCGCCCTGTCGCTCGCTCTAGGCACTGTCTTGCTGCTTGGCCTTTTTTGTGCTGCCCACGCCGGCGATAAAACCCCTCATGAAAAAACCATGCATGATTTCGTGCTGCCGGCGATTGATGGCGGTGAGATGTCTTTGGCGCAGTTCAAAGGCAAAACCATTTTGCTGGTCAATACGGCCAGCTATTGCGGCTTCACCAAGCAATATGACGGGTTGCAAGCCCTGTGGGAAGAAAAGCGCGATGCCGGTCTGGTGGTGCTGGGCGTGCCGAGCAATGATTTCGGTCGCCAAGAGCCGGGCGGTAAAGACCAAATCAAAGAATTTTGCGAGGTCAATTTTGCCATTGATTTTCCGATGTCGGATAAGCTGGTGGTCAAAGGGGCCAATGCGCATCCGCTTTATCAATGGCTGAAAGCGGAAACCGGTGCCGCGCCGCGCTGGAATTTTTATAAATTCCTCATCGATGGAAAAGGGCGCCCGATCGACAGCTATTCCTCCATGACCAAGCCGCAATCGAAAAAACTGCGCCGCGCCATTGAGGCCAGTCTGGCGCGTAAATAACGTCCTTAGCCGGGCCGGCCGTCAAATTTGAAAGCGTTTTTCTTCGCTTTATTCCAATATTTAAAAAACCGTTTCAGCTCCGGCACATTATCCATCTGCACAAAGGCTGTTTCGGCCAGCGTGGTTACGCTCAGCCCGTCGCGCAATGCTTCGCATAATGATTTGATGGCCGGATTGGGCGTTTTGCCGGTCACAATCGTGTCGGCCCCATGCTGCGCCGCCAAATCGCGCAGCCCCTGCAGTGTGTTGGCTTGATAAATCTCAACCGGCAGTTCGAGCAGCGTTTCATAAATAAACACCCGCCGCTTCAGCCCAAAGCCCTGTGCTGCCATATAGGCGTCGTCCCACATAAAACAGGCCGGTGCATCGGGTGCTGCGGCAAACACTGGATGGTCGGCCCGCAGCATGTCTTCATGCAGCCAAATCAGTTCGTTCATGCGCCCTCCATATGCGGGAACAGCCGCATCGCCAAATCATCATAGGAGCCGGCCAATATTTTATTGTTGTGATAGTCGCATGGCGCCTCCATGCCGGCAAATTTCTGCACATTTTCCAGATTGAAAAAATACGGCTTATTGGCAAATGTGCTGGCCACCCATTGAAAGCTGAGATTATTGGAGGCCGGGTCGCCATCCAATAAATGCGCCAAAAAGAACCGCGCCCCGGCCTGCCATTTGACCCGCCGCCAATGGACGATATAGGCGGCCAAATACATGCGCGCATGATTGTGCAAATAGCCGGTCTGCTTCAGCGTGGTGATGAAATGGTTCATCGCAGCACTGTCGGTTTGCGCATCAGCAATATCATCGGGCAGGGTGTCGGCATAATCATCGGCGTGAAAGCCGGTTTTATAGGGCTCGACATCGTGCCAAATCCAGTTCGGATTTTGTTTATAAACGCGCTGCCAAAAATCGCGCCAGGCCAATTCCTGCACGAATTTTTCAATCGGTTTGACATCGCCATAATCAAGCGCTGCATTGCGCGCTTCATTCAGCGTTACAATGCCGTGGCGAATATAGGGCGACAAATAGGTCACCGCGCCATCGAGATAATTGCGCGAGCGGCCATAGCCAATCGGGTCAATGGCGGCCAAGCGGGCCGCCCCGGCGGTGCGCCCGCCCGGTGTCTCACTGACTTCCGTATCATCGGCTGATAAAGACGGCGAAACGGTTTTGACATGCGTAATCAGCGCATCGCGATCGGTAAAGTTTTTGTCCAATGGTGTCATGCGGCGGAAGCTATGCCGGCGCGGCGGTAAATCCAGCGAGGCGCGATAATTAGCACGCGCAATCGCCTGCGGCGTTCTTGCAAATTATGCTTGGGCTGGCGGCAAAAACTGCTAAGCAGGGGCATGTTTCAAGCCATCTCGGTCATTTTGCCGGTCATTGCGGTTATTTTTGTCGGCTATTTCAGCGGTCGTCGTGGTGTTTTGTCCCCCGCGCAAGTGGCGACGCTAAACCGCTTTGTCTTTGTGCTGGCCGCCCCGGCGTTGTTGTTTCGCAATGTCGCGCTGACCGAATTTCCGGAAATCATTCCTTGGGGGCTGTGGTTGTCTTATTACGGCGCCATGTTGCTGGCCATGGGGCTGTCAATACTGGCTGCCTTTGTGTTTCTGCCGGCCACCCGACCGGCCGAGAAAGTGATTATCGGCTTTGGCAGTTCGTTTTCCAATACGGTGATGCTGGGTATTCCGATTTTGCTGACGGCGTTTGGTATGCAGGCCGGTTTGCCGCTGTTTTTGGTGCTGGCTTTTCATGGTCTGTTGGTTTTCACCGTGGCGCTTATCGGCTTGGAGGTGACCACCAATCCGGCCCTCAATTGGCGGCAATTTGTGCCCAAGCTGGGTCGGGCCATGCGCGACCAGCATGTGATGATGGGATTGGCGGCCGGGGTTTTTTGGAATTTCACCGGCCTTGGCCTCGTCGCGCCGGTCGATCGGTTTCTTGAATTATTGGGCAGCGCCGCCATTCCGGTGGCGCTGATCGCGGTTGGCGGCCGTTTGGCGTTTATTCCATGGCGCGCCAGCCTTGGCCCATCGCTTTATATCGGCGTTTTCAAGCTTGCCATTCACCCGTTTTTGGTGTTTTGCTGCGCCAGTTTCTTATTCAATCTGCCGCCTTTATTCGTCGCCACCATTACGGTTCTGGCGGCCATGCCGACCGGCGTCTTCACGGCCGTCTTTGCCGAGCAATATGAAACGGCGGAGGCCACCGCCTCCAGCGCCATTGTGGTGACCACCGTATTGGGGGCCGTCAGCATTGCGCTGTGGCTCAGCCTGTTCACAGAACTATTGGTTGATTAAAAGCTTTTGGTATAGGCCAAATTGAGGCTCAGCGACGTGCGGTCATTCTCATAATCCGAGAAATTAGATTCCGTTTCTGAATAATCATAGCTCATCATCACGGTGAAATTTTGCATAAGCGGTGTCAGCGTACTGCCGGCAATCGAATAGGTGGCGCTATGGCGCAGCGTCTCATCCTCGCGCTTTTTACCGGCGACATTTTGCCCAACCGAGCCGGAGTAAATATAATCATGGGCGCTGTCGCCGGTTTGATAAGACAGGCGCAACATATGGCCGCTCATCGGAAAGATGATGGCCGATAAGCCGTAATTGGTCACTTCCTTGGTCAAGTCATTATTATTGTCGCCGGTGACATCTTGCATATTGGCTGACGCGCCAAGCCGCAAGCGCGGCAGCACCTGATAGCTGCCCTCCAGCGTGTAACTCAGCGTATCGCCATCATTGCTGTCTTTGTCGCCCTCATAAGCGCGAATGGATTGCGCCACAGAGACGGCGATATTGGCTTTGCGGCCAAAATTGCGGTCGGCCGAGAGGCGGTAATTGGTAATGGTCAGATTGCCCAGCGACTGCATATCATTTTCAATGTCTGAAAAGCTGATGACCGGTTTGACGAACACTTCGCCAAAGACAAAGCGCATGCCGGTGCCGATATTTTGCGCCCTATATTCCAAATAGCCGGAATCGCCTTCTGTCGAGCCACCAACCCCAATATTGAAGAAGATTTGGTCAAAGCTTTGTCGAGTGGTTTTATAAATCGAATTAAGCGCCACATTATAGCTCAGCGCTTGGTCGTCTAGCGGTGTGGTAAACTCATTGCCGGAAATGTCATAAGTGGTGTAGTCGTTTTCAACGCCGCGCACCGTCACCGTGCCGCTATCGGGGTAATTATTGACATTGTCATTATCGGTCAGGCCGAAATTGAAGCTGAGATAATTTTGCAGCGTTTGTCCGCGCCGGCGAATTTGCGCCAGCAGGCTGTCGACCAAATCGGCTTGCGCTTGCGGCAGCGGCAAAATATCCAAAGCCCGCAATTCCGCTTCAGCCTGCAAGTCGCTGCCCAGCGAGGTCAGCACGCGGGCGCGAAACAGCCGTGCCGGCAAATCGGTCGGCTGCGCCACCAAGACGCGCTCAATCGCGGCCAACGCCGCTTTGGCATTTCCGGCATCCAATTGTTCAAACGCATATTGTCGGTTTAGGGTAACATTATCCGGGTCGGCCAGAATTTCGCCATAGCTTACCGCCGCATGTGCCGGTGTGGCCAACACCGCGCCCATCAGGCTGACGGCAAAAAGTGACGGCTTCGGTGACTTATATTTTCTCAAAACGCTACGCATCACACCCGCCCCTATTCTTCGATGTCCAGACCGAAGACAAAGCCCT
>JBMHCM010000012.1:0-20528 GCA_049889915.1 Parvibaculales bacterium
AATTAACGGTTTTGGTCGTATCGGACGTTTGGTTCTGCGCGGCATTATCGAAAGCGGTCGCAAAGACATTAATGTTGTCGCGATTAACGATTTGGGCAGCGTCGAAGCCAATGCCCATATGCTGCAATATGACTCTGTACACGGCAATCTGCCGGTCAAGGTAAAGGCCACCAAAAGCGGCATTAATGTCGGCGGCAAAAGCATCAAAGTCATTGCTGAGCGAGACCCGGCTGCCCTGCCTTGGGACAAAATGGGTGTTGATATTGCGCTGGAATGCACCGGCCTGTTCACATCGAAAGAAGATGCCGGCAAACATTTGGAAGCCGGTGCCAAGCGGGTGCTGGTCTCAGCTCCGGCTTCCGGCGCTGACCTGACCGTTGTTTACGGCGTCAACCACAAGAAACTGCGCAAGAGCCACAAAATCGTGTCCAACGCGTCTTGCACCACCAATTGCCTGGCCCCGGTCGCGCAAGTGCTGGACAAAACCTGCGGCATCGCCCGCGGCTACATGACAACCGTGCACGCCTTTACCGGCGACCAACGCACGGTCGACACGCTGCACTCTGACCCGCGCCGCGCCCGCGCCGCCTCATTGTCCATGATCCCGACATCAACCGGCGCCGCCAAAGCGGTTGGTCTGGTACTGCCGGAATTGGCCGGCAAATTGGACGGCACAGCAGTGCGCGTACCGACCCCGAATGTGTCGATGATCGATTTGGTTTTCGAAGCCAAGAAGAAAACCTCTGTCGAAGAGATTAACGCCGCCATCACCAAAGCTGCCAAAGGCCCGCTGAAAGGCGTGCTGGGCATTTGTGACGAGCCGCTGGTCTCTATCGATTTCAACCACAACCCGCACAGCTCAACCTTCGACCTGACGCAAACGCAAATCGTCGATGGCAAGCTGGTGCGTGTGCTGAGCTGGTATGACAATGAGTGGGGCTTCGCCAATCGCATGAGCGACACTGCCGTTGCCATGAGCAAGCTGGGCTAACATGGCGGCTTTCAATACGCTGGACAATCTGGCTGACCAGCACCCGGCCGGAGCCGTGGTGCTGGTGCGTGCCGATTTGAACGTACCGCTGGATGATAGTGGTGCGGTGCGCGATGCAACCCGGCTGGAGCGGCTTTTGCCGACCCTGAAAGCACTGGCCGATGGCGGCTACCGCATCGGTGTGCTGTCGCATTTCGGACGCCCGAAAGGCCAACGCGTTGCCGAGATGAGCCTGGCGCCGGTCGCCAATGCTTTGGGCGGCTTGCTGGGCACGAATGTCAGCTTTGCCGAGGATTGCATTGGCACGGCGGCGGCTGAAGCACTGCAAGCGCTGCCCGAAGGCGGTATTTGCGTGCTGGAAAACACCCGCTTCCATGCCGGTGAGGAAAGCGATGGTGCTGACTTTGCCGCCGCTTTGGCAGCGCCGGCCGATGCCTATGTCGACGATGCGTTTTCTGCCGCCCATCGGGCGCATGCCTCGACACATGGCATTACCGTGCATTTGCCGACCTATTGTGGTTTGGCCATGCAGGCCGAATTGGAAGCATTAGACGCCGCCTTGGGCGCTCCGCAACGCCCGCTTGTGGCGGTTGTCGGTGGGGCGAAAATCTCCACCAAGCTGGATTTGTTGGGCAATTTGTCGGCCAAGGTTGATACGCTGGTCATCGGTGGCGGCATGGCCAACACCTTTATCGCGGCGCAAGGCCATGATGTCGGCAAATCATTATGCGAAGACGCTATGCTGGATACGGCGCGCGCCATTATGGCGGAAGCCGAGAAACAAGGCTGCCGCATTTTGCTGCCGAGCGATGCGGCCATTGCACCGGAATTTGCTGCCGGGCAAACCCCGCAAATGGTTGACGCAACCGCCATACCGGCTGACCAAATGATTTTGGATGCCGGACCGCAAGCGACAAAAGATGTCTGTGCGGCGTTTGATGCGGCGGCGACATTGATTTGGAACGGCCCGCTGGGCGCGTTTGAAATTGAACCGTTTGATACTGCGACCAATCAGGCCGCGCAACACGCAGCGCAATTGACCAAAAACGGCAAGCTGACCTCAGTGGCCGGTGGCGGCGACACGGTTGCGGCCCTAAACCATGCCAAAGCGGGCGAGGATTTCACCTATGTCTCGACCGCCGGTGGCGCATTTCTTGAATGGCTGGAAGGCAAAACGCTGCCCGGCGTGGCGGCGCTCGAAAAAGCCGCCAACTAACTGGATGATAAGAGGAGAGTGATGATGAACAAACAGGCTCTTGAGACCATTGCCAATGCCATGGTGGCAGATGGCAAAGGCATTTTGGCCGCCGATGAAAGCACCGGCACCATAAAAAAGCGCTTTGACAGCATTAATGTGGAATCGACCGAGGATAATCGCCGCGATTATCGCGAAATGTTGTTCCGCACCACACAAGCCATGCAGGAGCATATTTCCGGCGTGATTTTGTTTGACGAAACCATTCGCCAGAAAGCCGCTGACGGCACACCGCTGACTCAGCTGATTACCGATGCCGGCTCGCTGCCGGGCATTAAGGTTGATGCCGGTGCCAAAGATTTGGCCGGTCATCCGGGTGAAATGGTCACTGAGGGTCTGGACGGCCTGCGCGACCGGCTTGCCGAATATCACGGTCTTGGCGCCAAATTCGCCAAATGGCGCGCCGTCATCAATATTGCCGACGGTATTCCGTCAGCCGCCTGCTTGGCTGCCAACACCCACGCGCTGGCCCGCTATGCCTGTCTGTGCCAAGAAGCCGAGATTGTGCCGATTGTCGAGCCGGAAGTGATTATGGATGGCAGCCACTCGGTTGAGCGTTGCTATGAAGTGACCTCTGCCGCGCTGACCGGTCTGTATGCCCAATTGGCCGAACAAGGCGTGCATTTGGAAGGCACGATTTTGAAACCGAATATGGTGGTTTCCGGCACCGAGCATGCCGAACAGGCTGATGTGCAAAAAGTTGCTGAGATGACCATTGATTGCTTCAAGAAATGCGTGCCGGAAGCGGTTCCGGGCATTGTCTTCTTGTCAGGTGGTCAGTCCGACGAAGACGCCACGGCGCATCTCGACGCGATGAATAAAGTTGGTGGTCTGCCGTGGAAGCTGAGCTTCTCTTACGGCCGTGCGCTGCAAGCGGCCCCGCTGAAAGCATGGAGCGGCCAAGCCGCCAATGTGGAAGCGGCGCAGGCAGCTTTCGCCCATCGCGCCAAAATGAACGGTTTGGCCGCACTGGGTCAGTGGGACGCCTCACTGGAAGGCTAATCGCCTCACCCGATATGAATTTGAAAACCCGCCCGGCTTCGGCTTGGCGGGTTTTTATATGCGCCGCGCCGCAACAATATATTCAACATTGCCTCGCGGGCCTCTTATCGGGCTTTCCATCACCCCGTCTACCTGCCAACCGGATGGATGGGCGCGCAACCAAGCCACCACACGGTCGCAGGCTTCCTGCCGCAAAGTCGCATCGCTTACCACACCGTTTTTACCAAGCTTGTCGCGCCCCACCTCAAATTGCGGTTTGATGAGCGCCAGCAACCAGGCATCGCTGTGCATCAAGTCAAGCGCGCCGGCCAAAACCAAATGCAAAGAAATAAAGCTGGCATCGCAGACCAGTACCTGAAGCGGTCGGTCAAACATATCCGCCGTCAAATAGCGGGCATTGACCCCTTGCCGATCGCTGACCCGCGGGTCGGCTTGCAGGCGCTGATGCAATTGCCCGTGGCCGACATCGACCGCATAAATATGCGCCGCATTATGGCGCAGCAACACATCGGTAAAACCGCCTGTCGATGCACCGACATCCAGCGCCGTGCGCCCTTCTACCGGGTAGCCGAAATGCGCCAGACCGGCCGCCAATTTCAGCCCGCCGCGCGAGACATAATCATGCGCCGCTTGCGCTTCAATCACCGCATCGACACTGACATTTTGCGACGCCTTACGGGCCGGTTGCCCGTCCACGCGCACCTGACCGGCCTTAATCGCCGCGGCGGCTTGCGCGCGGCTGTCAAACAGTCCGAGAGAAATAAGGTGTTGGTCCAACCGGCTTTTGCCGCTCATGCCCGAATGCCCTAAGCGCCGGCCTTTGGCGCGCTGATGGGCGCTGACACCAGATTATCGCCATCGCGGCCAATAAGCGCCTTGGCGGCTTCGATAATTTGCGCCGCATTGAGACCGGCCGCATCATACATGGCGTCCGGCTTATCTTGGTCGATATAAGTGTCGGGCAAAACCAGACTACGGATCTTCAGCCCGCCATCCAGCAAACCGCGATCGGCCAGCATATGCATGACATGGCTGCCAAAGCCGCCAATCGCGCCCTCTTCCAGCGTCAGCATGATTTCATGGTCGCGCGCCAAACGGCTTATCAGCTCTTCATCCAGAGGCTTCATGAAGCGCGCATCCACAACCGTGGTGCGCCAGCCCTGCGCATCCAGCATATCGGCCGCCAATTCGGCCTGCTTCAGGCGCGTGCCGTAAGACAGCAAGCAAATTTGACCGCCCTCGCGGATGACACGGCCTTTGCCGATTTCCAGCACCTGACCCTGTTTCGGTAGCTCTTCGCCAACCCCCTCGCCGCGAGGATAACGCAACGCGGTCGGGTGTTCATCAAAGGCCACTTGCGTGGCGACCATATGTTTCAACTCAGCCTCATCAGCCGCCGCCATCATCACCATATTCGGCAGCGTGCCGAGATAGGCATTGTCAAACGAACCGGCATGGGTCGGGCCATCGGCACCAACCAGACCGGCGCGGTCAATGGCAAAGCGCACCGGCAGATTTTGTATCGCCACATCGTGCACGATTTGGTCATAAGCGCGCTGCAGGAAGGTTGAGTAAATCGCCGCAAAAGGCTTATAACCCTCGGTCGCCATGCCGGCAGCAAAAGTCACCGCATGCTGCTCGGCAATACCGACATCAAAAGTGCGGTCGGGATAGGCTTTGGCGAATTTGTCCAAGCCGGTGCCGGACGGCATGGCGGCGGTAATCGCCACCACTTTGTCATCGCGTGCCGCTTCGTCAATCAACGCTTCGGCAAACACGCCGGTATAGCTGGGCGCCGCGGCGGCAGCTTTTTGCTGCTCACCGGTCACCACGTTAAATTTCGATACGCCGTGATATTTATCGGCCGATTTTTCAGCCGGTTCATAGCCATGGCCTTTTTTGGTAACCACATGCACCAGAGCCGGGCCGTTTTTCATCTTTTTGACGTTTTCCAGAACCGGCAATAAATGGTCGAGATTATGGCCGTCAATCGGGCCGACATAATAAAAGCCCATTTCTTCAAACAGCGTGCCGCCGGTCATAAAGGCGCGAGTATATTCTTCAATCTGCCGCGCCTTGTCTTGCAGGCTGTCGGGCAAATGCGCCGCCACATCTTTCAGCAAGCGGCGGAACGAGCGATAGGTCGAGCCTGACAAAATGCGCGCCAGATAAGCGCTCATCGCGCCCACCGGCGGGGCAATCGACATGTCATTATCATTCAGAATAACCACCATGCGGCTATCCATGGCACCGGCATTATTCATTGCCTCATAGGCCATGCCGGCACTCATCGCGCCGTCACCAATAACCGCGACCACATTATTGTCTTTACCGGCCAAATCGCGCGCCGCCGCCATGCCCAGCCCGGCCGAGATTGAGGTCGAGCTGTGTCCGGCGCCGAACGGGTCATAAACACTCTCAGCCCGTTTGGTAAAGCCTGACAGCCCGCCGCCTTGGCGAATACTGCGCATGCGGTCGCGTCGTTCGGTGAGAATTTTATGCGGGTAAGCCTGGTGTCCGACATCCCAAATCAACCGGTCATCCGGCGTATCAAAGACATAATGCAGCGCCACGCTCAGCTCAACCACACCAAGACCGGCGCCCAAATGTCCACCGGTTTCAGACACGGCGGCAATCATTTCATCGCGCACTTCATCGGCCAGCTGACGCAGGTCAGACTTGGCCAATTGCCGTAAATCGGCAGGGCGGAGAATACGATCGAGTAGTGGGTTGTCCATGGTGTTACTTGGCTTCCTATTCCTGCGTGCCTTGTATCAGGTCTGCCGCTGAATCACAAACTTGGCGGCTTGTCGCAGCACATCGGCCTCAGGGCCGAAAATATCGAGATGATTGACCGCTTGGTCGATGAGCGAAGCGGCTTGCGCCCGCGCCCGCTCAACCCCCAAAAGCGAGGCAAAAGTGACCTTGCCACTAGCCGCATCCTTACCGGCGGTTTTACCGATATCGGCGCTCGCGCCTTCGACATCCAGCACATCATCTGCGATTTGAAAGGCCAGCCCGATATCATGGGCGTAATTGACCAGCGCATGATGTTGCGCGTCATCGGCTTGGCCCAATAGCGCCCCGGCCTCAACCGCGCAGCTGATAAGCGCGCCGGTTTTCATTTTCTGCAGACGGGTCAAGCCACCGGCATCGAGCTTCAAATCGGGTGACAGTAAATCCATCATTTGCCCGCCAACCATGCCCTGCATACCGGCGGCCTGCGCCAGCCGCGTAACCAAGTCGGCACGCACGGTCGCGTCATTATGGATTTTCTCGTCGGCCAGAATTTCAAACGCCAGGGTCAGCAAGGCGTCACCGGCCAATATCGCCGTCGCCTCATCATAGGCCTTGTGCAGGCTGGGTCGGCCGCGCCGCATATCATCATCATCCATCGCCGGTAAGTCGTCATGGATAAGCGAATAGCAATGCACGCATTCAACCGCCATGGCGGCGCGCACCGCTTGCGCCTCGTCCACGTCAAACATTTTGGCGGTAGCGACGGCTAAGAACGGGCGAAACCCCTTGCCGCCATCCAATGCCGCATAGCGCATGGCCTCGACAAGGCGGCGCTCAGGGCCATCAGGTGTGTGCAAAACCGTATCCATCAATGCCGTCACTTGGTTGACGGCATTTTGGCGGGCGGTTTCGAAAGCAGACATTTACTTACGCATCATCAAGCGGTGTGGTGGTGCCGTCAGCGGTGATTTTCTCAATCCGCGCTTGCGCCGATTTCAGCTTTTCATCGCAATAGGCGCGCAATTGCGCACCGCGTTGATAAATCTCGATCGACTCTTCAAGGGCCACATCGCCGGTCTCCAGCCGGTCGACAATGCTTTCCAATTCGCTCAACGCCTGCTCAAAGCTCAGCGCACGAATATCCTCCGCGATTTCAACCTCGGTGCTTTGCGTTGCGGTCTGCGTCATAATCGGCTCTCCTTACGCGGCCTGTTGAAAGTAACATACGCCGTTTTCGTCAAATTTCATGTCCAAATCGCCGCGATGCACCAAACACATGAGATGCGCCAAGCTTTCACCGGAGGCCATAAAATAGACTTCGCGGCCAATGCGGCGTTTGAACAATACGGAGAACACTTTGCCGTCTGTCGCTTTACGCGGTTCGGCGCACACATCCAGCAAGCGGGTCAGCGATTTTTCATGCCCGTCAATCAGCCCCTGCAAACGCGCATGCAGGCCATAAAACGGCTCATTATGGGCCGGCAAAACCAAGGCATCAGACGGCAGAACCGATTTCAAACGGGCGCAGCTATCAATCCAGTCCTGCAGCGGATTGCCATAGGGCTCGGTCGGAAACAGCGACACATTGGATGAAATGCGCGGAATAACTTGATCACCGGAAATCAGCACATTGAGCTGCTCATTATATAAACAAGCATGCTCCGGTGCGTGCCCTGAGCCGACCTCGATACGCCATGGCCGCCCGTCAATTTCCAGCACATCATCTTGTTTGATGCGGTTATAGGCTTGCGGCAGGGGATGAATGTGTTCGCCAAAGCCGCCAAAGCGTTCCCGATAACGGTCAAGCGCGTAATCATCGAAACCGGCGGCACGATAAAACCGCACCCCCTCTTCCGGCGCTTTTTTGCCGGTATCACCGGCCATTGCGCGGCACATCAGATAATCGGTGCGCGACATGTAAAACCGCGCATCAAACCGTTTCACCAGCCAACCGGCCAGTCCGACATGGTCGGGGTGCAAATGGGTGACGATTACTTTCTTCAGCTTTTTACCGGCCATAAACCCGCTGAACAATTTTTCCCAATGGGCCCGCGAGCTGTCCATATCGACACAGGTGTCGACCACAGACCAGCCATCGCCATCGCGCAACAGCCACAAATTAATATGATCCAATGCGTAGGGCAGCGTCATGCGTATCCAATATACGCCATCGGCCACTTCAATCGGTTCGCCCTCTTTTGGCTTGTCGGCAAACGGGTATTGCAGACCATGGGCCTGCGTGGCCTTTGCTTTTTCTTCGCTCACAACTATCCTGACCGCCGTAAATTGGCTTGGCTTTATCTTTCGGAGTTGCTACCAGTTTAAGCAGATTGATGAGTTTGTTCAATTAGGGGTGACATTATGGCTGAAACGAAACGCAAAGCAGTTGGCACAGCACTTATTACCGGGGCATCCGCCGGCATTGGCCGCGACTATGCCCGCTATCTCGCCATGCGCGATTATGATTTGGTCATCACGGCCCGACGCACACCGCGCCTCAACAAATTGGCCAAAGAGCTTGAAAAAGCCTATGGCACACAAGTCACCGTGATTGCCGCCGATATGGCCAAGCCGGAAACCCCGGCCAAGCTGGCAGCCGAGATTAAAAAGAAAAAAATCGCCATCGACTATCTGGTCAATAATGCCGGTTATGGCGTGGCGGAAAGCTTCACCAAATCGAAATGGAAAACCCAAAACGACATGATTCAAGTCATGCTGACCGGCCTGACCGAATTGGCGCATTTATTTGCCGCCGATATGGTCAAGCGCGGCCATGGCTATATCGTCAATGTCGCCTCGGTGGCCGCCTATTTGCCAGGCACGCCGGGCAATACGCTGTATGGGCCGATCAAGGCTTATGTGAAATCCTTCAGCCAGAGCCTGTATCGCGAATTACGTCCGCGCGGCGTCAATGTCGTCGCCCTGTGCCCCGGCTATACGTATACAGAAATTCATGATGTTGCCGGCACACGCGACCGGATGAACAAAATGCCGAAATTCATTTGGCTGGAAAGCCCGCGCGTGGTGCGCGAGTCGCATTTGGCGGTGCGCACCGGCAGTGGGCCAGTGGTTATTAATGGCGGCATTTATTCTTTGCTGGCGACACTATTCTCAATTCTGCCGGATAATTTGATTACCCGCGCCAAAAAGCCTGCTGCAGCAAAACCGGCCGCCAAAAAACCGGCTGCCAAGCCCGCGACCAAAGCGGCTGCGAAAAAAGCACCGGCCAAAAAGGCGGTTGCCAAGAAAGCGGCCGTAAAGAAACCGGCAGCAAAAAAGGCACCGACCAAAAAACCCGCCGCCAAAAAACCGGCGGCGAAAAAATAGCGTGGCTGTTCTCCCGCCCAATGAAGCGGGGCTGACGCAAGCTTTAACAAACTTGCGAAATGGCGGCTTGGTCGCTATTCCAACCGAGACGGTTTACGGGCTGGCTGCCAATGCCTGCGACGGCGAGGCCGTGGCCGCAGTTTATGCCTGCAAAGAACGGCCGCAATTCAACCCACTTATTTGCCATGTTGCCGATTTCGAAATGGCGCAACAGCTTGGCCGCTTTAATGCCGCCGCAGCGCAATTGGCAGCCACCTATTGGCCCGGCCCGCTGACGCTGGTGGTGCCGCGCAGCACCGATTGTCCGGTCGCTCCGTTGGCTTCTGCCGGTCTCGACAGCATCGCCATTCGTATACCCGACCACCGGCTGACGGCTGAGTTGATACGCCGGTTTGGCGGCCCGCTGGTCGCCCCAAGCGCCAATCCATCAGGACGCCTCAGCCCCAGCACGGCGGCACATGTTGCCGCCTTATTGCCGGAAATAGATGTGTTGGACGGCGGTGCCTGTCCGGTCGGGCTGGAGTCGAGCATTGTCGGTTGCCTTGAAAGCACGCCGCTTTGGTTACGGGCCGGTGGCCTGGCACGTAGCGATATCGAGGCAACCCTCGGTATGGATTTGGCCGAGGCACCGGAAAGCGAAGCGGAAACCGCCAAGCTGGCCCCCGGTCGGCTGGCCCGACATTACGCCCCGCAAAGCGCTTTGCGGCTCAATGCACTGGAGGCGACAGACAAGGAAGTCTGGATTGGTTTTGGCCCGGAGGCGCCGACACAATGCGCTGCCAATCTCAGCCGTGCCGGTGACCTACACGAGGCGGCGGCCAATTTATTCGCCCTGCTGCACAACCTCGACGCGCAAGCGCAGGCCGAGAGCAAAAGCCTTGCGGTGATGCCGATACCCGATGACGGGCTTGGCGAAGCGATTAATGACCGCCTGCACCGCGCCGCGGCGGGTGCCAATAATAATAGCTAATGACAGCTAGTCTTTCGGGTGTTCAATCACCAATGTCGCCACATTGGCGCAATGCGATTTGACAGTGCAAACTTTTGTGCCGGGCTTGCGGCCTTCGCGCACTTCTGACACTGAAATACCGGCCGCGGTCAACCGCGCTTGCATGGCGACAATATCATCGGTCTTCAGCGCCAGCCCCCACAAGCTGTCTTCTGCCGCCGCTTTTTCCGAGGCAATCACCTCAATCGACATGGAGTTGGACCGGAAAAACAACATGGTGCCGCCCCATTTCGGCACGTCTTGTTCGAGCGCCAGACGAATGCCCAATTGCGCGCCATAGAATTCTTTTGCGGCCGCTGCGCTTTGTGTTTGCACCACCACATGGTCAACCGCGGTCGCAAAACCGACATCGGTCGCCGCGGCCATTGGCAAAGCATTAATGTCATCGTGCTGAATACAGAAAGAAAATATGCCGCGCGCGGCGCTTTGATCCCAATGCATATTGCGCCATGTGCGGGTGGCACCGCTGGCCGTATCAATGCCATGACCGACCTGCGGGTCAGAAACATCCAGCCCGGCCGCCCGCGCATCGCTGAGAAAAGCCTCCGCATCATCCGTGCCGAATACCAGCCCGCCCAGCCCCTCGCCCTTCTCGGCGATCATCTGATTGACCGTATCAGCGGCCCAGCCTTCGCCCTTGGCAGCGAGCAATTCAAGATAGCAATTATCCAAGCGAAACAATGTGTTGGCGCTGCCATAATCAGGATGCGTGCCTTGCCAACTGGGGGCGCGCCCCAGCATCAGCGCGTATTCTGCACTGGCCTTTTCAAGATCTTCCACCGCCATAATAATGTGATCAATCACCGCCATTGCGCGCTCCTTAAAATAAATCCATTTGTTTGGCCGGCGGCGGAATACGATGTTCCTCCCACAGCGCCATATCATCTTCGCTGACCTTATTGACCCGCTTGGAAATCGGCGTCGCCGTCATCTCACTTTGCAACCCATCGCCCAATAAAGGCAACAGGCTTTCGGCCTGCGTCTCGGCGACATGTAACCAATCAGCCGCTTGGTGCGGCGCAATCAAGGCCGGCATGCGGTGATGCACGGCCGATAGCCGATCATTGGCGGCCGTGGTGATGATGGCGCAGCTTTCAATCTCACTGCCATCGGCGCCGGTCCAGATTTCCCAAATCCCGGCCATGAAAAACGGCGCCTCATCTTGCCGATGAATACGATAAGGCTGGCCGATGCTGCGGTCCCATTCGTAAATCGCATCGGCCGGTATCAAACAACGGCGGCGGCGAAACGCATTTTTGAAACTCGGCTTTTCGGTAATGGTTTCGGCCCGCGCATTAATTTGCGGCCGCGATGATTTGTCTTCCACTTGCGCAGGCTTCAGCCAGGGCGGCACCAGCCCCCAACTGACCAGCGCCATTTTCTGCTCCGGCTCAGCGCGAATAATGCTGACCGGCTGGGTCGGCGCGATATTGTAGCGGGCGGGAAAATTCATCCGATTGGAAAAATCGACAAATTGCCGCAAGGCTTCCGGCGGCGTGGCGAGGGCAAAACGACCGCACATTAAAACCGCACCCCATTCATTTGCACACGGTCGCCAATGCCGATATTCAACTGCGCCGCTTCACCGCCATTAAGCTCCAGCACGGCACTGACCTTATCGACGGATTGGGTAATGCGGTCGGATTGCGTATCGCTGCGGGTGACGATTTGACCGATCATGCCACCCGGCAGGATGAATATTAAATCCAATGGAATCAGTGTGTTACGCATCCAAAACCGGGCCTGACGCGGCGGCTGCATGGGAAACAACATGCCTTGGCGCGGCGGCATATGCTCAACATACATCAGCCCGCGCGCTTGCTTTTCCGGCGTGTCGGCCAGCTGCACGCGCAGCTCAACCATCCGCCCATCCAGCGTTGTAACTTGCAAATTTTGCTGCGCCTCGGCTGCGCCGCCAAGGGTGCAAAGCGTTAAGGCAAGGGTGAAAAGGAATCGTACAATCATCCGCTTACTGTGCCATTGCCGCTTGGCAAACGCCACCGGCCTTTTATAGTGAAGAAAATTTGGGAGGATTTTATGACATATCAACCGTTTGACCTGACAGGCAAAGTGGCACTGGTAACCGGCGGCAATCGCGGCATCGGACTGGGCATGGCCAAAGCCATTGCGCAAGCCGGCGCCGATATCGCCATTTGGGGCACCAATGAAGAGAACAATAAAAAAGCGGCGGCTGAATTGGCCGCGCTTGGCGTCAAAGCGCATAGCTGGAACGTCAATGTCGCTGACGAAGAAGCGGTTAATGCCGCTTTTGTCGATACGGTGGCTGAAATGGGCCGCGTCGACAGCGTGTTCGCCAATGCCGGTATCGGCAAGCTGGCCGGTTCATTTGCCAATATGAACACGAAAGCCTATCGCGATGTGCTGGCGGTAAATCTGGACGGTGTGTTCTTCACCCTACGCGCCGCCGCCGGTCATATGGTCGAGCGCGCCAAAAACGGCGATCCGGGTGGCTCCTTAGTCGGCGTGGCCAGTCTGGCAGCCATTGAAGGGGCGGCCAAAAACCAACATTACGCGGCCACCAAGGGCGCGGTGATATCCATGATGAAAGCGATTGCCGTCGAGCATGCCCGCTATGGCGTGCGCGCCAATTCTATTCTGCCGGGCTGGATTGCCACGGAAATGACGGCCGGCGCGCAGGATAACCCGGCTTTTGCCGAGCAAGTCATTCCGCGGGTTCCGGCCCGCCGCTGGGGCGAGCCGGAAGATTTCGGCGGTATTGCCGTCTATTTGACGTCAGATGCATCGGCCTATCATTCCGGCGATCTGTTCGTCATTGACGGCGCCTATTCGATTTTCTAGCGACTAGACTTCGACAATCACCCGACCACGGGTTTGACCGGCGAGGATTTTCTGCCCCAATTCCGGCAGATCATCCAAAACGGCTGTGGTGCTCATCGCATCCAGCTTGTCGAGGTCGAGATGCTCGGCCAAATTGGCCCATGCCGCTTCGCGCAGGGCGCGCGGCGCCATAACGCTATCAATGCCGCGCAGCGTAACACCGCGCAGAATGAACGGCATCACCGTGGCCGGCAGGTCAGGCCCTTGAGCCAGACCGCAAGCGGCAACCGTGCCGCCATATTTGGTTTGCGCAATCGCATTGGCCAATGTGTGGCTGCCGACCGCATCGATAACGGCGGCCCATTTTTCTTTATCCAGCGGACGGCCTTTTTCTGACAATTCAGCGCGGTCAATGACGCGTGATGCGCCAAGGCCGGTCAGATAATCGGCTTCATCGGCACGACCGGTTGAGGCCACCGCCTCGTAGCCCATTTTCGACAGCAGTGCCAAAGCAACCGAGCCAACGCCACCGGCGGCCCCGGTGACCAAAATCTCACCGGCATCTTTCGGCGTGTCCATCATCGCCATAACGCACAGCATGGCGGTGTAGCCTGCCGTGCCAATGGCCATGGCGCGGGCCGGTGAAATGGCGGCCGGGCGCTTAATCAGCCAGTCGCCTTTAACGCGGGCTTTGCCGGCATAGCCGCCAAAATGCGTCTCACCAACGCCCCACCCATTAAGAATGACTTCATCACCCTCTTTGAAATCAGCATGCGATGAGCTTTCAACCGTACCGGCAAAATCAATACCCGGAATCATCGGCCATACCCGCACCACCGGCGAGGCACCGGTCAG
This sequence comes from Parvibaculales bacterium, assembly GCA_049889915.1. Taxonomy (GTDB): domain Bacteria; phylum Pseudomonadota; class Alphaproteobacteria; order RS24; family RS24; genus UBA8337. The sequence continues at coordinate 13,978 of JBMHCM010000012.1, forward strand.
TGCCAGACCGTCTTTATAATTCAAGGTCGAATGAGAAACGGCAACCGTGACATCGCCTTCCATCAAATCGGCCTCGGTCAGCTCGACAAACTCATGGGTTTGCCCGTCATCATTTTTTTGCAACCGCAAGGCACGGAAACTATCACTCATCTTATACTCCCAGTTTAAAGATCGAATTCAATCGGTTGACCGCTGGCCGGCGTGGTCAGCTGGTTTTCCCACATAACATGCTGGCCGCGCACCATTGTACCGACCGGCCAGCCTTTAATTTTCATATCGGTGAAGGGCGACCAACCGACCCGCGAGGCGACCCAGTCTTCGGTAATGGTCTCTTGCCGCTGCAAATCGACAAAGGTCAAATCAGCATGATTGCCGATTAGCACTTCCCCTTTGTTTTTCAGTTTGAACAATTTCTTCGCATTCAAGCTGGTCAGTTCGACCACCCGCTGCAGCGATAATTTGCCCTCCGCCATATGATTGAGCATAAGCGGCAACAGTGTTTGCACGCCCGGCATGCCGCTTGGCGAATGCGGATAGGCATCGGCTTTTTCTTCACGCGTATGCGGCGCATGGTCGGAGCCGATAACATCAACAATGCCCTGCTCCAACGCTTTCCACAGCGCCGCGCGATGGCGAACGCCGCGAATGGGCGGGTTCATTTGCGCAAATGTGCCAAGCCGGTCATAGGCATCGGGGCTGGCCAAAGTGAGGTGCTGCGGCGTGACTTCTACTGATACAATGTCGCGATTGGCGGCCAGAATATGCATTTCTTCTTCTGTGGTGACATGCAACACGTGAATGTTTTTATTGGCGGCGCGGGCCAGCTTGATCAACCGACGGGTTGAGGAAATTGCGGCCTCGGCATCGCGCCACACTTCATGGGTATGCACATTGCCGGTTTCAGCCAGCGGACGGCGTTCGCGCAATCGAAATTCATCTTCAGAGTGAAAGGCGGCGCGGCGGGTGATATGCTTCAAAATATCACCAACCCCATCATCATCAGCAACCAGCAAATTGCCGGTCGACGAGCCCATAAATACTTTAACGCCGCAAACGCCGGGTTCGCGTTCCAGCTCCGGCAGCTGCGCGGCGTTTTCATGGGTGCCGCCCACATAAAAGGCAAAGTCGCAATGCATGCGATTGGTGCCGCGCGCTACCTTATCGGCAATCGCTTCTTTAGTGGTGGTCGGCGGCTTGGTGTTCGGCATTTCAAATACTGCCGTTACCCCGCCCATGACGGCAGCCAGCGAGCCGGATTGCAAATCTTCTTTATGTTCGTTGCCCGGCTCGCGGAAATGCACTTGTGTGTCAATGACACCCGGCAAAACCGTCAGCCCGGTTGCGTCCAGCGTTTCATCGGCGCTGCCGTCAATATCACCAATGGCAGCAAACAGCCCGTCTTTAATGGCAATATCGGCTTGTTGGGTGCCCTCAACCGTTGCCAGCGTGCCGCCTTTAATCAGCAAGTCATAAGTGTCGCTCATGGTTCTTCCCGTCCGTTGATGCGATTTAATTGTTGTGCCAGCGCCTGCAGAGCGGCCTCTGACATATGGGGAGTTGTATCAGAGACCGGCGGGTTTGTAACCGCCTGCGGCAATGCTTCTTGAATATAAGCCGCCACTTGGTTCGGGTCTTGCCCGATATACAGCCCATAAGGCCGACCGCTTTGCCCGCTATCAGCGTGGTCGAGCCGCAAGGTCAGCCCGCAACCGACATAAGGCGCCATGCGGGCGACCAATCGGTCAGTGCCCAATGTCACGGCGGCGCGGCGCATCAGGGCGGCTTGCTTACCATAAGCCAAATCGGAAAAACGGCTGATTTGCCCGGCCGGAATATTGTCCATCAATCCATCGGCCACCGGGCAGTCAGCCGGTGACAGCAACACAATATGCGCCTGTTTCAAGACCGGCACTTGGTCGGCCAAGCGCCACGCCAATTCGGCATAATGCCGCCAGCCCCAATCGGTGCGGCCGCTTTCTTGCGTCGCGAACACCACCAAAGGGGCGGTCGGGGCCAGTGTTTCCGGCAGGCCCAAATGCAGGCGATCAGGTATCCAAATGGCCGGCTGGGCAATTTGCCCGGCTGCGAAGATGGAGGGCAATGCATAAGCCCCCCGCGTGAAGCGGAAAAAATGCCGATGCTTGGCCCACAGCAAAAACGGCAATCGCACCGGCGTCAGCGCCACGATGCGGTGCCAGGCGCGCCCCATGGTTTGCAGCATCAACATCGGGCCGGGCGTACCGGCATCGTCATAGGTGATGAATTTCAAAATGCCCGGTGCGTCTTGAAAGCACACCACATCGCTTTCGCGGCAAATAATTTCCACCGCAATATGCGGCTCGGCGCGCAGCAAATCGGCCAAAACGCCGGTCGCGGCGAAGGCATCCAATCGATGCGGCGGCACTATGAGAAGGGTTTTGCGGGCCATGGCAGCACTATAGGCCAGCCGGTCTTTGCCTGCCAGCACTCAAACAATCGATCGCGCGGGCTTGAAATATACCCGCGAAAAGCGCACATCTAGCGCATGTCTATTGTCCATACCGTTTTGACCGACCGCCGCGTGCTGCGCATCAGCGGCGATGACCGTGTCGATTTTTTGCAAAACCTCATCACGCAAAACGTCACCAATCTGCCGGATAGTGCTTGTGTGATGGCGGCTCTGCTGACCCCGCAAGGCAAAGTGCTGCACGATTTTTTACTGCTGCGCGACGGCGACAGCTTTCTGTTGGATTGCGCGGCCGACAGCGCTGAGGCTTTGGTGAAAAAACTGTCGCTTTATAAGCTGCGCGCTGCTGTCGACATCGCCCCCACTGAAATGGCCGTGCATGCGCTATGGCAAGAAGACGGCTATCCCTGCCCGCCAATGGCCGGTTTTGTTGACGACCCGCGCCATGCCGGGCTGGGCTTACGAGGATATTTCACCACCGCCCCGACGATTGATTTGCCAAGCGCATCGCTGGCCGCTTGGCACAGCAATCGGTTGAAGCTTGGCGTACCGCAGGGGCCGAGCGATATGCCGCCCGGAACCGTGTTTCCGCTGGAATTTGGCCTGCAGCACCTGCAAGCGATTGATTTCAAAAAAGGCTGCTTTATCGGCCAAGAAGTGACCTCGCGCACCCATCGCAAAGGGAGCTTGCGCAAAAAACTACATGTGGTGACCATTGACGGACCCGCCCCGGATTTAGGCTCTGATAATGCCGGCGACATCATGGCCGGAGAGCGGATTGTCGGCCAGCTGGTTGCGCGTGAAAATGGGCTGGGTTTGGCGCTTATTCGTGAAGACTCTCTGGCCCTTGAGCTAACCCTTGAACAAACCCATGGAGAGGCAAAAATCACCCCGTCCGGGGGTGTTTTTGCCGACGAACAGTAATATTTTGTTATGCAATGTGAATCGGCGCGGCGCATCAAGGCTTCGCGCCGTTCAACGCCTATGTTAGCTTACCGCCATAATGGAGGGCTCTATGAAACAAGTTGCAATTACCGGCACCGGACTGTTCACCCCGGACGAAAGCATCAGCAATGACGAGCTGGTCGCCAATTTCAACGCCTATGTTGAGAAGTTCAACGCCGAAAATGCCGCCGCCATTGAGGCCGGCGAGGTTGAAGCGCTGTCGCCCTCCAGCAGCGAGTTTATTGAGAAAGCCTCCGGCATTAAAAACCGCCATGTGGTCAATAAGGAAGGCATTCTAAACCTCGACTTTATGGCCCCGCGTTTAGAAGAACGCCCCAATGAAGAGCCGAGCATTATGGCTGAAATGGGCATTAAAGCGGCCAGCCAAGCGATCGAAAATGCCGGTCTGACCGCGCAAGACATTGATGCCGTTATTGTCGCCTGTGCCAATTTGCAGCGCGCCTATCCGGCCATGTCGATTGAAATCCAGAACCTGCTGGGCATTGAAGGCTTTGCCTTTGACATGAATGTTGCCTGCTCGTCTGCCACATTCGGTATCCAGACCGGTTACGATATGGTGCGCTCCGGTTCGGCGCGGCGTGTGCTGATGGTCAATCCGGAAATTTGTTCCGGCCATTTGAATTGGCGCGACCGCGACAGCCACTTTATTTTCGGTGATGTTTGCACCGCCATGGTGTTGGAAGATGCTGAACTGGCCGGTGACAAGCCACGTTTCGATATTGTCGACACCAAGCTGGTGACGCAATTCTCAAACAATATTCGCAATAATTTCGGCTTCCTCAATCGCAGCACACCGGAGCGGCGCGATGATAAGGACAAGCTGTTTATCCAAGAAGGCCGCAAAGTCTTCCGCGAAGTGTCGCCAATGGTGGCGCAAATGATTACCGATCATTTGGCAGAGAATAATCTGACCGCCGGTGGCCTGCGCCGCATGTGGCTGCACCAAGCCAACCGCAATATGAACGAGTTTATCGCCAAAAAAGTGCTCGGCCATGTGCCGAACGATGATGAGCAACCGACCGTTTTGGATGAATATGCCAATACCAGCTCGGCCGGTTCCATAATTGCCTTCCACAAATATAGCGGCGATTTCGAAGCCGGTGAGACCGGCGTGATTTGCAGCTTTGGTGCCGGTTATTCGGCCGGCAGCGTGATTGTGCGCAAAGCCGGTTAGCTTTTCGCTTTGGCTTTTTCAGGCGGCGGCTTAAGCTTGCCCCATGAGTGCCCCATCCGGTGATATTTTAATCGATCTGTCGACTGCCCTATTGCGCAGCCATGACGGCTTGTTGCAATGCCGCTTGGTTGATGAGACGCAAGGCGGGCTTTCGCGCTTGCCCAGCGGTCCGTTTATGCCGCACAGCCACCGCACAATGGAAACCGGCCTGCGCCAATGGGTGAGCGAACAAGTGGGCGTCAGCCTGGCGCATGTCGAACAGCTTTATACCTTTGCCGACCAAGGCCGGTATCGCCAGACCGAAGACGGGCATATCGTCTCCGTCGGCTATTTGGCCCTGAGCCGCGGCCCGCATGAAGCGACGGAGGACAGCAGCAGCTGGGGCGATTTATATGATTATTTTCCGTGGGAAGATTGGCGCGACGGCCGCCCCGCTTTATTGGATGCGGTTTTACTGCCCGCCCTCGATGGTTGGCTGAAAGAAAATGCCGGACAAACCGACCGTGTGCGTTTGGCGTTTGGCCGCGATGGCGCGCAATGGGATGAGGAGTTCGTGTTGGAGCGCTATGAGCTTTTATATCAAGCCGGGCTAGTGGATGAAGCGGTTCATGATGGCCGCCTCGCCGAACCGGCTTTGGCGCAAAAACTCGGCACCGCGCTGCAACTTGACCATCGCCGCATATTGGCAACCGCTATGGGGCGCTTGCGCGGCAAGCTGAAATATCGGCCGGTGATTTTCGACCTGATGCCGCCACGCTTCACCTTGCGGGCACTGCAAGCGACCACAGAACTGGTAATGGGCGTCAATTTGCACAAGCAGAACTTCCGTCGTCTGGTTGAAAAATCGGGCTTTTTGGAAGCGACCGGCGATATGGAACGGGCGCGCGGCCGACCGGCGGAGATTTTCCGCTTCCGCCATAGCGAGACCGGCGAGCGACCGCTGGCCGGATTGCGGGTATCGGCCGGCCGCAGCCGCGGCGTATAGCCACCCTAGATAATGCCACCCTGAATAGTGCCGTATTTGGGCTTGCTTTTGCCGCCGAGAAGTCCATATTAGTAGCAGATAATTATGCTCATTTTGAGTATAAAGGGAGCACATGATGATGCAACTCAGCGACAGCCTGCTGCAAGACGGCGCGGCCAGCCTACCGGGGCAAACCGGCGCGCGTATTCTGCAAGAAATGGACATTGCCTATACGGACGGCTTGGCCCGCGATATGGCACCGCTTTATGAGCGGGTAAAAAGCGTTATTCCGTCAGTCGAATGGCCGTTTTTCGCGCCTTACATCAAAGCGATTAATGAACTGAAGAAAGAAAAAAACGCCGTCATTTTGGCGCATAATTACCAAACACCGGAAATCTTTCATTGCGTCGCTGATGTGGTTGGCGACAGCCTGCAGCTGGCCATTGAAGCGGCGGAAGCTGAAGGCGATATGATTGTCCAATGCGGTGTGCATTTCATGGCCGAAACCTCAAAGCTTTTATGTCCGGAAAAAACCGTTCTGATGCCCGATATGGGCGCCGGCTGCAGCTTGGCCGAGTCGATTACCGCGGCCGATGTGCGCGCCTTGCGTGAAGCCTATCCGGGCGTGCCGATTGTCACTTATGTCAACACCTCGGCCGCCGTGAAAGCCGAAAGCGATGTCTGCTGCACCTCTTCCAATGCGGTGAAAATCGTCAACGGCATGGGCACCGATCGCGTGCTGTGCATTCCGGATGAATATTTGGCTCAAAATGTCGCCAAAGAAGCAGATGTTGAAGTCATCGCCTGGAAAGGTCGGTGCGAAGTACATGAGCTGTTTACCGCTGATGAGTTAAAACAATATCGCGCCGACGATCCGGGTCTGCGCATTATCGCACATCCGGAATGCAAGCCCGATGTGTTGGATGAGGCCGATTTCTCAGGCTCCACTTCAGCGATGATTAAATGGGTCAGCGACAACCACCCGGACCGCGTGATGATGG
>JBMHCM010000013.1:0-11730 GCA_049889915.1 Parvibaculales bacterium
ATTTCGAAATAGGGCGACAGGTCGAAATCGCGCGGCGTGAACAATGAATGATGGCGGATATGCATAATTTCGCGCTGATTTTCGCGCGTCACTTCCGGCAAAATCGGATAGCTGACGGACTGAAAGGCGCGGGCAATGAGGGTTGAGCAAATGGCTTGGGTCGGTTCGCCGCTGCCCAGCGCAATCATTTTGCGCCGCCAATTGCTTGGCACGGGAGGCTGCGGCAGCAGATAACGCGCCAAATCGATAACATTTTTGACGTCATAACTATGGCCAAGGCTATCGACAATGTAGGCGGTGACTTTTTCGCGGTCTTCATCGGTAATCAGAAGCGGCCGACAGATGCGCGTATTATAGCCGAGATATTTGGTCAAAGAGGCGGCAATCACGCCATCGCTCAAATCAGCCTCAATCAGACTGGCCGGATGGCCGTGCTTGTCGCGAAAACCGGCATCGCGGCCGACATAATAAGCGGCATGCGACCAGGTTGATTGGGTCAGATATTTAATCGCTGAGGAAATGCGTTGATTGCCCTCAACCAGCAGCACATCGCCCGGTTGCAGGCATTTTTCCAATTCAGCCAGCGGAATGAATTGATACGAGCGGTAATTGAGGATTGGCTTTTCGATATAGCGGATAATCATCCGGCCGAAAAAGCGCAAAATCGGTCGTATCATACGGGGCCCCGACTAATGGGTGTTGTTCACACGCACGGCATAGCGCGCGCCGTCAAAGGCGTCAAAAATTTCTTCCACCTGCGGATGGCGCACCGGCTCTTGCGAGGTGTCGGCCAGCAGGTTTTGCTCGGAAACATAGGCGATATATTCGGTTTCTTCGTTTTCAGCCAGCAAGTGATAGAAGGGCTGGTCTTTGCGCGGGCGGACCTCCTCAGGTATCGACAGCCACCATTCTTCAGTATTGGCAAAGATAGGGTCGACATCAAAAATGACACCGCGAAAGTCAAAAATCCGGTGTTTGACAACATCGCCGATTTGAAATTTTGCGGTTCTTTCCTGCATGTCTGCTCCTTCAGTCTGTCGCACCGTAAGCTAGCAGGATGTGCTTGCATTTCACTTAACGGCCTTTAAGCTTGCCACCCAAATATAGCACATGCAACCAGCGAGGCGACATGACACATTATCCCGCAGTATTCTCACCGTTCACCCTGAATGGATTGGAAATCCCGAACCGTATCGTAATGGCTCCAATGACCCGCAGCTTTTCGCCGGGCGGTCACCCGACCGAGGATGTCGCCGCTTATTATCGTCGTCGTGCGGAAGGTGGTGTTGGTCTTATCGTTACCGAGGGCACAACCATTAATCATCCGTCAGCCAGTATGGATGATAAAATTCCGGATTTTCATACCAAAGAAGCTTTGGATGGCTGGAAACGCGTCGCCGATGAGGTGCATGAGGCAGGAGGTTTGATTATGCCGCAGCTCTGGCATACCGGCTCCATGCGTCGTGAGGGCACCGGCCTGCATCCGGATGCCAGCACTTTGTCACCATCCGGTCTCAAATATCCCGGCAAAGAAGTCGGCGAGGCGATGAGCAAGCAAGATGTCACCGATATTGCCGATGCCTTTGCCAAGGGCGCGGAAGCGGCCCGCGAAGCCGGTTTTGACGGCGCGCAATTCCATGGTGCGCATGGCTATCTGATCGACACATTTTTCTGGGAAGGCACCAATATTCGTGATGACGAATATGGCGGCGCCTTGGAAGAGCGTACGGCTTTTGCGGTGGAAATTATCGAGAAAGCGCGCGCGGCAGTGGGTAAAGACTTCCCGCTGATTATCCGCCTGTCGCAATGGAAGCAGCAGGATTTTGAACACAAAATGGCCACCGACCCGGATAAGCTGTTGGCCTTCTTGCAGCCCATGGTCGATGCGGGCATTGATTGCTTTGACTGTTCGACCCGCCGTTTCTGGGAGCCGGAATTTGAAGGCTCTGATTTGAACTTTGCCGGCTGGACCAAAAAGCTGACCGGTCTGCCGACCATCACGGTCGGTTCGGTCGGGCTGAGCGGGGAGTTTGTTGCCGGTATGGGTGGCGAAAGTTCAGAGGCCGCGCCGATTGACGGTCTGGTTGAGCGGCTTGAAAATGGCGAGTTTGATTTGGTCGGTGTCGGCCGCGCCTTGTTGACCGACCCGGAATGGCCGAACAAAATCCGCAGCGGCAATTTCGACCAGCTGAAAGCCTTTGAACGCGACCATATGCTGAGCTTGTCTTAATGATTAAGTTTTATACGGCGCCGAGGGCCCCCAATCCGCGGGCCGTCGCAAACATTCTCGCCATCAAACAATTTGAAGTCGAGACGGTATCGCTTGATTTGGTCGGTGGGGAAAACCGCGGCGATGATTTCGTCAAAATCAATCCGGCCGGTCAATTGCCGTGTCTGGAATTGGAAGATGGCACGGTCATTGCCGAAGTGGCGGCGATTGCCGAATATATTGAAGAGCTGAAGCCGGACCCTGTTTTGGTCGGCACCACGGCAGCCGAGCGGGCATTTACGCGCATGCGGATGCGGCAATGCGATTACCTCATCCTCAGCCCAATGATGACCGGCTATCGGCATGGCAAGGGCGCTGATTTTTTCAAAAGCCGGATGCGTATTACGCCGGAAGTCAGCCCGTATATGCAATTGATTGCCGGTGACGGCCTGCGCTGGTTGGATGGTCAGCTGAACGGCCAAGATTTCATTTGTGGCGACCAGCTGCGTTATGTCGATTGTGCGTTTTATCCTCTGGTCAGCTTTTTGGCCAAAGTCAGCCAGCCGATTGAGGATGATCTGGCAAATTTGACGGCCTATATGCAACGGCTGTCAGAGCACGAGATTATTGGAGCCAAATCCATATGACGCCATTACAGGGGTTTTCGCCCGATACCACCAATCCGGCGATGGGTGAGTTGTTGGGCCGCGAAATTGTGCTGATGGAAGACGGCTTGTCGGAGGCGCGCTTTACCATTGGCGAGACGTGGCTCAACATGCAGGGCATTTTGCATGGCGGGGCATATGCTGCCATGCTGGACACCTGTTGCGGCATGGCCATTCGCTCTTTGTTGGATTTGGAAAAATATCGCGGCCATTCAACGCTCGAATTGAAGACCAGCTATTTCAAAGCCGGTTACCCCGGTGTGTTTGTCGGCAAGGGTAAGGTTTTGCGCATGGGCCGCTCGATTGCTTATGCCGAGGCCGGATTGTTCAATGCCGATGGCGATGAAGTTGGCCGCGCATCGGCCACCTTCAAATTATTGGCACGCGACTGATAAACAGGCCGAGCAAGGTGCATTGACTCGGCAAGCGGAATTGGCAAGATTTATGCCAATAGATGCGACTCGCATCCGGGGAGGGGATTATGGGTTTGTCACTTCGTAATGCGGCAATTGCCGTGCTCATCACGATTGTCAGTGTTGTTGGCTCTTATTTGGTTGCCGCGCAGCAGGGCTGGTTTGGTATTGAGCGGGCGCCGGGCGATATTGAAGGGCCGGCACGCAGCGATGTGCTGGTGCAACAACGCGTGGCTGAGCAAGCGGCCGTGGCCGCCGGGTTCAATGCACGCCCTGAAAAGCAAATCCTGTTCGGTGATTTGCATGTGCATACAACCAATTCGACCGATGCGTTTTTGTGGTCTTTGCCGATTTATGGCGGCGAGGGCAGTCACCCATTGGCGGATGCGTGTGATTATGCGCGACATTGTTCAGCGCTTGATTTCTGGTCCATTACTGACCATGCCGAAGCCTCAACCCCGCAACGCTGGGAGGATGCCAAGCAGAGCATCCGTGCCTGTAACGCCCGCTCAGGCAATGGCGAGACGCCGGATATGGTCAGCTTTTTGGGCTTTGAATGGACGCAGGTCGGCCAGCAACCGGAAACCCATTTCGGCCATAAAAATGTTATTTTCCGCGACCTTGACGATGCGCGGGTTGCCAAACGGCCGATTGCCTCCGGTGGGGTGACGGTGCAGGCGCTGCGCACCAATGGCAAAGCATTGGTGCCGCTACCGCTCGCTTTCCTCGATTTTCGTAACCGGCAAGATTATTACGATATTCGCACCTTTCTCGACAAAGCGGCCAATGTGCCTTTGTGCGACCCGTCTGTGCCGGCTGACAAACTGCCGCCAAGCTGTTTTGAGATTGCCGACACACCGGCCAAGTTGGTCAAAAGTTTGGAAGAGCAAAATCTCGATCCGCTGATTATTCCGCATGGCACGACTTGGGGTTTTTACACGCCGACTGGTGTGACGTTTGACAAGCATTTGAAGGCTGAAAACCGTCCGGACTCCATGGAGCTGGTCGAGATTATGTCCGGTCACGGTAATTCGGAAGAATATCGCGATTGGCGCTCGGTCATCCAAACCGGCAAAACAGATGCCGATGGTATGCCGATTGCCGAATGCCCACCCGCGACACCTGATTATTTGCCGACCTGCTGGCGGGCCGGTGAGATTATTCGCGAGCGTTGCTTGGCGGCAGGCGAGAATGCCGCTGAATGCGATAAGCGAGCAGCTGAGGCGCGTTTCAATGCGGCCAATGCATCCGTGGCGGCGCATTTGACCGTGCCGGGCGCGCGTATTGAAGAATGGCTGGATGCCGGTCAGTGCAAGGACTGTTTCTTACCGAGCTTCGGCTATCGCCCGGGCAATAGCGTGCAATACAGTCTGGCCGTGCGTAATTTTGACAATCCGGAGCAACCCAAGCGGATGAATTGGGGCTTTATTGCGTCGAGTGACAATCACCGCGCGCGCCCCGGCACCGGCTATAAAAATGTCGACCGTCTGCGCAATGCCGATGCGGTGCGTCTGCGTGCCGATATGGTTGACCGCGTTTACCCGAAATCGGAAGTTGCCAATCGCTCCGAGCGGCTTGACCGTCAGGCCGTTATGAACCGTGGCTTTGGCGCGACCGAATTGGAACGGCAAGCCAGTTTCTGGACGACCGGCGGGCTGGCCGCCGTGCATTCAGAGGGCCGCACGCGTGAAGAAATTTTCGCCGCCATGAAACGCCGCGAGACCTATGGTACCAGCGGCGCGCGTATCCTGCTTTGGTTCAACACCAAGGACGGCACGCCAATGGGCAGCACCACCAAAACCGCCAAATCACCGGTCTTTGAGGTGAAGGCGGTTGGGTCTTACAAGCAAAAGCCGGGCTGCCCGCAAGACGCAGCGGACGCGCTTGGGGCCGATCGTATTCATAAGCTGTGCGCCAATGAGTGCTACAATCCGGCTGATGAGCGGTTGAAAATCACCCGTATTGAGGTGGTGCGCATTCGCCCGCAGGTCAGCCCTGATGAGGATGTTGGCGATTTGATTGACGAAAATTGGAAGGTCCACCAGTGCAAGGATAGCGGCAATGGCTGCAGCTTCACGTTCACCGATCCGGAATATGCCAAGAGCAATCGCATGGCCACCTATTATGTGCGCGCCATTCAAGAGCCGACCAAAAAGATCAATGCCGATAATCTGCGCTGCGATTACGACGATGAGGGCAATTGCATCAAAGTGAATATTTGCTATGGCGATGAGCGGACGGCGGCTGACGACACATGTCTGGCCACGGTTGAAGAACGCGCTTGGTCGTCACCGATTTATGTCGAGCATCCAAAAGGAAAATAAGCAGCTTTCAAAAACCCTGCTATAACCGCGCCATGCGTGATGCGGAATTTGATGTTGTTGTGATTGGAGCCGGTGCGGCCGGGCTTATGTGTGCCATTGAGGCGGGCAAGCAGGGCCGCCGTGTCGCTTTGCTTGACCATGGCAAAAAGATTGCCGAGAAAATTCGTATTTCTGGCGGCGGGCGCTGCAACTTCACCAATCTGGGCATTGAGCCGCGCAATTATTTGTCGGCCAACCGGCATTTTTGCAAATCGGCGCTGAAGCAATATACCCAGCATGACTTTATCGCCTTGGTTGAAAAGCACGACATTGCCTATCACGAAAAGACATTGGGGCAGCTGTTTTGCGATAATCGTGCGCAAGACATTATCGACATGCTGCTGGCCGAGGCGGCCGATGCCAAGGTCAGCCTGCAAACTGAGATCGATGTTACCGAAGTGGCGCGCCATGATGGTGGCTTTCATCTGGTGTGTTTTGACAAGGCCAATGAGCAGCCTTACGCGCTGCGCTGCAAAGCCCTCGTGATTGCCACGGGCGGGCTATCAATACCGAAAATCGGCGCCAGTAAATTCGGCTATGAGATGGCCAAGCAATTCGGCTTGCCGGTGTTAAAGACCCGAGCCGCTTTGGTGCCGTTGCCCTTTCAAAGCGACCTGCTGGCGCGTTGTGCCGCCATGTCCGGTCTGGCGGTGGATGCAATTGTCAAAAGCGGCAAGACGGCCTTTCAGGAAGGCTTACTGTTCACCCATCGCGGCCTGTCGGGGCCGTCTATCTTGCAAATATCCTCCTATTGGCGCGAGGGCGGCAGCATTACGCTTAATCTGGCGCCGGGCCAAGATGCGGCAGCGTATTTGCAAGACAGCAAGGCGCAGGGCGGCAAGCAGGGTGTGGTGTCGGCATTGGCCGATATTGTGCCAAAGCGTTTGGCGCAGGATTTGTGTCAGGCGGCCGGGCTTGAGGGACGCTTGTCGGAGATCGGCAATAAGGCACTGGCCAAGCTGGGGCGCGCCGTTAATGAATGGCAGCTGACACCGGCCGGTTCGGAGGGCTATCGCACCGCAGAGGTGACATTGGGTGGCGTTGATACCTATGCGCTGTCATCGAAAACCATGCAAGCCAAGCACGTGCCCGGGCTGTTTTTCATCGGCGAGGTGGTTGACGTAACCGGCCATTTGGGCGGCTATAATTTCCAATGGGCGTGGTCATCGGGCTATGTGGCCGGTCAATATGCCGGTGCTGATTTGAGCTAAGCTAAGCTAAGCCGAAACCGGCAGCGGCTGCCAAATATCGGAAATTTGTTTGCCGTCAAACACGGCGATTTTCGGGAATTGCAAAAACACCGCTTCGCTTTGGGTCGGCCGCAAGAAGACAAAATCATCAACCTTCAGGGCCAGTCGCGGCGGGCCGAGCAGCATTTCCTGATTACTGGAGCGACCGAAAAGCGAGCTGTTTTTCAGCTTGGCCGGAAAATGCGGTTGCGCCATCCAATAGCCGCCATGAATAAACACGGTGGTGCCTTTTTGCGGCTTGCCGAGCAGCCGCGCGGCATATTCAAAGCCCGGCAGGCGCACGCCCTTGCTGACTTTCAGGGCCGGTGTGGCAATAAACGCCGCCGCTTGAAACGCCTTCAAAATCGGCAGGTCGAAATCGCTGGGCTTCACAAGCGCCGAGCCGGCCGAGATTTCATTGGCGTGGCCGACTTGGTTATACAGGCCGAATGTCGGGCTGCCCGCCGTGTTGAAGGTCATGCCGGCGATTTGCTTGTCAGTGAAATGCTGTGCCACTTGCGCGCGCGCCGCCTGATACATGGTTACGGCGCCGCTGCGCGCCCGGTTACGCCATCCGGCCAGACTGGGCAGCTTGCTGAGATGCGGTTCATAGCCCATCAAGCCGCTCATCCGCAAACTGTCGGCGGTTGCCAGAGCGGCCAACATATCGGCCAGCACTTTGCCCGGCTCAACACCGCCACGGTGCAGGCCGACATCAATTTCTAGATTGACGCGCAATGGAAGATTGAGTTTATCGGCCAGCGCCTGCATTTCGGCCAAGCGGGCCGGTGTATCGACCAGAAATTGAATATTGCGCGCCGCCGCTTTGCCCTTGGCGGCAGACAGCGTATCGAACAGGGCAGCCACGGCAGCGACCGGCAGGGGCTTGCCCATTAGCTGGTCGGCCTTCGGCATCAGCGTCAGCATTTGCTGCGCCATCAGCCCGTTAAAGCTCATCAGCCGGTCGGTTTTGCCGCGCGCCGCAATGCGCTGCAGCAACGGCCCGCAGGGCAGTGATTTGGCGACAATGCGAAAGCCCATTTGCTTGGGCAGGCTGCGCGTCAGCTGGTTGATATTGCTGTCCAAACGCTTTTGGTCAAGCAGCAACACCGGCTCGGCAAGTCCGGCCTTGTGCAATGCGGTTTGTGCTTTGGTGAAATAGGCGGCGTCGGGTGTTGTCATTTTTGTTCTCCAAACAGCTTGGCCAAATGGGGGTTCAGCATCCGGCCATGCGGGTCGAGCTGGCGCCGCAACGCGTTGAACTTATCAAATTCCGGATACAGCTCTTGCGCCTCAGCATGGCTGAGGCTGTTCATTTTACCCCAATGCGGACGCCCGCCGTGTTTGCGGAAAATCGGTTCAACATGGCTGAACAGAAACTCATAAGCATCTTTGTAATAGCAATGCACGGCGATGGATATGCGGTCACCGCCTTGAAACGGCGACAGCCAGCCCGTATCGCCTTTGGTGCGCCGCGCCTCGAACGGAAAGAACACATCGCGGCGGTCGCGCTCAATATAAAAACGGATTTCTTCCAAAGCCCGCAAGCCGCTGTCGACCGGCAGGTGATATTCCATTTCATTGAACAGCACATTGCGTTGGCTGGATAAAAGCTGCCAGCTTTCGCCAATCACATCCTCAGCCATTTGACTGCCGGCAATGGCGCGACTGAGCAAAAATTTGCGTGCCGCCGGCCACCAGCCCAACCAATTGCGCAGTGCTTTCAACTGCATCACTTCATCATCGCTGGTGTCGGGCGCGCGCGGCGTATCCTCTTCATCAACAATATTATGCGTCAGCCCGAAGGAATAGCCGGAGAACGGGATGTAGAAAAATTCGAAATTGCGATTATTGGCCCAAAGCTGCATGGCCCGCGCCAGCAGGTCGTCATGCTTTTCGGCCCAAGCGGTGCGGCGCAATTTATGCCGCTCGACCAGTTGCATTTCAATTTCGGTCAGCACGCCCAAACTGCCGAGGGCAATGCGTGCGCCATCCAGTAAATCCGCATTGTGCTCCTGGCTGATTTCCATCTCATCGCCGCTGCCGGTGACAAGCCGCAGACCGGTGATCTCGGCATGCAGCGCCGGTAAATCTTGTCCGGTGCCATGGGTGCCGGTGCTGGTCGACCCGGCCAGTGTTTGAACATCAATATCGCCGAGATTGCGAAACGCCAAACCGTGCGCGGCCAATTGCGGCGACGCATCATGCAGCTTGGCCCCGGCGCCAATCCAAGCGCGTTTTGAGGCACGGTCAATGTCGCCGATGTGATTGAAATGGGTGAGGGCGACAATGCGGTGATCATTCGGCACCAAAGCAGGCCAGCTATGACCGCTGCCGACTGGCCGCACCGGCCCTTCGGCAGTGCGGATAAGCTGTTGCAGCGCAGCCGTGTCGCGCGGCTCTACCAAGGCCGCTTTGGACGGCGGCAAAGAGCCGGACCAATTCTGCCAACCTGATGATGTGTGTCGTGATGCGCTGCCTGTGTCGCTTGTCATATATCCCTCGCTCAGAACTACCTTATCAAGGAAGCGTCATGAGAGAAGCGAAAATCTGAGGGGTGATGGCGGAGAGGGAGGCAAATACGTCGTGTTTACTGCGACACATAGAAAACATGGTGGAAGTTATGTTCCTGATGCTAAACTGCCAAAGCTATAGTATTCAAATTGAAGCGATTGCGCAGTTCCAATAGCGGCGTGTCAATTTCTTCTTCCCATTTATGAAAATGAATGTTTTTCGCTTTGCGACCGAAGGTCCAGCCATCTGCAATGGCATCCATGCACTGACTGATGATGCGTGGCTCCAAAAATGCGTAATGGGCGGTCGTGACGGCCATGCGCATGGCGTGATAGGGGAAGCGCAATTGCGCCAAGTAAAACGCGGCTAAAGCCAGCTCACCCATATGGGTGGCGCGATAACCAGTCAAAATATGCAAGAAATCATTGGTTTGAAAGCCACGGGTGATGAGGTAGCTCAAATCTGCCGGCAGGCGGTTCAATGTGCCTTTTTGCGTTAATTCATCATTCATGGCGCGATAATTGCGCCCGAGATTTTCTTCAAGCTTGTTCTCGACCAAAAAGGCACGATAGCCGTGGCCCAAAGTGCCTGGCTTACAGTCGGCCAGTCGATCCAGCGATAGCGGTTCGGCAAAATGGCGTTCTTTCAGAAACTCTTCAACTCCATCAAGAGCCTGCATTTCTTCAAGATAGCCGTCAATGGCTGCTTCGGGCGCTTCCGCCCACCAGTCGTGAAATAGGAAATAGACACCATATTCCAGCGGTGTATCAACCGATGTTAAGAATTTTTCAGCAAATGTGCGGTCAACTTTTTTTTCCATAGAGCGCCGTCTCCCCAAAAAATATACTAAGCAAGGAGACAGTAGGCGGCAAGGCTCATTCGGGTTTCCTAGAGGCTTTGTCTCAGACCTGTCTGTCGATTTATTTCAATGTTAAAGGAGGGGGTAGCCAGAAATTCGGCCGTCATCATCACAGTCTCCAAGTTTGACTGAGCTAATTTTGGGCGGATTTACTTAGCCGCTATCGTTCAACCATTGATTGCTTAGTATCGTTTCTTAAACAGGAATGAAGGTATCAAGAAGCGTATCAATTGGCCTGCGCGGCCTATTTGCCACTGATTTCATTGTTATTGTTTTTAGGTAAGTGGCGGAGAGGGAGGGATTCGAACCCCCGGAACGCGCAAACGCTCAACGGTTTTCAAGACCGCCGCTTTCAACCACTCAGCCACCTCTCCTGAAGTGCGTGCCTTAATGGTCAGCCACACGGATTTACCCTTATCGCTGCCGCTTTGCAAGAGGCCAGTGGCCATTTGGCGCATATTCTTGAGAGACCGCGAATCTCTTATAGTTTTGCCAGCTTCAAATAAGAGAGCACAGCATGACAAAGAGACGGTTTTCAGCCCCTGTTTCCGTATTGGTGAGTTTGGCGAGCGCGGTGCTGCTGACGGCATGCGTCAGCGGCGATGGCTCGCGTTATGGCGCAGAGCGCGCCAAGCGGCAGGCTGATGCACAAGGCCGTAAGGTGGCGGCCGGTGGTATTTATAAAATCGGCACGCCGTATCAAATTGAAAACGAATGGTATTACCCGCAAGAAAACGTCAAATATGACAATGTTGGCGTGGCCAGCTGGTATGGCCCGAAATTTCATGGCCGCCGCACCGCCAATGGCGAAATTTTTGACATGAACCTGCTGACGGCAGCGCATCCGACGCTGCCCATGCCCATTCGCGCCAAAGTGATCAATTTGGAAAACGGTAAATCGGTGATTGTGCGGATTAATGATCGCGGCCCGTTTGCCAAAGACCGTGAAATTGATATGTCGCGTCGCGCTGCTGAAGTGCTCGGTTTTCGTGAAAAAGGCACCGCACGTGTGCGGGTGCAATATCTCGGTCGCGCACCGCTTTATGACGCCGCCGGTCGGCTTATTCGTCGGCAAGACCCGGACCGATTTATCGCCGATAAGCCGGTAACCCCGAAAGAATATCGCAAAGTGGCGGCTGCACCGGTGGCCGCTGTGGCCGTGCAAACGCCGGACGGCAAACCGGTCGCGCAGCCCAAGCCGGATGTCACGCAAATGCGCTATGCCGTGCAGGTTGGCGTGTTTTCCAGCCTTGAAAACGCCGAGGCGTTGAAGCTGAAGCTGCAAGACATTGCCCCGGCCACCATCAATCAAGTTGAAATTCGCGGTCAGTCTTTCTATCGCGTGAAGTTGGGTGGGGCCAATATTCGCGCCGATGCCCGCGCGACGGTCGATAAATTGGTCGCTGCCGGCCATCAAGACGCGGTGATTATCGAGCAATAGGGATATTATGAAAAAGCTTGTTCTGTTTTTATCTGTT
>JBMHCM010000014.1:0-7172 GCA_049889915.1 Parvibaculales bacterium
TGTCAGTGCGTTTGTTCGGCAATATGATGGCCGGACACACCATGTTGAAGATTTTTGGTGGCTTTGTGGTTGGCCTTGGCTCAGCTGGCCTCATTCCCCTGGCTATCGCGCCGTTCGCGTTGATGGTCGCATTTACCGGTCTTGAATTGCTCATCGCCGGTTTGCAGGCATATGTGTTTACCATTTTGACCTGCATCTACCTCAACGAAGCCATCCACATGGATCACTAGTCAACTTTATTAACTTAAGCCTACGGGCATATTTGGAGGTTAAAACCATGGAAGCAGAAGCAGCAAAATATATTGGTGCAGGTATCGCATGTATCGCTCTGGCCGGTGCCGGCATGGCGATCGGTACGATTTTCGGTAATTTCCTGTCGGGCGCTCTGCGCAATCCGTCAGCCGCTCAAGGCCAATTCCCGAACCTGCTGTTGGGCTTTGCCCTGGCGGAAGCGACCGGTCTGTTCGGTCTGATTATCGCCCTGATCCTGCTGTTTGTTGTCTAATCAACCAACACAGTTTCTGAATTAAGGCTTTAGGAGGCCGCCAATGCCGCAGCTTGATCCAAGCACTTTTGGTAGCCAGCTTTTCTGGCTGGCCATATGTTTTGTCACCCTTTATCTGGTGATGGCCGTTCTTGTGTTACCGCGTATCAGTGGCACAATGTCGGCGCGCACCGGGCAATTAGAAGGCGATTTGGCAGAAGCCGAAGCGCTGCGTGACAAGGCGCAAGCGGCACTGGCGGCTTACGAAGAAGCCCTGGCCCAAGCGCGTACCAACGCGCTGGGGCTGGCGCAAGAAATGCGGGCCGAGGTGCAAGCAGAGACCGATCGCCAAAAGGCCGAGCTTGATGCCAAGCTGGCCGAACAGGCGCAAGCGGCCGATGCCCGCCTCAATGAAGCCCGCGACGCCGCCATGGCCGGTCTGCGTGATGCGGCCGGCGAGATTGTCGGCGATGTGATGGCTGCCATCGGTGCGGAAAACGCCGATGATGCAGCGGTCGCCAAAGCGCTCGATACCGTAGCCGCAAGCTAAGCGATAGGATTGCCGATGTTTGATGAAAGCTTTTTTGTCGCGCTCTCTTTTGCAACCGTAATCGGAGCGTTTCTCTATCTCGGTCTGCCGAAAAAAGTCGTTCAATCACTGGACGAAAAATCGGCTGAGATTGCCAAAGAATTGGAAGAAGCCCGCGCCCTGCGGACGGAAGCCGAAAAAGTGCTGGCTGATTATGAAGCGCAGCGCAAGCAAGCTGAAAAGCAAGCTGAAGAAATTATCGCCACAGCCAAGCAAACCGCTGAGCGGACCGCGGCTGAAGCGCGTGACGCCATGCAAGCGACCATGGAACGCCGCGCCAAGCAAGCGGAAGATAAAATCGCACGGGCTGAAGAGCAGTTGCAGAAAGAAGTGCGTGTTGCCATTACCGCGCTGGCGGTTGACGCAGCCGCCCATTTGGTGGCCTCAGGCATGACACCGGCAACCGCGCAAAAGTTGGTTGACGACAATATCGCCGATATTGGTCAACAGCTGAACTAAACTGATTTAACGCTTCGGCGTTTGAGAAAAACCGGCGGGCACGATTTGTGTTACGCCGGTTTTTTCATTTCCGGTCTTTTCAGCATCAATTTGCTTATCGGTCTGCTCGCCTGTATCTTGCGGTTGGTAGAGCGGCCAACTTTCGGCCGCCAAAATACGCTGACTGACGGCTTCTTGCCCCAAGCGGTCGCGGTAAATCCATAAATTGGCCATGACTTTATGAATATAGTCACGCGTCTCCGGCGCCGGCAGGCTTTCGATAAACAGCAGCGGGTCGACGACATCTTTCAATTCACGCCGCCAGCGCCGCACATTGCCCGGTCCGCCATTATAGGCAGCCAGCGTATGAATAATGCTGGCATCGAAATAATCCTCGCTCAGCAACATGGCGAGATATTCTTGCCCAATGGCCACGTTTAACTCGGCATCCAATAATTGATCGCGGCCGGTGCGGCGATAAAGCGATCGGTCACCGGTCACGAAAGCCGCTGTGCCGGGCATGATTTGCATCAGGCCGCGGGCGCCCGCATGCGATTTGGCGCGCGCCTTAAAGCGACTTTCTTGGCGAATAAGAGCCAGCATCAGCGCATTATCAATCGGCCCGGCCTCCGGATTATCAGCAAATGCGACCACCGGATAGCTGCTTTCATAAAGCGGCAGCGGCAGACCATTGGCCACTTGTCCGGCCAAGCGGGCGGCGATGGCCAATTGCACGGCCGGATAATCCTCTTCGCGGGCATAGGCCAACAGGGTTTTAATGTCGCTCTCGCCCAACCGCTCTTGCAGATAGAGCAATTCCAATTCGGCCAATTCTTCCTGCTCGGCATCGCGCAGGGCGGCGGCTCGTTGCAGCGCCGGATGGGTTTGGAAAAGCACGGCGCTGTTATTGTCAGCCCGCCGCCAATGAATGGCCAGTCCGGCGCGCATATGCTGCATGGCCAAGAGCGCATAGAAATATGGCCCGCTTTCCGCCGCTGCGCGCAAATACACTTCCGCCTCGGCAATTTTGCCTTGGCTGCGCAACACCCGCGCCGTCCAATAGGCCCCGCGGGCCCGCAATTTGGCACTGGCGGTGCGGTTTTGCGCCAGTTTTTCAAAATGCTTCAACGCCATATCCGGCCGGTTCAGGCGAAAGGCGGCCAAACCGGCATGCCAATCGGCCATTTGCACCAGATTGCGCGAGCGGGTTGCTTGTGTCGCCAACTCCAGCGCCTTCGGCACCTTGCCTTCAATATAAAAGGAGCGCGCAATCAGTGATTTGAGAAAATCGCTTTCCGCCGGTTTCAGCCGCCGCGCCTGTTTGCGAGCGGTGATATATTTCAGCGCAATGGTCGGTCGCTCGCGGCGGACCAAAGACGACACATAGCTTTTAATGCGTCGCGCATTGCGGGTGCGAAACAATGCCTCGCCGCTGCGCAGGCGCTCATTGAAATACACCCGCGAGGGTGGCTTTTTCGGCATGGAAACGCCGCGTGGCTTGCGTTTGCGTGCCAGCTTATAGACCCGCCAAGCACCCGGTTGGTCGGCATATTGTTTCAACCAGCCGCGCAATTCGCGCCAGCTGGCACGATAGCCGGTCGGGTGCATATAGCGTTGATACAACACATGCCCCATCAAAATATCGTCGTCCAATTGCTTGATAAGCCGGTCGGCGCGACCCCATTTGGCGCTTTCCTGCAGGGCAAAAATATTTTCGTATAAAACCGCGTCGGGAATTTTCACCTGCTTGTCGATGGCCGGACGCGGCGGCGGCGCTTCAATTGCATGGGCCTCAAGCGCCTGCGCATGTGTCGAGCCGTTGGCCAGCCAAAGCGTGCCGAGCACACCCAGCACAATCAGGGATGTGCGGTGTCTGCTCATGCGTTCAACATATGCTGTTTCAAGGCGCATAAATCTGCCCAATAGGCGGCCTTGGTTTCGGGTCGGCGCAGCACATAGGCCGGATGCAGCAAAGGCAGGGTTTTGATATTCGCCGCATCGGGCAAATAGTTTTGCCACTGGCCGCGCAATTTGGTGATGCCGGTTTCCGTGCCGAGCAGCGTCTTGTTGGAAATATTGCCGACCAGCAGCAGGATATCCGGCTGCACCAGCTCAATATGACGCCGGATAAACGGCGCACATAGCGCTATTTCATCGCTGGTCGGGGTGCGATTGCCGGGCGGCCGCCAGGGTACAATATTGGCGATATACAGGTTCTCGTCTCGGCTCAGGCCAATGCTGGCCAGCATGGCGTCAAGCAATTGGCCGGAGCGACCGACAAAGGGACGCCCCTCGCGGTCCTCATCTTGCCCCGGCGCCTCGCCAATCAGCATTATTTTCGCATCCGCCACACCGTCAGAAAACACCGTGTTTTTGGCAGTTTTCTTCAGCGGGCAGCCGTCAAACCCCTGCATGGCAGCTTGCAGGCCCGGTAAATCTTGCGTCGCTTTGGCCAAATCTGCCGCGGTGGCGGCGGCTGCGGCATTATTCGTTTCACCCAAGGCCGGTTGCGCAACTGCCGGTGCAACCGGCGGCACGGGTGCGGCAGGGTGCGGGGTCGATAGTGCGGCTTGCGGCGCTTCCCGCATGGCTTCTTGCATGGCTGGTGCAGTCGCGGCCGCGTTTTCGGTCGGTGCGGTGTTTGCGGCCGGTGCCGATGGCGCGGCGGCGGCATAATGATTGACCGGTGTTTCATCCAGCACAGCGTCGCAGCCCGCTTCCACATGCTGGCGCAGCAGGTCAATAATCTGGTCTTGATACAGCTCTGTCATGCACCGAATCCGTAGGTGTTTTCCGGCTATTTTTGAGAATCAACTAGGCTCATCATAACACGACATTGCGTCGCATCGAGTGGCAATTGCACCGCTGCGGCGAAACCGCTAGGTTAAACCCAACAGAAGGGCACATATGTGCCCGCAGAGCATAAAACGGAGCTTAAAATGAGTGAATTGCCGGTCAATCAGGTCAACGCCCGCCAAGGTTGGGCGCTGGCCCCTGAAGAGCGCGAAGGCATGGAATATGATGTGGTCATTGTCGGCGGTGGCCCGGCCGGTTTGTCGGCTGCCATTCGTCTCAAACAAATGGCCGCTGAAAAAGGCGAAGAAGTTTCCGTTTGCGTGCTGGAAAAAGGCTCGGAAATCGGCGCGCATATCCTGTCCGGTGCGGTTATCGACCCAGTCGGTATTGAACGCCTGTTCCCTGATTGGAAAGACATGGGGGCGCCTTTGGAAACCGAAGTCACCGATGACAAGTTTTTGGTGCTTGGTCCGGCCGGCGCTTTTCCGCTGCCGAATTTCATGCTGCCGCCATTGATGAAAAACCACGGCAATTATATTGCCAGCCTCGGTAATGTTGCGCGCTGGTTGGCCGAGCAGGCCGAAGCTTTAGGCGTTGAAATTTATCCGGGCTTTGCAGCCGCCGAATTGTTGTTCGATGATAAGGGCGCTGTGCGCGGTGTTGCCACCGGCGATATGGGCGTCTCCAAAGAGGGCGAGAAAAAAGACGGCTGGATGCCGGGCATGGAATTGCTGGCCAAATATACGCTGCTCGGCGAGGGTGTGCGTGGCTCTTTGTCAAAAGCGGCGATTGCCCATTACGAATTGGATAAGGATAGCGATTTCCAGAAATTCGGTATTGGCATTAAAGAGTTGTGGCAAATTCCGCCGGAAAACCATAAGCCGGGTTTTGTGCAGCACACGCTGGGCTGGCCGCTGGACAATAAAACCGGCGGTGGCTCATGGATGTATCACTTTGGCGACAATTACGTCTCCATCGGTTTCGTGACGCATTTGAATTATCAAAACCCGCATTTGTCGCCGTTTGATGAGTTTCAGCGGTTTAAAATGCACCCGTCCATCAAGCCGGTATTGCAGGGCGGCAAGCGGGTTTCATATGGCGCTCGCGCCATTACCGAGGGCGGTTATCAGTCCGTGCCGAAGCTGGCCTTCCCGGGTGGCGCCCTGATCGGCTGCTCGGCCGGTTTTGTTAATGTGCCGCGCATTAAAGGGTCTCACAACGCGATGGAAAGCGGCATTATGGCCGCTGAGGCCGCGTTTGAGGCGGTCACCGGTGGCCGTTCGCATGATGAGCTGACCGCTTATCAGGAAGCCTATAATGGCTCGCGCGTCGCCAAAGAGCTGAAAATGGTCCGCAATGTGAAGCCGCTGCTGTCAAAATTCGGCAATTTCATCGGTACGATTTTGGGCGGCGCAGAAATGTGGATGCGCACGCTGGGCATTGGTCTGCCCTACACGCTGAGCCATGGCAAGCCGGATTATGCGGCGCTGAAAAAAGCCTCTGAGTGCAAGCCGATTGATTATCCGAAACCGGATAATGAAGTGGCGTTTGACAAATTGTCATCCGTCTTCTTGTCGGCCACCAATCATGAGGAAGACCAACCGGCGCATTTGACGCTGAAAGATGTTTCGGTGCCGATTGAGGTCAATCTGCGCGATTATGATGAGCCGGCACAACGCTATTGCCCGGCCGGTGTATATGAAATTGTCGCCGAAGAAAATGGCGATAATCCGCGTCTACAAATCAACGCGCAAAACTGCGTGCATTGCAAAACATGCGATATTAAATGCCCCAGCCAGAATATTAACTGGGTGGTGCCGGAAGGAGCAGGCGGGCCGAATTACCCAAATATGTAAGCCCTTACCGGGTTCATATTGGGCTTTTTGCCAAGCTTGCGGCGCATTCCTCTATGGTCTTGTCGGGCGGTCTGCTAGACTGCCCGCTCAAGGAGATTACTTATGAGCTGGCGTCAGCGTCTTTTAATCGGATTTGCCGCGCTTACCGTTTTGGTGGCCAGCGGTATCGTTTACCTCGGTTCGCGGGTTGAAGAATTTATCGTCGAGCAAGGGCCGAGCGGTGCCTTTTTGGCGGCCCGTCAGGCCGACCGTCTGAACGATGCCGACAGCGCCGGTATGTTTTACAGCCAAGCGCTGATGGCCCGACCGGGCGATGAAACGCTGATGCGCGAAGCGATGCAGGCGCAGATAATGGCCGGTCGCTTTGATGAAGCGCTTTTGACCGCCAATCAAATTGTTGAAAGCGACGGCGAGACGCGGCAGGCGCGGCTGTTGCTGGCCATTCATGCGTTTAAAATGGGTCTGTATGACGATACCAACGCGCATCTTAATGAGATGGCGCGCGGGCCGTTTACCGAATTGCTGACGCCGAATATCCGCTTGTGGAGTGCGGTGGCCTTGCAGCAGGAAGAAGCGCAACAACGCGCCATCAACCGCCTGACCCGCAGCTCGGTTTTTGCCGCCGCGCAATTCGTCCAAGCCGCAACTGCCTATGAGCTGGCCGGTGATGTTGAAAAAGCCCGCGGACTTTATGAGCGCGCCCTGCGCAGTGGCGGTGCGCGTTATCTGTTCATGGTGTTGGCGTATGGCGAATTTATGCAGCGCCATGGTGACGCTGATAAGGCCGAAAAACTTTACGATTTTTATGATGAACGCAATCTGCCGCACGCTCATGTGGCGGCGGCGCGTCAGCGTTTGGCACAAGGCGCGCCATTGTCGGTTGAGGCGGCCCCGGCCGCCGGTCTGGCGCAGGCGTTTGCTGCATTGGGCGAGGCCATGCAGGCGGAAAACCGCAATGAATTATCGCTGAGCTTTTTGCGGGTGGCGCAATATCTCGACCCGTCTGACG
>JBMHCM010000015.1:0-33142 GCA_049889915.1 Parvibaculales bacterium
CGACAAAACGGCGACCTCGGTCGTGCCACCGCCAATGTCAATCACCATGGAACCGGTCGGCTCAGTCACCGGCAATCCGGCGCCAATGGCTGCTGCCATCGGTTCTTCAATCAAAAATACGCGGCGGGCACCGGCCGACATCGCGCTTTCTTGAATGGCGCGGCGTTCAACCGCTGTCGCACCGGACGGCACGCAGACCACGATTTGCGGATTGGCGAAGGAGCGGCGATTATGCACTTTACGAATGAAGTGCTTAATCATTTCTTCGGTTACATCGAAATCGGCAATCACACCATCGCGCATCGGGCGAATGGCTTTGATGTTGCCCGGCGTGCGACCGAGCATCATTTTCGCCTCATCGCCAACTGCCAGCACACGATTGCGGCCGTTTTGCTCAATAATCGCGACCACTGACGGCTCGTTCAGCACAATGCCGCGGCCTTTTACATAGACCAGCGTATTGGCGGTCCCCAGGTCAATCGCCATATCGGCCGAAAACATGGCCAGCAACATATTCAACATTTCAACCCCTCCATGGCGGTATGCGTCAGACGCAAATCAGGCAGTCAGACTGTCCGGTGCCTGCTTCTCCCGTTTGATCAGTAATTTATTGAGCGCGCTCACATAAGCCCGCGCCGAGGCAACCAAAGTATCGGTATCGGCAGCTCGACCTGTGACAGTTTTACCGGATTCTTCCAAACGCACACTAACTTCTGCCTGCGCATCCGTGCCTTCAGTCACCGCGTGGACTTGGTAAAGCTGCAAAGCCGCCTCATGCGGAAACAGCGCGTTGATGGCGTTAAAGGTGGCATCGACCGGCCCATCACCGGTGCTGTCCACACTGCTTTCTGCACCATCAATATCAAGGGTCAAAGACGCCTCTTGCGGCCCTTCAGACCCGGCAACCACGCGCAAAGAAACCAGCTTGATGCGGTCTGCGCCCTTGGCCACTTCATCATCCACCAAGGCAACAATATCATCATCGAAGACATGCTTTTTGCGGTCGGCCAAATCCTTGAAGCGGACAAACGCTTCCTGCAATTGATTGTCACCGAGCTCATAACCCAGCGCCTTGATTTTCTCACGGAAGGCGTGGCGACCGCTATGCTTGCCCATAACCAAAGACGTCTGCGAAATACCGACGCTTTCCGGCGTCATGATTTCATAAGTCTGGTTGTTTTTCAGCATGCCGTCTTGGTGAATGCCGCTCTCATGAGCAAACGCATTTTGCCCGACAATCGCTTTGTTATATTGCACCGGAAACGCCGTGACCGAGGACACAAGCTTGGAAGCGCGCGACAACATGGTGGTTTCAATACCGGTCCATTGCGGCATCAAATCATTGCGCACATTGAGCGCCATGACGATTTCTTCCAAAGCAGCATTACCGGCCCGTTCGCCAAGCCCGTTAATCGTGCATTCCACTTGCCGTGCGCCTGCTTGTACACCGGCCAAACTATTGGCGACCGCCAGCCCCAAATCATTGTGGCAATGGGTCGACAAAATCGCCTTGTCCATATTCGGCACGCGCTCGCGCAACATGGTTATGGTCTCGAAATATTCTTGCGGCATGGTGTAGCCCACCGTGTGGGGAATATTAATCGTGGTTGCGCCGGCCTTAATCGCCGTTTCGACAACCGCACACAAAAAATCGCGGTCGGTGCGGGTCGCATCTTCCGGCGACCATTCGACATTATCGGTGTGATTGCGTGCATGGCTGACCGAAAAGGCCACCGCTTCCAACACTTCTTCCGGCTGCATTTGCAGCTTGTGCTTCATATGCACCGGACTGGTTGAAATAAATGTGTGAATGCGCGGATTGGCGGCGTTTTTCAGCGCCTCACCGGCGCGGTCAATGTCTTTTGCACCGGCTCTTGCGAGGCCGCAAACTTGAGCATTCTTCACCAATTTGGCGACTTCGGACACGCTTTCAAAATCGCCGTTTGAGGCAATCGGGAAACCGGCCTCAATCACATCAACACCCATTGTGTCGAGCAATTCGGCAACTTGCAGTTTTTCTTCCAATGTCATTGAGGCGCCGGGCGATTGCTCTCCGTCGCGCAATGTGGTGTCGAAGATAAAGACGCGGTCTGCTGCGGCGCCTGTCTGTTTGTTTTCTTGGGTCATCGGTTCATCCTTCTCCGGCTCTTGGCCAATTGTGGTTATTGCTTTTCACCCCCTGAGAACGCGCCTCGCATTGGCCTGTCCGATCTCAGGGGCGGCTTAGGAGTAGGATGGATAGAGTGTCTTGCGCATGCGCCAAGGTCACCGCGCCCGTGGGGCGGTCGGCATATGTGTCGGTCAAAATCGCGTGCATCGCCATTTTTCAACTTCCAAAGACAATCGATAATGTGGAAAAACTCCACATATATTTGTTTAATCAAGCAAAACCGCCATGGCAAGTGTTTTTGCCATTACAAAAGACGCAGCCCATTCAGCTGCTATGGCCGGCCAGACGCGCCGTTTGACCGGCAATATGCGCGACCAGAAAATCCATCACCGCCCGCACATGGCCAAGTCGCGCCAAATCGGCCCGCGTCAGCAGCCATAATTCCAGGCTACCGACCAAATCGGCGCCCAAAACCGGCTGTAAATTCGGGTCCTGCCGGGCGATAAAACAGGGC
This sequence comes from Parvibaculales bacterium, assembly GCA_049889915.1. GTDB lineage: Bacteria > Pseudomonadota > Alphaproteobacteria > RS24 > RS24 > UBA8337. The sequence continues at coordinate 2,625 of JBMHCM010000015.1, forward strand.
AGCGCGGCCAAGCCGACATCCGCTTTGACGGCGCTCAAACGGGTGGCAACGCTGGACGAGCGCAGCATGACGTGCCCGGTTTTCTCGGCCCGCGACAACCACCAAACCGGCCCCAATGGCCGTTCTTCTTCGGAAAAGCCGATAATTTTGTGACCGGTCAAATCGCCGGAGGCCGCTACCACCCCATGCGCCGCCAAATAATCGGCACTGGCATAAACCCCATAGGCGACGTCACACAGCTTGCGCACCAGCATGTCGCCCTGTGTCGGGCGTGCCAGCCGCAGCGCCACATCAACATCGCGCAGCGCATTCATCACCCGTGGGGCAGCACCGGGGCCGGTCAGGCTGGGGTCGGTAATGACATCCAGCGCAACATCCGGCGTTTCGGCCAAAAAACCGCCCAAAGCCGGGCCGATAAGCTGGCCGGCAATCATGTCGCTGGCCGACAGCCGCACAAGCCCGCGCACATCGCCACTGCCGGCCTGAAAATCACGCTGCAACGAGGACATGCCGGTATCAACCGGCTCCAACGCTTGCAAAAGCCTTGTGCCGTCTTGGGTCAGCGTATAACCGCTGCGCAGACGCTCGAACAGCCTCGCATCCAGCACTTCTTCCAAATTGCCGATGCGGCGCAACACGGTGGTGGTGTTGACGTTCAACTCGCGCGCAGCGGCCGACAGGCTACCGGCTGCAGCAACGGCGAGAAAAAACCGCAAATCATCCCAATCAAGGTCTTTCATAGTCGCAATAGGCTATCTGCAAATACGCAAAATTGCAATTTTGCAATACAGCCTTTGCGTCATTTCAGTCAGTCGTCCAACTTCAACAACCGATCCAGCGAAATCGGCCCGGCTCCCTTTGCCAACATGACCAGCAGGATAAACAACCAAAACAGCCTTTGGTCGAGTATCAGCCCGTCTGACGCGCGGTCGAACCAACCGCCCGCCATTACATCATGGCCGGTGACATCGACCAGCGATTGCACCACAACAAACCCCATCATGCCCAATGCGGCAAGGCGGGTGAACAGCCCCAGCAGCAAAAGCAGAGGCAACACCACTTCCGCCCAACTGCCAAGCAGCACAATCAGTGTGAAAAACGGATGAATAGCCGCTGGGTCATAGCCCGCTGCCTCAGTGACGCCGGGCAGGATTTGATAATAAGCGCCGAGCGTAAAGGCAAACGGATGGCCGTCAAATTTGGTCAACGCCGACGACCAATAATAGCCGAGCAGCACGGCAATAAAGCCGAAGCGGGCCGCCGTCGGCAGCAGCCAGTCATCTTGTCGGGCAGCCATATAGCCGGTGAATTGGCGATAATACATAAGCAGTTGAGTCATTTTGGGCTCCTTTATGCGGCGATGAAACCGGCCTGGCCCGCGAAAGCGCCCGCACCGACAGTGCCAAGAGCAAAGTTGATTTGGAACTCGACACCCATCGCAGCATCAACCAAGCGATTAAGGATGATGCCAAAAACCCACCGACCATTGTGATTAAATAGAGCGATAAAATAAAACGCAGACAACAAAAAGGGCGGCACGCAAAGCGGCCGCCCCGTTAATTGTCGGACCCTTGGGTCTAGTTCTTGGCTTGGTCGACCAGCTTATTGGCGGCAATCCAAGGCATTTTGGCGCGCAAATCAGCACCGATTTTTTCAATCGGGTGCGCATCATTGACCTTACGGAAGCCTTTAATCTCTTCCTGGCCGCCTTGCATCCAGCGGTCGGTAAATTTACCGGTCTGAATGTCTTCAAGAATTTTCTTCATCTCGGCTTTGGTTTCAGATGTCACGACGCGCGGGCCGGAGACATATTCACCAAACTCAGCGGTGTTTGAGATGGAGTAGTTCATATTGGCAATGCCGCCCTCGTAAATCAGATCGACGATCAGTTTTACTTCGTGCAGGCATTCGAAATAGGCCATTTCCGGCGGATAACCGGCTTCGGTCAGGGTTTCGTAACCGGCTTTAATCAGCTCAACCACGCCACCGCACAAAACGGCTTGCTCACCGAACAGGTCAGTTTCGCATTCGTCGCGGAAGGTTGTTTCGATAATGCCGGAGCGACCGCCACCAACGCCACACGCATAAGACAGGGCCAAATCACGGGCAGTGCCTGAAGCGTCTTGCGCCACGGCAACCAAGCACGGCACACCGCCGCCTTTCAGATATTCGCCGCGCACTGTGTGGCCCGGGCCTTTCGGAGCGACCATGGTGACATCGAGGTCAGGACGCGCCTTAATCAGACCAAAGTGAATGGACAAACCATGGGCGAACATCAGCGTGCCGCCTTCGCGGATATTATTGGCGATATGCTCGTTATAAATGTCTTTTTGCAGCTCATCCGGTGTCAGGATCATCACCACATCGGCCCAAGCGGCGGCGTCAGCGATGTTTTTCACTGCAATGCCTTCAGCTTCGGCTTTGGCGATTGAGCTGGAGCCGTCACGCAGACCGACGCACACTTCGGCAACGCCGCTATCGCGCAAGTTCAGCAAATGGGCGTGGCCCTGGCTACCATAACCAATAACGGCAACTTTTTTGCCTTTAATCAATTCGACATCAGCGTCGCGTTCATACAGCATTTCCATCAGTCTGCTCCTTAAATGCTCAATTCTTGAATTACATGGCTTCTGGGCCGCGTGAAATGGCGGCCGCACCGGTGCGTGACGCTTCTTTCAGACCCAGAGGTTTCATCAGCCCGATAAAGGCATCAATTTTTTCACTATTGCCGGTCACTTCAAAAACAAAGCTGTCCGGTGTGGCGTCGACCACGCGGGCACGAAACGCCTCTGACATGCGCAAAGCTTCGACACGGGCTTCGCCCTTGCCGGTAACTTTGACCAAAGCCAACTCGCGCTCGACGCTTTCGCATTCGACGGTCAAATCGACCACCCGATGCACCGGCACCAAACGACCCAGCTGGGCTTTAATTTGTTCGATGACTTGCGGTGTGCCGGAGGTGACAACGGTGATGCGCGACATATGCGCTTGCTCGTCCACCTCAGCCACGGTCAGGCTGTCAATATTATAGCCGCGGCCGGAAAACAGGCCGATGACCCGGGCCAAAACCCCGGCTTCATTATCGACCAGTACCGACAAAGTGTGGCTGGCAATATTATCTTCTGCGTTCATCTTCAAACCTTCGCAAAATCGGCTTTGCGCCGCGCGCGTGAGGGTTTTCTATAACCCAATGACAGCGCGGTTGAAAGCCCGTTTATCGGATATGAGACGGCGACCGGTGGTTACACCAGCGCCTTGCCCTCATCGGAAACTTCGACTTCCAGCCCCTGCTCATCGGCCAGTAGCATTTCATTATGCGCCGCGCCGGACGGAATCATCGGGAAGCAGTTCTCTTCCTTGGTGACGATGCAGTCGAAAATCACCGGGCCGTCGACATCGACCATGCGCTTAATGGCATCGTCCAATTCAGCCGGTGTTTGCGCCCGAATACCGGTCGCGCCATAGGCTTCAGCCAGTTTCACAAAGTCCGGCAGGGCTTCCGAATAGGAGTTTGAGTAACGGCCACCATGCAGCAATTCCTGCCACTGGCGCACCATACCCATATATTCATTATTGAGAATGAAGATTTTAATCGGCAGGCGATATTGCACCGCTGTCGACAATTCTTGCATGGTCATCATGGCCGAGGCCTCACCGGCAATATCAATCACCAGCCCCTTCGGATTGGCGACCTGAACGCCGACCGCTGCGGGAATGCCATAGCCCATTGTGCCCAAACCGCCGGATGTCATCCACCGATTGGGGTCTTCGAAGCGGTAATATTGCGCCGCCCACATTTGGTGCTGGCCAACCTCGGTGGTGATGAAAGTATTCGGACCCTTGGTCAGCTCATACAGACGCTCAACCGCATATTGCGGCTTAATGGCCTTATCGTCTTTGCGATAGGCCAAGCAGTCGCGGCCGCGCCAGCCGTCAATTTCGCTCCACCAAGCATCCAAGGCCTTTTTATCCGGTGTAACGGCGCGTGATTTGTAAACCCGCAACAGGTCTTCCAACACATGCGCGCAATCGCCGACAATGGCGACATCGACCATGACGTTTTTATTGATGCTCGACGGGTCGATATCAATGTGGATTTTCTTCGAGTCCGGCGAAAACTTGTCCAGCGCACCGGTGATGCGGTCGTCAAACCGCGCCCCGATATTGATCATCACATCGCAATCATGCATCGCCAAATTGGCTTCATAAGTGCCGTGCATGCCCAACATGCCGAGCCACTGCCGGTCGGCCGACGGATAGCTGCCCAAGCCCATAAGGGTTGAGGTAATCGGAAAACCGGTCAGTTTGACTAGCTCGCGCAGCAATTGGCTGGCCTGCGGGCCGGAATTGATAATGCCGCCACCGGTGTAGAAAACCGGCTTTTTGGCATTGGCAATCAGGTCAACGGCTGCGTTGATCGCATCCATATCGCCCTTTAATTGCGGCTGATAGCTTTTGTGCTTAACGGCAGACGGCTTCAGATAAGAGCCCAAAGCGAATTGGATATCCTTCGGAATATCGACAACCACCGGGCCGGGACGACCGCTTGTGGCGACATGAAACGCCTCGTGCATGACGCGCGCCAAATCATCAACGCTTTTGACCAGATAATTATGCTTGGTGCAGGGGCGCGTAATGCCGACCGTATCGGCCTCTTGGAAAGCATCGGCGCCAATCAAATGCGTCGGCACTTGGCCGGTGATACAGACCATTGGGATGGAATCCATCAGCGCATCGGTAAGGCCGGTCACGGCATTGGTCGCGCCGGGGCCTGAAGTTACCAAAACCACGCCGCATTTGCCGGACGAACGGGCATAGCCCTCGGCCGCATGCGTCGCGCCCTGCTCATGGCGCACCAGAATATGCTCGATGTCTTCTTGCTGAAAAAGCTCATCGTAAATCGGCAAAACGGCCCCACCCGGATAGCCGAAAATATGCTCGACACCCTGATCTTTCAAAGCCTGCAGAACAATCTGCGCGCCATTCATTTCCTGTTCCATCGCTCAACCGGCTTGCGCCGCCTCCAATAGGGTTGGGGCGCAAAAGCGCCCATGAAGCGGCGAAAATAGCAAACTTTATGTCGCCGTCAAGCCTTTTTACGCAATAAATGAAAAGATTTTGTCGAAATTATTTTCGTAATCTTGCTCAGAAAAGCTTTTCCAGTCGCTCATCCGATTGCGGAACCAGGTCATTTGCCGTTTGGCATAGCGGCGTGTCGCTTGCTGTGCGGCGGCCATCGCATCTGCTTCGCTCATTTCGCCTTGCAGCATGGCGAGAATTTCCGCCACACCGAGCGCTTTCATGGCCGGTGTCTCCGGCGGCAGATTATAGGCCCATAACCGTTCAACCTCGGCGCGCGCCGCGCCCTGCACCATCATCTCGAAGCGCCGATTGCAGCGCTCATACAGCCATTGCCGCTCCGGCATTAGCAAAATATTGCGGCTATCAGACAAAGGCGGCGTGGTTTCCATCTTTTGCCAGTCCGACAATTTTTGACCGGTCGAGGCTTCCACCTCCAAGCCACGGACAATCCGCTGGCTGTCTGTTGTCGGCAAGCGGGCTGCCAAGGGCGGATCTTTTTGCTGCAACTCGGCATGCAGCGCCTCAACCCCTTCATCGACCAAACGCCGGCGCAGCCCCTGCCGCACCGTTTCGTCAATATCGGGAATGGCGTTTAAGCCATCGGTCAGACTGGCAAAATAAAGGCCGGTGCCACCAACCACAATCGGCACCTGCCCGGCTGCTTGCGCGGCCTTTATCTCGGCCAAGGCCTCACTTTGCCATTGGCCGACATTGTAGGGCGCGCCGGGGGCTATATGCCCATAGAGCTTATGCGGCGCCTCTGCCTCATCGGCCGCATCGGGCCGCGCCGTCAGAACCCGCAGCGTGCCGTAAACCTGCATGCTGTCGGCGTTGATGATGACGCCATTCAGTTGTTTTGCCAGCGCCAAAGCCAATGCGGACTTGCCGCTGGCCGTCGCGCCTGCAATAAGGATGGGAGTGGTGTCGCTGTGCGGCATGAAGTGCATTTTACAGGGTTCGCAACCAATGACCAATCATCAATCGCAAGATTTCCTCGTTCTGACCGCCATGCCGGGCTCCGGCTATTTTACCGATAGCTGGCTGGCCGATTTGGCTGAAGCCATGCCGGGCCTACCGACCCCGCGCCGACTGAGCGATGATGCATTGGAATTTGCGCTAACCGAAGAGATGACCGGCATTGTCGATGCGCTTTCCAATCGCTTCACCGATGCCCCGTTTGACGTCAATCGGGTCAACGGCGCGATGCGACAAAAGAAAATGCTTATCGCCGATTTGGAGTCGACGATTATTGAACAAGAATGTCTCGACGAGCTGGCCAAGCAAATCGACCGCGAAGAAGTGATGCGTGATATTACGGCGCGCGCCATGCGTGGCGAATTGGATTTCGAGCCGGCCCTGAAAGAGCGCGTGGCCATGCTGCGAGGGCTGCCCGAAGTTGCCCTGCAAGCGCTTTATGATGGCGGGATTACGCTGATGCCGGGGGCTGCCACCCTGCTGGCAACACTGAAGGCCAATAATGTATTTTGCGGCTTGGTATCCGGCGGCTTTGCCTTTTTCGCCAGTCGCATCGCCGACAAGCTGAGTTTCGACCGCTATCAATGCAATGATTTGACCATCAAAGACGGCGTGTTGGACGGCACAGTGATTGAGCCGATTTTGGGCCGCCAAGCCAAGGCAGAAATTCTTGCCGCTTGGGCCGCCGAATTGGGCTTCAGCGCCGATGAGGTGTTGGCCACCGGTGACGGTTCCAATGATTTGGCGATGCTGGAATTGGCCGGTATGGGCGTGGCATTTCGCGCCAAGCCTGCGGTCGCCGCGGCAGCGCAATATCGCATCCGCCACGGCGATCTGACGGCGCTGCTTTACCTGCAAGGCTACAGCGCCGACCAGTTTGTTTCCGGCTAAGCCTTAATCGACCAAAGGCAGGGCAATAAAGCGCACCGTGCCGCGAGAGCGGACAAATACCAGCACTGATTTGCGACCTGCTTTTTTCGCTTTCTCAATGACCTCGACCGCCGTTTTGGCAGAGCCGACCGCCATTTGATCAATCTCGGAAATCACGTCACCGGCACGAATACCGGCCTCAGCTGCCAAGCTGGTGCCGTCGACAGCGACGACCAGCGCACCGGTGGCATCATCACCCAGTTCAAAATCGCGCCGACTGGTCGGGTTGATATTTTGCAGGGTCAGACCCAATACGGTGAATTCTGACTTATTGGTCGATTGCTTTTTCTCAGTCGGCGCCGCGTCACGGGTTGTCGCCGTTTCTTCCAGACGACCGGTAACGATTTTCAGCTTTTTGGTTTTGCCACGGCGCACAACCTCGACGCTGACCGGCTTATCAATCGCCGTTTCGGCGACAATGCGCGGCAGGTCGCGCATTTGCGGCACCGGCTTGTTGTCAAATTTGACGATGACATCGCCGACTTTCAAACCGCCCTTTTCGGCCGGGCCACCCGGCGAAATTTCCGACACCAGCGCGCCGCGGGCTTTGCCGAGCGACAGGTTCTCGGCCAGCTCATCGGTTACTTGCTGAATGCGCACACCCAGCCAGCCACGCCGTGTCTCGCCAAATTGGCGCAATTGCGCGACCACCGATTTGGTCAGATTGGATGGAATGGAAAAGCCGATACCGACCGACCCACCGGACGGAGAGATAATCGCTGAATTGACGCCGATGACCTCACCCTTGAGGTTAAACAACGGACCACCGGAATTGCCGCGGTTAATGGCGGCATCGGTTTGAATAAAACTGTCATAGGGACCGGCATTAATATCGCGGTTAATGGCTGAGATGATACCCGCCGACAGCGAGCCGCCAAGGCCGAACGGGTTACCAATGGCAATCACCCAATCACCGACGCGGGCCTTTTCGCTGTCACCGAGCGGCACGAAGGGCAGTTTTTTGCGTGATTTGACCTTAAGCACGGCCAAATCGGTTTTCGGATCGCGGCCAATCAATTCGGCATCCAGCTTAGTGCCATCATTGAAATTGACGGTAATCTCATCGGCTTCTTCAATCACATGATTATTGGTGATGATGATACCGGACGGGTCGATAACGAAACCGGAACCCAGCGACGACACTTTACGGCCCGGCGTCGGGCCACCGCGGCGTTGATTGAAAAACTCTTCGAAAAAATCATTAAATGGCGGCTGGCCGGGGCCACGCGAGCGGTTTTGTTGTTTCACCGTTTGCGACGTGGAAATATTAACCACGGCCGGCATCAGCCGTTCGGCCAAATCGGCAAACCCATCCGGCGCCGGACGCGCCTCAACAACAGAGCCGACGAGCAATGCGCCGAGCAAGACAAAAACAAATGAAATCTGCGAAAAGCTTTTGATATGCATATTTTTTCCTATCCAAGCATCCAAACCAGACCGACACCGGCGGCCAAAGCAATAAGGCCACCGGTGCGTAACTCAGCATCGCTGACCTTATCGATCTGACGCAGCATGGCGCGTAAAAATGTCGGAAAAAGGGCATAAAGCGCGCCTTCAAAGGCCAAAACCAGCCCCAGCGCCAAAATGACCTTTTCCCACATTAGTTGGTCGCCTTAGACGCTTCCTCATCGGCCGGTGTATCAGCAACGATTTCCGGACACAGATTGTCACTCAATGAGCTGCCATTGGCGGTCAGCTTATCGACATTGACGCGCGCGCCCTTTTTGACCGGACCGGATTTGCTGGCGGCCAACACGCTGTTCGGGTTTTTCAGGAATTGGAAAAACGCGCTGTCAGGCGACAGAACCATGGTCGTGCCGTCTTCTTCCAAGGCTTTTTCATAAGCCTGCATGGACCGATAAAAGGCGAAGAAATCCGGGTCTTGGCCGAACACACGGGCAAATACGCGGTTACGACAGCCATCGCCCTGACCGCGAATAATCTCGCTGTCGCGGGTCGCTTCGGCCAGCAGAACCGTTACCTGCTTGTCCGCTTGGGCGCGAATGGCGCGGGCCACTTCCTGGCCCTTGGCACGGAACTCCGCCGCTTCCTGCTCACGCTCGGTTTGCATACGGCGATAAATCGCTTGGCTGTTGGCTTCCGGCAGGTCGGCCCGACGGATGCGCACATCGATAATTTCAATACCGAAATCAGCCGCTTGTTCGTTCACCAAAGCACTGATGCGGGCCATTAAGGCAGACCGCTCGTCACGCACCACGGTTTCAAATTCCTCTTCACCCAAAACCGACCGCATGGATGAGGATACAATGGTCGACAGGCGCGATTGCGCACGCCGCTCATCGCGCAAGGCTTTATAGAATTGCAGCGGATCGGTGATGCGGTAGCGGGTAAACGCATCTACCACCAAACGCTTTTGGTCAGAGGCAATCAGCTCTTCGGCCGGTGTGTCCAAATCCAAAATCCGCTTATCGACAAAAATGACATTTTGCACGAACGGCACTTTGACGTGCAGCCCCGGCTCGGTAATCACCCGGCGCGGGTCACCAAATTGCAGCACCAGCGCTTGTTGTGTCTGATGCACGGTGAACAGAGAAGCTGAGGCGAGAATGCCCAGCGCGATAACTAGAATAACGGCAATCAGCCCGATACCACGTTGCATTATTTGGCCTCCTTCTTGCGCAGTTGGTCAAGCGGCAGATAAGGCACCACGCCTTGTCCGTCCTGCTCGATAATCACTTTATTGGTGCGACCGAGGACTTTCTCCAAAGTTTCCAAGAAAATCCGCTGACGGGTGACGCCGCGGGCACTGCGATATTCATCATAAATGGCCGCGAAACGGGTTGCCTCACCATCGGCTTCGGCAACGGTTTGCGCCCGATAGGCTTCTGCCTCGCGGCGAATACGCACCGCTTCACCTTGTGCTTCCGGCACAACGCGATTGGCGTATTTATTGGCTTCGTTGCGGGCCCGCTCTTGGTCAGCACGGGCCGCTTGCACATCGCGGAACGCATCAATAACGGCGGCCGGCGGGTCAACCTTCTGCATTTTCACGCGGGTGATGGTGATGCCGGCATTATAGCTGTCCAGCGTTTGCTGCATCAGCGCCTTGACCTGCTCTTCGTTTTTCTGCCGCTGCTCGGTCAAAATCGGCTGAATGTCATTTTGGCCGATAATCTCGCGCATAGTGCTTTCCGCCACCGCTTTCACAGTGCCGGTCGGGTTTTGAATATTGAACAGGAAGTTTGGTGCATTATTGATGACCCAGAAGACGGAGAAATCGACATCAACGATATTTTCGTCACCAGTCAGCATCAGGCTTTCTTCCGGCACATCGCGCGACACACCGGCGGCGCGGCGGTCGCTGCTTGAGCGCATGCCGATATCAACCAGATTTTCGGTCGTTACCTTTGGCGTCAGTGCCGTCTCAATCGGCCAAGGCAGGTGATAATTCAAGCCCGGTGCAGTTTGCGTATGAAACTTGCCAAAACGCAGCACAACACCTTGCTCATCAGCACCGACGCGATAAAAGCCGCTCAGCGACCACAGGCCGATAAGCACAGCCAGAATAACCACAATACCGGACTTACCACCGGAGCTGGGAATTAGGGTTTTCAGACGCTCTTGTGTCTGGCGGATGATTTCATCCAAATCGGGTTCATTGCCACCCGGCCCACGACCGCGATTGGGGCCGCGTCCGCCGCCGCCATTGCCGCCGCCGGACCCCCAAGGGTTCTGATTATTGCCGGAATTATTGTCCCAAGGCATGAACATCCTCCATGTAGACTGTTATAAACCGTCAGCCGCTAAAATTATGCGCCGGACGGTGTGTGTCGGCTTGATTGAAAGCCATTGAAAGCACACCATATAGGCTGATAAATGGTGGGTAAACGCGCTTGTTTCAAGCGTTCACAGAAAGATTCTACGATGAGCGACATTACCGACGAAACCATTCGCCAAGCACTTGACGGCGTGCATGCACAAGGCGAAGACGCCTCATTGATTGCCAAAGACCGCGTGCAGGGCATTGTGGTGCGCGACGGCAATATCGGCTTTTCCCTTGAAGTTGACGGCTTAGCCGCAGAATCCCTTGAGCAATTGAAACAGCAAGCCGAGGCCGCCGTAGCTGCCGTGCCCGGTGTGCTGTCGGTTACTTGCGTGCTGACGGCGCATAAACCGCAGGCGCAACTGAAACAAAACGGCAATCAGGGACCACACAATTCGGCCAGCACGGAAGTGCCTGCGGTGTTTGACCGCATCACGTCGGTGATCGCCGTGGCCTCCGGTAAGGGCGGTGTCGGCAAATCGACCGTTGCCGTTAATCTGGCCATTGCGCTGGCCAAGCAAGGCAAGCGAGCTGGCCTGTTGGATGCCGATATTTACGGCCCGTCAGCCCCGCAATTACTGAGCATCAGCAACAAGCCTGAGCTTAATGAAGAAAAAAAACTCATCCCGATTGAACGGCACGGCGTCCACACCATGTCGATCGGCTATATGGTGTCAGCCGAACAGGCGATGATTTGGCGCGGGCCGATGGCGCAAAGCGCGCTGATTCAAATGCTCGATGATGTGGCATGGCCGCAACTTGATGTGCTGGTGATGGATATGCCGCCCGGCACAGGCGATATTCAACTGACCATGGCGCAGCGTATTCCGGTCACCGGCGCGCTGATTGTTACCACCCCGTCCAATTTGGCCACTGCCGATGTCAAACGCGCTGTCGCCATGTTTGAGAAAACCCAAATTCCGGTTTTCGGGCTGGTTGAAAATATGGCCTATATGGATGCGCCGGATGGCAGCAAGCTGCACCCGTTTGGCGAAGGCGGTAAAGCCTTGGCCGAAGCGCTGCACTTGGACCATTTGGCCGCCCTGCCGCTGGACCCGGCCGTGCATGTGGCCAATGAAAGCGGCACGCCGGTGGTGGCCGCCGCACCGGAAGGCAGCGCCGCACAGGCCATGGATTTAATGGCGGCGGGATTGCTGCAAAGAATTTGAGGGAAACATGTCTGACCAGAAAAAAGCCTATCGTTATTTAACCGGCCCTGATGATGCAGAATTTTGCCAGCGTGTTTCAGAGGCGCTGCGCGATGGCTGGGTGCTATATGGCGAAACGCAAATGCAGGTCGATGCGCACGGCAATCGCCATTGCGGGCAAGCCGTCGTGCTGCCGGAATTTCTGCCGAAAAACGGCTGCTAGCGGTTCAAGAAATTGAGCGGTGTGCCGGGCGTGTCCCAGTCGGTTTTCAATAACCGTCCGGTGCCGGAAGCCGTGATGTAGGCGGTCTGCAAATCATCGCCGCCAAAGCAAATATTGGTGGTCATCGGGTCGCCGGTCGGCACATGGCGGATGCTGCCGTCAGCCGGATTGATGCGCGAAATACCGCCATTCATAATGGTGGCGACGCATACCGTGCCGTCGGCCTCGACCGCCAGACTGTCGAAAAAGCTAAGGCCCGCCGGTGAGGCGACAAAGTTTTTCTGCCCCGTGCGACCGGCCCCTTTAATCTCGCCGGGCCCGGCCAATGGCCATTTCCAAAGCCGTGCGCCTTGGGTCTCGGCGACATAGACAAAATCTTCGTCCGGGCTGAGGCCGACGCCATTGGCGGTCTCAATCGGAAAAACTTTTTCTTCAATATGCTTGCCGTCGGACGTTGCATAAAACACCGCGCCGCGGTCTTTTTGGCGGCCATAGCCTTTGCCCAAATCGGTGAACCAAAAGCCGCCCTGCTTGTCGAAGACAATATCATTCGTCCCGCGCAAGGGCGCGCCGTTGCATTGCGTATACAGCACGTCGACTTGGCCGGTGGCGATATCGACCCGCTCAATACGGCCGCCGGAATAGTCTGGCGCAATATCACCGGCAAACAGCAGGCCGTTGCTTTCATACCATTCAAAGCCACCATTATTGCAGATATACACCGCGCCATCCGGCCCCAAGGCGGCGCCATTTGGTCCGCCACCGGTTTCGGCAATCACTTCGACCTTGCCGCTCGGCGTCACGCGGCTCAACGTGCCGCGGGCAATTTCAACAAGGATGACGGAACCATCGGGCATAGCAATCGGCCCTTCAGGAAACTTCAGACCAACTGCAATCTCTTCCATGGTGCTTTCTCCCTAGCGGCGCTTCAGCGTGATGAAGCTATAATCGGCGCTGTCTTTTTCACCGGCGGCGAAACGGTGCCGGTCGACCTCGTGCCATGCATCCGGCGCGCTGAGAGCAAAATGCGTGTCGCCTTCAGGCGTTGCATGCACTTGCGTCAAATGCACGGTGCTCGCCATCGGCTCAAAGATTTTATAAATCTGCCCACCGCCGACAATCATCACCGTCTCGGCCTCGGCACAGGCGGCCAAAGCGTCTTCCGGCGATGTCACGCCGACCACACCCTCAGGCAAGTCAGGGGCATTGCGGCTGATGACGATGTTCAACCGCCCCGGCAAGGGCCGACCGATACTGTCCCATGTGGCGCGGCCCATAATTATCGGACAGCCCATCGTTACTTGCTTGAAATGCTTGAGGTCAGACGGCAGCCGCCACGGCATGTCGCCATCTTTGCCGATAACGCCGTTTTCGGCCACGGCAACAACCATTTCAATGGCAGGCATTAAACCGCCACCGGCGCCGCAATATGCGGTTGCGCCACATAATCAACCAGCTCGAAATCATCAAAGGTGAAATCGAAAATGTCGCTGACATCCGGATTGATAGTGATTCTTGGCAGCTTGCCGGGTTTGCGCATCAGCTGCTCTTTCGCTTGGTCGATATGGTTGAGATAAAGATGCGCATCGCCCAGCGTATGAACAAAATCGCCGGCTTCCATATCGCACACTTGCGCCAGCATTTTGGTCAGCAGCGCATACGAGGCGATATTGAACGGCACGCCGAGGAAAATATCGGCCGAGCGCTGATAGAGCTGGCACGACAGCACCGGACGCCCCTCGCCGCGCGGCGGCGCGACGTAAAACTGAAACAGGCAATGGCATGGCGGCAGCGCCATATTGTCCACATCGGATGGGTTCCATGCGGTCACAATATGACGGCGTGAATTGGGATTGTTTTTCAACTGGTCAACAAGCTGAGCGATCTGGTCAATATGAGCGCCATTGGTGGTCTCCCAACTGCGCCATTGCTTGCCGTAAACCGGCCCCAGCTCGCCTTTTTCATCGGCCCATTCATCCCAAATAGAGACGCCGTTTTCTTTCAGATATTTGATGTTTGTGTCACCGGCCAAAAACCACAAAAGCTCGTGAATAATCGACTTCAAATGCAGCTTTTTGGTGGTCAGAACCGGAAACCCCTTGCCCAAATCAAAACGCATTTGGTGGCCGAAAACCGACAGCGTGCCGGTGCCGGTGCGGTCTTCGCGCTTCACGCCAAAATGCAGAACATGTTCCAGTAGATTCAAATATTGTTGCATGGCTCTAATGTGGTCGATTCTGACGGCACGGTGCAATGGCTTTTGCGTCGCCCCTGTTATTTTGCTGTGAGAAATGTTATATGTGCCGTGTCGGCTTGCCGACTATGGCGATAAACGGGCTTCGCAATAAACCCATCGGACCCGGGGGCAGTACCCGGCGCCTCCACCATTTCCCGCCAGCTGGCAGTTTATGGGGGCGAACCAGGATCGACGAGGGCGTAAAGGATGTTTCCGTCGCTCGGCATGGCACCATCGTTATCGGGCCACTTTGATAGTTGCAAATGACAACTACGCGGAAGTAGCCGTCGCTGCGTAAGCAGTCACGAACTTCAACTTAAGCCCAGTGCCGTCGCAGGTGCTGGCGGGGTTCGGAAGGCACCTGGCAACAGAAGCCTTCCACTTTTTTGATTTGTCACGGAAACCCATCATGTCCGACGCCACGCCCCCGCAAGACCCACCGCAAGATTTCTATCAATATGCCGACCGCGCACAAGCGGCGCTGCTGGATATGGTGCGTGGTGTGATGCAAGAGGCGGCGGAAGACGGTTTGCCCGGCGGCCATCATTTTTACCTGACTTATTACACGCAAGCTGACGGTGTTGAAATGTCTGACAGCCTGCGCGCCAAGCACCCGCAAGAAATCACCATTGTGTTGCAAAACCAATTTGATGATTTGCAGGTCACGGAAGACTGCTTTGAGGTCACGCTGAGCTTCAATAACACGCCGGAGCGGCTGCGCGTGCCGTTTGCCGCCCTGAGCAAATTTTACGACCCCAGCGTCGCCTTTGGCTTGATGTTTGATGTGGAAGAACCCGACAGCGCCCTGTTGGAAGCGGCGGAAGAATTGTTGGCCTCTGACTTTGCCGAAGAAATCGGCTTGGCAGAAGACAGTGCCGACGCGCCGACAGAGCCCCCCCGTGGCAGCGGCGAGGTGGTCAGTCTCGACAGCTTTCGCGATAAGTAGGCTTCACAGATAAGCCGCTTGCGTGCTACACCGCGCCCATCAATCAGACGAGACATTTGCGCTCATAAGTCAGGAGAATAGGCATGGCCGATACACGCACTGAAACCGATAGCTTTGGCCCGTTGGAAGTTCCGGCGGATAAATATTGGGGCGCTCAGACCCAACGCTCGCTCGGTAATTTCAAAATCGGTACCGAAACCATGCCGCTGCCGCTGGTGCGCGCGCTTGGCATCGTCAAAATGTCCGCCGCCAAAGCCAATATGGCGCTGGATAATCTGGAAAGCGATATTGGTGACGCGATTGTGCAAGCGGCCGGTGAAGTGGCCGAAGGCAAGCTGAATGACAACTTCCCACTGGTAGTTTGGCAGACCGGCTCAGGCACGCAATCAAACATGAACTCCAATGAGGTCATCTCCAACCGCGCTATTGAAATTCTCGGCGGCACAATGGGCACGAAAGAGCCGGTGCACCCCAATGATCATTGCAATCGCAGCCAATCGTCAAATGACACTTTCCCGACCGCCATGCATATTGCGGCGGCTGAGCAAGTTGTCCACGCGCTGGTGCCGGCGCTGGCCAAACTGGCCAATGCGTTGAACGACAAGCAGCAAGAATTCAAAGACATCATCAAAATCGGCCGCACGCACACGCAAGACGCGACACCGCTGACCCTTGGCCAAGAGTTTTCCGGCTATGTCGCCATGGTGCAAAACGGCATTAAGCGCGTTGAAGCCACCCTGCCGAAACTTTACGAATTGGCGCAAGGCGGCACGGCCGTCGGCACCGGCATTAACGCCAAAATCGGTTTTGCCGAGGGCTTTGCCGAGCAAGTCGCGGCCTATACCAAATTGCCGTTTGCAACCGCGCCGAACAAATTTGAAGCGCTGGCCACGCATGACGCCATGGTAGAAGCGCATGGCGCGCTGAATGAGGTCGCCGTATCGCTGTTCAAAATCGCCAATGACATTCGCCTGCTGGGTTCCGGCCCGCGCTCCGGCCTTGGTGAGTTGAGCTTGCCGGAAAATGAGCCGGGTTCCTCCATCATGCCGGGCAAGGTTAACCCGACACAGTGCGAGGCATTGACCATGGTCTGCACGCAAGTCATGGGCAATAACACCGCCGTGTCTTTCGCCGGGTCACAGGGTCATTTTGAACTGAATGTGTATAAACCGGTCATCGGCTACAATGTTTTGCAATCAATCCGCCTGCTGGCCGATAGTGCCATCAGCTTTACCGATAATTGCGTTGTCGGCATTAAAGCCAATGAAGACAATATCGCTGCGCTGATGGAACGCTCGCTGATGCTGGTCACCGCCTTGGCCCCGAAAGTCGGTTATGACAATGCGACCACCATTGCCAAAACGGCACATAAAAACGGCACCACATTGCGCGAAGAAGCAGTCGGTGGCGGCTATGTAACCGAAGAAGAGTTCGACGCGATTGTCCGCCCTGAGGACATGATTGCGCCGCAATAAACAGCCATGAAACCCGAAAAGCGCTCCCTCACCATTGCCGGTCATCAGACCAGCGTGTCGTTGGAGCCGGCTTTTTGGGCGGCGCTGAAACAAATGGCGGATGAGCAAGGGCAATCCATGCCCGACCTCATCCGCACCATCGACGCCACTGAGAGAGATGCCAGCCTATCCAGCACGCTGCGCGTACATATCCTCAACTGGGCGCTGGCCCGCTAGACCATTCTAGATTTACTGCGACGTCGTCGCCTGCGCAGCAGGCGGGGTTATTGTCTCCGACGGCACAACAATCCGGCGCGGCGCATAAGCGTCTGCCTTCACTTGCAGGCGCGGCTGCAACGCGTCACCGCTCAATTGCCAACTGACCGGTCGCGCGGCTTGTGGATACAGGTCAAACTGACCGGCCACTTGTCGCGTCAGCCAATCGACATCCAAAGCCAAACGGGCATCGCCATGGGGCGGCGCAAAAACAAACTCGGCGGTTGCATTGTCGGTCCGGCCTTTACGAATTTGCAGCAGGCCCAGACCACGCGAGAAATCGGCCGACCCGGCCCCAACATGACGCTGCACAATCGCTGTCGGCTTGCCTGATTCGTTCATATCCGCCAGGCTTTCCGCTAACGCTTGCAAATCAACAAACGCCAAAGCACCGGCGCCAATTTCAAGCTGCACATCGCCGTCCAGCGCGCTCATCATGGCAGCGGCAGAAGTGCCACGCCCCCGCAGGCTGAGCGTGCCGCTGACCGGCGCATCGACCAAACGATTGCCGAAATAACCAAGCAATGGCCCGGCCGGTGAAATGTCGCTAAAGCTGGCCTCAAGGTTGAACAAGGGCGTCAACTGACCGCCCTCGGCCAGTAAGCGGCCCTCGACACGACCTCCCAAAAGCGCGGCTTCTATCTGCGGCGCTTCCAGCACGCCGTCAATCAACCGCAGCCGCGAGGTCAGCTTTTCAATCGGCACTTGGCCAAACTGCGCCTCGCTGATTTGCACGTCCAAATCGGCGCGGCCAAGCGCAAAGGCCAACCAACGCATTGGCTGGCCCGACCACCCCTGCTTGCCGAAGCGTGGCATCACCCAATCGAAATTGCCCTTTTCAAGCCCAATGCGCGCCGTCAATTGTGGTTGCTCGCTCTCAAATTGCAGCACCCCTTCACCGGTCAGCGTCCCGTCACCCCAACTGCCCTCAACGCCGTTAAAGCCGATTTTATCGGCCGTTGCGGTTAATTGGGCGCGCGCCGCCAAGGGCAATGGTGTCGGCAAGGGGGCCAATCCCATAAGCGGCAGACTGTCGGCAAAGCTGAATGTCACCACACCATCCAATAGCGCCCCATCGGCTGAGGGGCGCAAATTACCATTCAGGTCGAGCGTGTCTTGCGCCAAGGCCAGACGGCCGGTCAAGGCCGAGACATTGTTTGACTGCGCCGCCAATTGCAGCTGCATCTCACCCATCGCATCGGCTTGATAAGGGGACGGCAACAACAAACTGGCGGCCAAATCATTGGCTTGGCCCGCCATACTGACCGACAGCGTGCTGCCGGTGACACTATAATCCAATGTCCGCGACGGGGTAATCAGCCCAAATTGCAGCTGCAAATCGCCAAGTCGGCCATTGCCCGCCAAAGTTGTGTTTGGCCAATCGGTGGCTTCGCGGCCAGTCAGCAAAATATCCGCCGTCAGCTTCAAAGGCTGGTCGGCGTTAAATCTCAGCGGTGCCAAACGGTCGAGCAATGGGTCGGCAAAGCTGCCCAAGGCATCGCTTTCCACCGCCAAATTGATACGCCCGGCCACCGGCGAAACGGCGTAGTCGAGCTGGCCACGGGCTTGCACATTGGCGTTTTGAATATCGCGCAATCGAAACGCTTCAACAGTCAGCTGCCGGTCCAGCACAGCAGCCTGCACTTCCGCCGGCCCCAAAGCCGTGGTGCCGAAATAAAGCTGCGACGCTTTGAAGTCGAGATTGATGATGCGACCCGGCGCGCTTTCGGCCAATTGCGCCTCCAACAGCCGATTGAGCGGTTGCCACACCGAATTGACATCGACATCGCGGGCATTACCGGCCTCAGCAACCCCCCAATCGGTCAAATCGAAACGGTCAAAATCCAAGTCCACCTTAAGCCGCGGTCCGGCGCGGTCGCTCAAATTGACGGCACCGGCAAACACATCATCGCCGATGCGGCCGCTCATTCCGGCCAGTCGAAACTGGTTTTCCGACCAATTGATATCGCTAATCAGAGAGGCGCGTTGTAGTCCTGCATCATCAATCAATTCGGCAAAGCCTGAGAGGTCTTGCGCCGCTTGGTCGCCCAGCCAAATCAGCGCTGCCAGACTGTCGAGACTGCGCGCCGAAAAGCTGCCGATAAAAGACGGCACGGCATTCGCCAAATTCAGCGTGCCGGTAGCGATCAGCGAACTGCGAAACGGCAAATCGAGGCTGAGACGCTCAATCTCCACCAAGCGGTCGCGATAATCGAAATCGAGACTGAGATTGCTGCCGCCCTCACCGGCCAAATCATAGCGATTGGCCTCGATGCGCATGGTGACCGCCAATTGTGTCGCCAGACTGCGCCACATGGCGTCAAATATGCTGGGCGACGGCGTTTGCCCATCCGCCAGACTGAGATTGTTGAGATTGAGCGTGCCGGTTGACATGCGACCGATAAGATTGGGCACCTCATCGGGCTGTTGCGGCCATTGCAAAGCGAGACGGGTTTGGAAAGTGGTGCCCAGCGCATTGACCTCTAACGTGCCGGTGCGCAGGCCGGATCTATCGCCGCGCACCAGGCCGTCAAAGGCGATATATTGCGCCGTCGGTGCGATTTTGAGCGGCACATAATGCTGCACCACTTGCGCCAGCAAAGACCCGGAAGAAAACGCCAATTCACCATCCAGCTGCCAATCGGCACGAGTTGCCAAATCGCCGTCAAACTGAATTTTCTCGCGCGCACCCAACCGAATATGCGCCGCCAAACTATAGCGCCCGCCAAACGGCACGCCCAATTTGAAATCACCGACCGCGGTCTCACCGCTTTCCAGCGCATGGCGCAACGTGGCACGAATCGGTTCACCGGCTTGCCGCGGCGGCACGGTGAGACTGAGCGCCGGCACACTCAGCACGCGGTTTTTATCGAAATGATTAAGACCGGTAATGACCATTTTGCCTTGCTTGACATGCAGGCCGGGATGGCCGTCGCCCTGCACATCGGCCAGCAAGTGATGCGGCGCGCTACGCAATTGGGCAGTCACAACGGGATACAGCATAATCACCGAAGCAATGTCGAATTGCTGTCGTCCCAAAGCAGCGAGGTCTAGGTTCAGTAACACTTGCGGCACGCTGATGGACAATGCGTCATTGGCCTTTGAACGGCCACTCATTTCCACATCACTGAGAATAAGTTGCGGTCGTGGCAAAAAGCGCAGACGTATATCACCGGCCAAAGTGACTTGCATATTGGTGCGCTGGGTCAACAGGCTGGTCAACACTTGGCGGTCGGGCGGCGGCACCAGATTATGCGGCAGCGCGACCAGCGCCCCCATCAGCACCAGCAAGAGAAAAACCGTCGGAATGACCGGAAAGCGCATCATGTTCACCACGTAAAGTTGCGCCAGACTACCAATCCACGCGCGGCTTGGCTAGCCGACATGCCGCAGGAAGCAGCCCTCGGCGGCGGGCAGCCAACATGGTATAGTATCAGAATCAAGTTAAGTGGGAATGATGTCTGACGATCCGTTTGATTTAGGGGCAGGCCCCGGTGCTGCGGCACCGAGCAGCGGCCAAACTCCGATGAGCATATCGCAACGCGCCAGTGCTGCCGGCGCGGCGCGGCGGCTTGAGCCTTTGCTCGACGGTTTGAACGATGAACAACGCGCAGCGGTGACGGCCGAAGACGGGCCGCTTCTGCTGCTGGCCGGGGCCGGAACCGGTAAGACCCGCGCTCTGACCACCCGCATTGCTTATAAAATCGCCACGCAACAAGCCTGGCCGAGCCAAATCCTTGCCGTGACCTTTACCAATAAAGCGGCCCGCGAGATGAAAGAACGCATTAGCGGGATGCTGGGTGAAACCGTTGAGGGCATGCCCTATCTCGGCACTTTCCACTCGCTGTCGGCGCGTATCCTGCGCCAGCACGCCGAGCTGGTCGATTTGCGCCCCGATTTCACCATTCTTGATACGGATGACCAAATCCGGCTGTTAAAGCAGCTTATTCAGGCTGAAAATATTGACGAGAAACGCTGGCCTGCACGGCAGATGGCAATTCTTATCGATCGCTGGAAAAACCGCGGGTGGATGCCGGAAAATGTGCCGGAAAGCGAAAGCGGCTTTTTCGGCAATGGCATGGGCGGCAAAATTTACGCCAATTACCAAGCTCGGCTGAAAATTCTCAATGCCGCCGATTTCGGTGACCTGTTGCTCGAATGTCTGCGGCTGTTCCGCGAAAATGACGCGGTGCTCAGCGAATATCAGCAACGCTTCCGGCATATTCTGGTCGATGAGTATCAAGATACCAATGCGGTGCAATATTTATGGCTGCGCTTGCTGGCGCAGGCGCATAATAATATTTGCTGCGTCGGCGATGACGACCAATCCATCTATGGCTGGCGCGGCGCTGAGGTGGATAATATTCTGCGCTTCGAGAAAGATTTTCCCGGCGCGCACGTCATTCGCTTGGAGCGCAATTATCGCTCAACCCCGCATATTCTTGGCGCCGCTTCCGGCCTGATTGACGCCAATGAAAGCCGCCTCGGCAAAACGCTGTGGACCGACAGTAATGAAGATGGCGAAAAGCTGAAAGTGCGCGGCACATGGGACGGCGAGGAAGAAGCCCGCTTGGCGGCCGATGATATTGAGGCGCATCAACGGGCCGGCCAGTCGCTCAATGAAATGGCGGTA
This sequence comes from Parvibaculales bacterium, assembly GCA_049889915.1. Classification (GTDB taxonomy): domain Bacteria; phylum Pseudomonadota; class Alphaproteobacteria; order RS24; family RS24; genus UBA8337. Next base: position 24,312 of record JBMHCM010000015.1, read on the forward strand.
TTGGTGCGCGCCAGTTTTCAAATGCGCGAGTTTGAAGATCGCTTTATTTCGCTGGCCATTCCTTATCGGGTAATTGGCGGCCCGCGCTTTTACGAGCGCGCCGAAATTCGTGACGCCAATGCCTATTTGCGGCTGATTGCCCAGCCGGACGATGATTTGGCGTTTGAACGGATTTGCAATAAGCCGCGCCGCGGTTTTGGCGATGTCGCCATGAAAGGGCTGCACGCCGCCGCCCGACGAGCCAATAAATCGCTGTTCCGAACGGCTGAAGACATTATCGATACGGAAGAATTGAAACCGGCGGCGCGGCGCTCGCTGACCGGCTTTGTCCGCGCCATTAACCATTGGCGCTCTTTGGTCGATACCATGACGCATACTGAACTGGCCGAATTGGTGCTCGATGAAAGCGGCTACACCGCCATGTGGCAGGCCGATAAATCGCCGGAAGCGCCGGGCAAGCTGGAAAACCTGAAAGAACTTGTCCGCTCGATGGATGATTTTGACAATCTGCCCGGCTATCTCGAACATATTTCTTTGGTGATGGATGCGCAGACCGACGACAATGAAGACAAAGTGTCGATTATGACTTTGCACGCCGCCAAGGGTTTGGAATTTGAAACGGTGTTCTTGCCCGGCTGGGAAGAAGGCCTGTTTCCGCACCAACGCAGCTTGGACGAAAGCGGCACCAAAGGGCTGGAAGAAGAACGTCGGCTGGCTTATGTCGGCATTACGCGGGCCAAGCAGCGGGCAACCATTTCTTTTGCCGGTAATCGCCGCACCCATGGGCAATGGAACTCGGCTTTGCCTTCGCGGTTTATCGACGAGCTGCCGATGGACCATGTGGAAGTGGCCGAAAGCCAGCACGATGTTGGCGGCTTTTCCAACCAAAGCCGCTTCGCCAATGATTTTTCCGGTTCCAGCTATAACAGCCCCGGCTGGCAACGGGCGCAAAGCAATCGGCAGAATTATCGCGCCAGCACGCCGCCAACCATCAATGCCCGCGCCGAGACGGTTGTCTCAACCATGAATGACAGCGCCTATAAGCGCGGCGAGCGCATCTTCCATCAAAAATTCGGCTATGGCCGCATTGAAGCGATTGAAGGCAATAAGCTGACTGTCGCCTTTGAAAAAGCCGGCACCAAAAAAGTGCTCGACAGCTATGTTGAAAAACATGGCCAATAAGCCGGATATTTGGAAGCTCACATTCATAACCCATGAGCTGGCGGCAGCCGAAGCGGCGCTAGAGGCTTTTGGCGCAACGACCTATTCAACCGAACGGCCGGAAGATTTGATCGACGACCCCTGGCTTTTCAGTATTTATTTTGACGGTAAACCGCAGCTTGATGGCTTGGTATTACCCGATGATGCAGTGCCGCAATTGCAATGCCTGCCCGATACGGATTGGGTATCGGAAAGTCAGCAAAACCTGCCACCGGTGGCCATAACGCCGTTTTACCTGCATGGCAGCCATGATGCGCCGCTGAACGGTGGCTGGCATAATATTGAAATGCAGGCCGGGCTGGCCTTCGGCTCCGGTCATCACGGCACCACGCAAGGGTGTTTGGTGCTGCTTGCCGAGCTGTTGAAGCGTCACCCCCGTCCATTGCATGTGGCAGATATTGGCTGCGGCTCCGGCGTGTTGGCCATTGCCGCCGCCAAGGCCGGATGCACTGAAGTTTTGGCCAGCGATATGGACCCCGATGCCGTTGCCGTGACCAGCGACAATGCCGCGCTCAATCAAGTGGCACCGCACATCCGCGTGTTTGAGGCGGCCGGCGTTGCCCATCCAGCCTATATCGGACGGCGGTTTGATGTGATTTTCGCCAATATTATGGCCACCCCGCTCATCAAGCTGGCTGCCGATTTTGAGGCACATTTGGCGCCGCACGGTCGGCTTATCCTATCCGGCCTGCTGAACGAACAAGCACGCAGCGTAAAAGCGCGCTACCGCGCTTATGGGCTGAAAGTTGAACACCAACACCGCATAGGCGAATGGACGAGCCTATGCCTGATGCGCTAGGGTGCCGCCATGTTTCAAAGCTTCGAAGACACTGATTTTGGCGGTCATCCCGACACATTGAAAAAACTGCGACTGCAATTGGCAGCCCGCAAGTTGGACGGCTTTGTTGTGCCGCGTGAGGATGAATATCAAGGCGAATATGTGCCGCCCTGTAATGAACGCCTGAGCTTTTTGACCGGCTTTGGCGGCTCGGCCGGTGCCGCCGTTGTGCTGGCCAATAAGGCTGCCCTGTTTGTCGATGGCCGCTATATTTTGCAAGCACCGCAACAGGTCAACACCAAGCTGTTCAGCATTGAAAACATCATGCAGACCGCCCCCAGCCAATGGCTGGCCGAGAAAGTGAAAAAAGGCCAGGTCATCGGCCTAGACCCGAAATTGCATAGTGAAAGCGCCGTGCAATCCTATCGTGACAAGCTTGCTGCCAAAGGCGCACGGTTACAATTGCTCGACGACAATCTGCTGGATGCCGTATGGGAAAACCGCCCAAGCCCACCGGAAACGCAAGTTGTGGTGCACCCCGACCGGCTGGCCGGACGGACATCGCAAGATAAACGCAAAACGCTGGCCGCTGATATGAAGAAGGCCGGGCATGATTTTCTGCTGCTGGCGCAGCCGGAAAACATTGCTTGGCTGCTGAACATTCGCGCACAAGACGTGCCGCATACGCCGTTTGCGCTGTCTTTCGGGCTGCTGCATAAATCCGGCCGGTTTGACTGGTACATCACCCGCACCCGTGTCGACGCAAAAGTGCGCGAACATGTCGGCAGCGGCTTGCATATTAAGCAGCCGCAGGCGCTGGCCGATGACTTGCAAGCGATTAGCGGCAAAACCGTGGCTTATGATCCGGCGCAAACACCGGCTTGGTTCGCGCAACAACTGACGGCGGCCAATATTGCCCGCATCAACGACCCGTGCGCCCTGCCGAAAGCCTGCAAGACAAAGGCTGAAATTAAGGCCAGCACACAAGCGCATGTCATTGATGGTGCGGCTTTGTGCGATTTTCTGGCGTGGTTTGACAAAAACGCCTCGCGTGGCGACCTGACTGAAATTGATGCGGCCAAACAGGCCGAAGCGTGGCGCGCCGCCTCCGGTAAATTATTGGATTTGAGCTTCGACACAATTTCCGGCACCGGCCCGAATGGCGCAATTGTGCATTATCGGGTAACCGAGAAAACCAACCGCACCATCAAGCCGGGCGACCTCTACCTCATCGACAGTGGCGGGCAATATCAGCAAGGCACGACAGACGTGACGCGGACCATTTTGGTCGACGGCAAGAAGCCCCATAAAGATGCGATTGACGCCTTTACCCGTGTGCTGCGCGGCCATATTGCCTTGGCAATGGCGCGGTTTCCGGCCGGCACCAATGGCATGCAATTAGATACGCTGGCCCGTGGCCCGCTATGGGAAGTCGGCCTTGATTTCGACCATGGCACCGGCCATGGCGTCGGCAGTTATTTGTCGGTGCATGAAGGGCCTCAGCGCATTTCAAAAGGTGGCTTGGTTGCCCTGCAAGAAGGGATGATTGTTTCCAATGAGCCGGGCTATTACGCCGAAGGAAAATTCGGCATTCGTATTGAGAACCTGCAATATGTAACGCCGATGAAAACCGGTCGCCGCCCCATGCTGGGCTTTGAGGTACTGACTTTGGCACCGATTGACCGTCGCTTGATTGACAAAAAAATGCTGACGCAAGCGGAGATAAATTGGCTTAACGCCTATCACGCAAAGGTGGAAAAAACCCTGTTGAGCAAAGTCGATAAGGCGACCAAGAGCTGGTTGAAGCAAAATTGTAAGCCGCTATAGGCAGGCCCGCTTAAAGCGCGGCCAGAGCCACCCAGTCATCTTCACTCATCACCGTCACGCCAAGCTCTTGCGCTTTGGTGAGTTTCGAGCCGGCACCCGGCCCGGCCACCAAAATATCGGTTTTGGCCGATACCGAGCCGACCACTTTAGCACCCAGCGCCTCGGCACGGGCTTTCGCCTCAGCGCGGGTCATTTTCTCAAGCGTGCCGGTGAAGACGATGGTTTTACCCGCCACCGCCGTATCACCGGCAATCTCTTCAAGCGGCGTCGGAGCCACTCCGGCGGCCAACAGGGCCGCCACACTGTCGCGATTATGCGGTTCGTCAAAAAAGCCGATAAGCGCGTCCAACATGGTTGCGCCCACCCCATCCAACGCTTCCAAATCAGCGCACGCCAACATATCGCCCTCGGCAATTTGCCGACAGCTTTCCACCATCGCCTCAACCGAGCCGAAATGGCGCGCCAAGAGACGGGCCGTGGTTTCGCCAACTTGGCGAATGCCGAGCGCAAAAATAAACCGGTCAAGATCGGCGGTTTTACGCGCATCAATGGCGTCGAACAATTTCGCCGCGCTGTCTTTCAAAGTGCCGATTTTATCCTTGGCGCCGGAGCCATAACGCCAAATCTCCGGCGGGTCGTCTTGGTAACGCTGGCGCAAGGTGAAAATATCCTGCGGGCTTTTGATAAGCCCCAATTGCCAATAATCGTCGATTTGCTTGGCCCCAAGCCCCTCAATATCCAGTGCCGCACGGGAGACGAAATGCTTTAGCCGTTCACGCGCTTGCGCCGGGCAGGTCAGACCGCCGGTGCAGCGGGTCACTGCATCCTCCTCACCATCGGCGCGGGTTTCGCGCACGGCATGGCTGCCACATTCGGGGCAAACAGTCGGGAAAGCAAAGGGCGCGCTGTCGGCTGCGCGGTGTTCCGGCAGGGAGCGTACCACTTGCGGGATGACATCGCCGGCCCGCTGGATAACCACCTTGTCGCCAATGCGAATATCTTTGCGTTCAATCTCATCGGCATTGTGCAGCGTCGCATTGGACACCACCACCCCGCCAACCGTCACCGGCTCCAGCTTGGCGACCGGCGTCAAGGCGCCGGTGCGACCGACCTGGATATCAATATCATTAATCAGCGTGATGGCTTGTTCAGCGGGAAATTTATGAGCGATGGCCCAGCGCGGTGCGCGCGACACAGACCCCAGTCTTTGCTGATAATCCAGCCGGTCGACCTTATAGACCATACCGTCAATATCGTAGCCGAGGGTGGCGCGTTGCGCTTCTATCGCTGCCCAATGGGCCAACAGACCGGCCGTATCCGTAACCCGTTGAAAGGCCGGATTAACGACGAAACCCCACTCGGCAAAACAGGTCATCATCCCGGCTTGCGTGGCAGCCGGCATGGCGCTCATCTCGCCCCATGTGTAAGCAAAAAAGCTTAGCGGCCGGGCTGCCGTCACCGCCGCATCCAACTGCCGCAGACTACCGGCCGCGGCATTGCGCGGATTGGCGAACAGCTTGCCCTTATTGGCCGCTTGCCGCTCATTCAGAGCCGCAAAATCGGCATGGCTCATATACACCTCGCCACGCACCTCCACCACATCCGGCACCCCGTCCGGCAGGGTTTGCGGAATATCCGGCAGGGTTTTCAGATTGGCGGTGATGTCTTCCCCGACGCGGCCATCGCCGCGGGTCGCGCCTTGCACCAGAACACCCTTTTCATAACGCAGACTGGCAGACAGACCGTCAATTTTCGGCTCACTGGTAAAGGCCAGTGGCGCCGTTTCATCGAGGTTCAAAAAGCGCCGAATGCGGGCATCAAATTCACCGACATCATCGTCGTCAAAGGCATTGCCCAAAGACAACATGGCCACCGCGTGCTCAACCTTGCCAAAAGCCGTTGACGGCGCGGCCCCGACCCTATCGCTTGGACTGTCAGCCCGTTTCAGATGTGGAAACCGCGCCTCCAAACCGGCATTGCGCAAGCGCAGCGCATCATAATCGGCATCTGAGACAATCGGTGCGTCATTTTGATGATAGGCAATATCATGGGCGGCAATTTCCGTCGCCAGCGCCTGCAATTCTTCAGCCGCTTGCGCCTCATTCAGCGCCTCTATGTCAGTATCACGAAGCGTGTCGGCCATTAACCGGCCTCCAGCAGCCTTTGCGCTTGCGCGCGCGCCTCATCGGTAATATCGGCACCCGACAACATGCGCGCCACTTCTTCCAAGCGAGCGCCATCCAATAGCGGCGTTACATTGGTAGAAAAAGCACCGTCATTATCGCCCTTAGCGACTTTCCAATGATGATTGCCGCGGGCCGCCACTTGCGGGCTGTGGGTGACAACCAGCACCTGCCCGCCTTGCGCCAAACGATACAGGCGACTTCCGACAGCTTCCGCCACCGCGCCACCGACACCGGCATCCACCTCGTCAAAAATCAGCGTGCTGCCACTACCTTCAGCCGCCAAAGAAACTTTCAACGCCAACATGAAGCGGGCCAGTTCACCACCCGATGCGATTTTGGCAATCGGCCCCGGCGCCATGCCCGGATTTGTAGATGCAACAAAGCGCACCTTGTCGAGACCATGCGCGGCGGCATCTTCCAAATCGCCCTGCACCACCTCTGTGGTGAAACGACCACCATCCAGTTTTAGCGGCACCAATTCCTGATTGACCATCTCGTCAAGCCGCGCTGCCGCATTCTGCCGCGATTGCGATACCGCATAAGCCTTCTCAGCATAATCGGCATCGGCCTGCTTCACGGCGGCCTCAAGCTCACCCATGCGGTCATTGCCGCCATGAATGGCGCTCAACCGCGTCTCCAGCTCGGCCATTTTTTCAACCAGACCGTCGCAATTGGTATCATGCTTACGGGCCTGACTGCGCAAAGCAAAAAGCCGGTCTTCCACTTGCTCCAAGCGACTAGGGTCATGGGTAATCTGCGCCGAGGCAGCGGCGACGGTCTCGCGGGCTTCACCGGCTTCGATGACCGCCCGCTCCAGGGCGGCGACCGCATCATCCAGCGCCCCACCGGCCTCCGGAGCAGCCCGCTCCAACCGCCGCAAAGCACCGCTCAAAGCGTTCTCAACCCCGCCATCGCCTTGCAGAAAGCTCTCCGCTTCGCTCAAATCGGCGGCGATTTTCTCGGCATTCATCAACAAGCTGCGCTCGCTGGCCAACTCGTCTTCTTCGCCGCTTTTCGGCTTCAACTCATGCAATTCAGCGATCGCTTGCGTCAAAAACTCAGTATCGGCACTGGCTTTCGCCAATTCGGCGCGATAAGCGGCCAACGCCTCACGCGCTGTCTGACGCGCCGCATAAAGCTGACCCAATTTGGCCACCGCATCGGTAAGACCGGCATAGCTGTCGAGCAGCCCGCGCTGAGTTGCGGCATCGGTCAGGGCTTGGCTTTCATTCTGGCCATGAATTTCGATAAGTAGGCCGCCGATTTGCGCCAATAGGCCGACCCCGACCGGTTGATCGTTCAAAAAAGCGCGGCTGCGGCCGTCGGCCGATTGTACACGGCGCAAAATCAGCTCACCGGCTTCTGCCGCCGCGTCCAGCAAGCCATTGTCGCGCAAAATATCATGCACGGCATGCGGCGGGGGCAGGTGAAACACCGCCGTGACACTGCCTTGCGCACTGCCTTGACGCACTAGACCTGCGTCGCCGCGCGCACCGGTGGCCAGCCCCAAAGCATCAAGAAGAATGGATTTACCGGCCCCGGTCTCGCCAGTCAGCGTGCATAAATGCGGCTGCCAATCGAGATCCAGTTTGTCGATCAGGACAATATCGCGAATGGACAGGGATACCAGCATCCGGCTCTCTACAGCACCTTATCCAGCGTTTTGCTGAGCCATGATTTATCATCGCGACGCGGTTTCAAGTCGCGCTGCCGGAGGATGCGATAGCTATCGCGGTACCAATCGCTGTCGGGGAAATTATAACCCAGCACGGCGGCGGCGTTTTGCGCTTCATTGACCACGCCGAGCGACAAATAGGCCTCGGTGATGCGGTGCAATGCCTCCGGCACATGGCTGGTGGTAGAAAACCGCTCTATGACATTGCGGAAGCGACCGGCCGCGGCGGCAAACTCACCGCGATTGAGATAAAAACGACCGACCGCCATCTCTTTACCGGCCAAATTGTCATTCGTCAGGTCGAGCTTCAAAACCGCATCGGCAGCATAAGGCGTATCCGGATAGCGGCGGATAACCTCGCGCAGGGCAAATTGCGCCAACTCAGTGGTGCGTTGGTCGCGCTGCACGTCAGACACACGCTCATATTGGCACATGGCCATCAGATAATAGATATAGGCGGCCTGCTCATTGCCCGGATAAAGCGCCAAAAAGCGCCGCGATGTGGCAATCGCTTCGTCATATTTGTTCTGCAAATAATAGGTGAAGGCGGCCATCACCAAGGCACGACGGGCCCAAATGGAATAAGGGTGCTGACGTTCCACCTCGTCAAATTCTTGCGCCGCCAAAATATAATTGCCTTCCAGCAATTCTTCATGCGCATTGCGGTAAATCACCTCGACCGGACGCTCGACATAGAGCGACTCAATCGACTCAGTGTCGCCACAAGCCGTCAGCGTGGCCGCCAAAAGAGCCGAGACCATTAGTTTTTTAAAGCGCATCTGTCGATTCCCATCTTTGTTATTGCTATTTTTAATGCATCGGACAGGCTTAAGCCAGCCTCAAAGGCGCGACATATCAGATAAAGTGTCAGATAAAACGGGGAATTAATGCGCGGTTGTGGGTGAACGCTTATTCAGCCGCCAGAACCGCTTCGCCATCAGACAGGCTGACCATTTCGAAGGCGTCCGGCTGGTCAAACAACGCATTCAACAATGCATTATGCAGTGCATGGCCTGATTTATAGCCACGATAGCGGCCAATCATGTGCAGACCGGTGAGATACAGGTCACCGACCGCATCCAACAGCTTGTGCTGCACAAATTCACGCTCAGAGCGCAGGCCGTCTTCATTGAGCACGGCATCA
>JBMHCM010000016.1:0-26319 GCA_049889915.1 Parvibaculales bacterium
TCGTGCTACTTTCTTCCAGGGCGGCATCATTGTTATGGATGATGCCGATACGCTTAATCTCGGTCTCGGGCAGCGTTGGATTTTGAATGACGGCAAAGTGATTGCCGGTCTTAATTTGTTTTATGACAATGAATGGGATGCGGGACACGAACGCATGAGTATCGGCGGTGAAGTTCTGACCTCTGTTGGTGACTTCCGCATTAACTCTTATAGCGCCCTATCCGATACAGGAACCGTTGACGGTGCTGATGAGACGGCACTTGACGGCATGGATATGGAGCTGGCATTGCCACTTCCTTACCTACCCAACACCCGCATCCATGCAAAAAGCTTTTCTTGGGAAGGGGATGACGGCGCTAATGACCTTGAGGGCTCGACCACAAGCCTGCGTTCAGCGCTTCCTTATGGCGTAGCGCTTGAAGCCGGAAGCACCTCTTATGATGATGATGCCAAAGAAGATGCAGACTTCGTTTCTCTCAGCTTCAATATTGCCCGCTTCCATCAACAGCAATATGTGCAACAGCCTGTGCTTGTCTCGGACAAAGCCTTTGCTCTCATCGACATCACAGACCGCCGCTTTGAAAAAGTAAGACGGCAAAATAAAATCGTGAAGCAGGTGCGAAGACAAGGCACTGTGGTGGTGAAAGGGGCGGCACAATGATCAAAAAAGTTTCTTTTTTATTCTTTGGTATTTGTTTTTGCCTACTTATTTGGAGCGGTAATGCATTTGCACAGACTCCCGTCTGCGAAAAAAATTCTGATGGTGAAGTGCTAGATGATTTTCCTGGTGATGGAAATGCCGGAAGCTGTCAGATGCCCGCACTTTATTATGAATATACCTTTCAAGGTTTTGCCGTCTGTAAGGGGTTCCCGATTTTAGGTTCGTTTGCGAACTGCCAAGATTTAAATGTGACGCCGACACAAATTGTAATTACCCCGGACAGCTCTTCCTCACTTAACGGGCTTTTGCCTCTCCCCGGCGAATATACTCACTCGGTAACAAGAACTTCTCCAGGAATGAAGTTATCTGGATACATCGAGTATCAGAGACCACAGTTAGGAGGTAATGCTCCCGGAACAAATAATTGGTCCACAGGGCGTTATTGTCAGCTCAAGCCTGAAGATATTGTATTTTCGGAGGTTAACGCTGAAAATTTTACTTATTCAACTGCATTTACTTATTGCCAGTCGACACCGTTCAATGAAAGCGAACTTACGTCGCCCACGCTCCGACTGGATGATTTTCGTCTATCGTCTGATTATCAAGCAACTAACAACCCTAGCTTCAGTGAAGATTACGATTTCAACGCAGCCGCATTAAATGGTGACCTTAAGCTCGCTGCGACTGGAGCTGAAGTTGAAAGCTTACTCTTGGTTAGTAAATTGCCTGCCCCCCTAATCGTAACTGACAATCATTCAACTTTAGAATTTACGATGAGCCTTGAAAAAGGACTATCAAACCACCGAGTATGCACACTGAATCCGGCAACGCTCAACGACCCAAAGTGTTTGGTGGCTTATATTTGGATGGGAAGCACTAGCTTAAGAGTGCGTTCTTACTAACCGCCTGCACACTCCTTGCGTTCATCTGCATCAATTTCTTATTGAGTTAGGTATTTCGACCTTATTTACCTGTAAACTAAACTTATAAACTTTCTGCTAAGTCATTGATTTTACTCACGACCGTCAAGCTCGTAACCTGAAGGTCGTAGGTTTAAATCCTACCCCCGCTACCAACCGCGCTCATGTAGCGAAGCGATAGCGTATCAAATAAGACCCCGCCTTGCGCGGGGTTTTTTGTTGTGTGGTGTGCGGTGAATGAAATCTAAGGTTCACGCTAAAAGCGCTTATCGAGCGGCAGCGAGATTTAGCGCGCCTTGCGCCCTTTGGGAATCCTACCCTCCCGACTTCGTTCGCTCATTTGCCAATGAGCTCTCTGCGCTGGCACAAAGCGCACTAAGGCAGCATAGCTGCCAAGTGCTTCTAGCGCGTAACCAAAAACCTGTCTCGTTAAAGGCGGGTTTTTTGTTGTGTGGCGTGCGGTGACAGGGCTATAGACATGCCATGCCTGCCAGCCCGCCCATTTTATATATTGATGATATTCATCTGACCCATGGGGTGACGTCCCTATTGGATGGCGCGGCCTTATCGGTAGGGCGGGATGATCGCATTTGTCTGGTCGGGCGCAATGGTTCGGGCAAATCAACCTTGCTGAAGATCATTGCCGGTCTGATTGACGCCGATAGTGGCGAGCGTTTTTTGCAACCAGGCATCACCATTGAATATTTGGCGCAGGACCCGGATTTCAGCGGCTACGCAACAGCCGAGGATTATGTGCTGCAGGGCTTGTTGAATAATGAAGACCGGCAACGGGCTTTTCAGCTAATGGCCGATTTGCATGTCGAGCCGGAAGCCGGGATTGCGCCCATGTCAGGGGGTGAAAAGCGCCGCGTCGCTTTGTGTAAAGCCATGGCCCCGCAGCCGGAAATTCTGTTGCTTGATGAGCCGACCAACCATCTCGACCTGCCGGCCATTGAATGGCTGGAAGGGGCGTTGCGGCAAATCAATTCGGCGCTTGTTCTGGTCAGTCACGACCGCCGGTTTTTGGCCAATATGGCCAATCAAACGGTTTGGCTGGATCGCGGGCAAACCAAATTAATGCGCAAAAGCTTCACTCATTTCGAGGATTGGCGCGATGCCGAATTGCAGCGCGAGGCGGAAGAGCAACATAAATTGGCACGCAAAATCGCCCGCGAGGAAGACTGGCTGCGCTATGGCGTCACGGCGCGTCGTAAGCGCAATGTCAAACGATTGGGCGATTTGCACGCACTGCGCCAGCAAAGGCGCGATTATCGCGGGCCGCAAGGCGATATGGAGGCGGTGCTGCAAGCCGGTGACCGTTCCGGCAAGCTGGTCGTCAAAGTCGATAAGTTGGTCAAAAAATTCGGTGATAAGACCGTGGTCGATAATTTCACCACGCAGATTAAGCGTGGGGCCCGTATCGGCCTGATTGGTGCCAACGGGGCCGGTAAGACGACGCTGCTGAATATGTTGCTCGGTGATTTGCCGCCCGATAGCGGCAATGTACGACTCGGCAAAAACCTGACGCCGCTGCTGCTCGACCAGCAACGCCAAGGCATTAAAAAAGATTGGAATGTCAAAGATGCGCTGACCGACGGGGCCGGAGACCGCGTGCCGCTGGGCGACGACAGCATGCATGTCATTGGCTATATGAAAAACTTCCTGTTTCATCCGGCGCAAATGCGCACGCCCGTAAGCGTGTTGTCCGGTGGCGAGCAGGCGCGTTTGTTTTTGGCGCGCGGCCTGCGCCAGCCGTCCAATTTGTTGGTCATGGATGAGCCGACCAATGATCTGGATTTGGAGACGCTCGATTTGTTGCAGGAAATGATCGCCGCCTATGAGGGCACGGTGATACTGGTCAGCCATGACCGCGATTTTCTCGACCGCACAGTGACGGCGGTGTTTCATGCTGAGGGCGACGGAAAATGGGTGGAATATGCCGGCGGCTATTCCGATATGAAAGCACAGCAAAAAGCCGCCGCCAAGCAAGACAAGCCGATTGAGACAGTTGGCAAGGAAAAGCCGCTGGCCAAAGCCGGGCAACCAACGGCAGCCAACCGGACCAATAAGCCGAGCATTAAGCTGAGCTATAAGCACCGTTTTCGGCTCGAACAATTGCCCGATGAAATGGCAGCATTGGAAAAACGTATCGCCAAAGCCGAAATCCTGCTGGCCGATAAGGCGCTTTATACCGACAATCCGGCGAAATTTAACCTGATCGCTGAAGAGCTGGACAAGGCGCAGGCCAATTTGGCGGCGGCAGAGGAAGAGTGGCTGGAATTGGAGCTGTTGCGCGAAGACGCCAATGCTGACAAGGACGGCGCCTAATTGCCGCCAAAGGGTGCAGCAAACTGGACTTTACCGAAAAAAAATGTTTATCTCGCGGTTCTATAGTTTGGAGTCGTGGGATGTTTTTGTATTCTACGCGCCTTTTGGCCGCCTCTCTTATTGCTTCCGTGCTTGCCATTGCCCCGGCCGCAGCCGAAACCGGCCGCGACGTGATGCAACGTGTGTACAAGCAATCCGATATTTTTCCGCAATCAGAAGCCACGGTTAAGCTGATTGTCGTCGATGCCAAAGGCCGCGAACGCGAGCGCTTTTTCTATCTGCGCGCCAAAAATGACCCGGACTTTAAGCGCAGCTTGGTCAAGTTTTTCAAACCGGCTAATGTGAAGGGCGTCGGTCTGGCCTCTGAGACCAACCAAGAAACGCAAGACAAAAACCAGTGGGTTTACTTCCCGTCTCTGAAAAGCGTGAAGAAACTGTCTTCTTCCGAGCAGGATGGCAGCTTTATGGGCTCTGACTTCTCATATAGCGATATTGCCGGCCGCACTTTGGACCAGGACACGCATAAAATTTTCCAACAAAACGATAAGTTTTATGTCGTTGAAAGCGTGCCGACCAATAAAGAAGACGCCTATTCAAAATATTATACGACCATTGATAAGAAGACCAATATCGTCCGCACAGTGACTTTCTACGACCAAGCCGGTGACAAGCTGAAAACGCTGTCTAACCGCAAAGTCATTAAAGTGGCCGGTGAGCTGGTTGTTTCAAACTCAGTCATGAGCAATCACAAGACCGGCGGTTCATCCATCATGAACCGGTCAAAAATCGACGTTGAAGTTAGCTTCTCAAATAATGATGTCGGCCTGAAAGGCCTGAAGGCTAACTAAGCCGACTTAAGGAGTTGAGTATGGATATCCGTAATAAGTTTCTCACTTTTGCCTCAGCCGGTATTTTCGGTTTCGGCATGTTGAACATTGCCCATGCGCAAGGCCTGCCGCCCGATGATGGCGGCGGCTTTGAAATTGGTATTGAAGAACCGGCTGAAGAAGAAGGCCTGTTCGAAAATCTCAGCCAATATTTTGGTGCCACAGCCGGTGCCAATAATGGCTCAGCCGATAATGTCGAAAAATCAATGCAAGCGATTTCCGTTACGGTTGACTTGCCGGCCTTCTCCGGTGTCAAAACCGCGGTGTCGTTCGACGTCGGTAATTATGAAAACATTTATAAGTTGGAATTGCGCGAAGAAGACCAGCAAGTGCTGCAGCAATGCGAGTCGCAATATCCGAACCCGAATGACCCTGCCATCGACCAACTTGCGTTCACGCAAGCCGGTTGTGACCGTGTGCAGGATGATGACGGTAACTACTTGTCACCGACACAAGAGCGGACTGTGGACGATAGCTTCACCGAATTGACGGAAGGCTATATTCAGTGGGAGCCGACCTCATTCGCCACTTTGCGTGTCGGTCGCCAACCGATTGTTTTGGGTCAGTTTGAGGTGTTTTCACCGCTTATGTTTACCGTGCCGATGAAGGCGACCGGTACCAAAACCAAGACCAATAAGGCGGATATGTCCTACGCGCAGGATGGTCTGCAAGTCAGTCTGTTCCCGCTGCCGCAAATGGAAGTCTCTTTCACCAATATCCCGAAAATGCGGCTCGACCCGTCAAACCAAAAGCGGTTTGAGGAATTTGCTCTGCTGCGGGGTGATTTCACCAACTTCTTGCCGGGCGAAGACCAAGTTGAAATTCTACAAGACATTGGCGAAAACGACATGAGCGTTGCGCGCCTGATGTATTTCGGTGATCGTTTTACCTTTGGTGTGTCGTCTATTCAGGGTGCGGAAACCAATGAAGACCAGCTGCGCGAAGCACGTTTGACGCAAGTGCCGTGTCAGAATTATTTCCCGAACAATAGACCGGAGCAATATTCTGAATGTAATGGTTGGAATGGTGGCATTGACCAAAGCGTACCGGCCAACGTGCCGAGTACCCCGCAAGACAATGTCGGTACCTTCCAGCAAGTTGCTTTGGGTGACGACAAAGGTCTGCGGTTCGCCGAGATTGACGTCATCGCCTTTGAATTGGCCGTCCGTTTGACTTCAAAACTGACCTTCATTGTCGAGCAGACCGTGGTTGAAGGGGAAAAAGAGTTTGAAATTCTGCCTTCAGGTGCTGAGCAAGGTAGCCGCCCGCGTGCCTTTGGTCGCAATGTCGGCAGTGGCGACAATGTTTTCGACGGCACAACCAATTTGTTGCCGACATTTGAGCAGCTTATCGCGCAAAACAGCGGCAAGCCGTATTACAATTCGGAAGTCACCATGCAAAGCGCCGGTTTTGTCTATAAGGGCGAGCGTTGGTTGATCAATGCGCAGCTGGCGCAACGCACGGAAGACGCCGCCACGGCGCAAGAAGAAGCCTGGAAGAAAGTTCTCAGCTGGGAAACCTATGAGGGTGACGACGAAGGTGGCGATGATGACATCTTGCCGATTTTGAATGCCGTGCGCCTGCTGGGTGCCGAGAAACAGGGCTATGCCGGTTTCGGTTTCGGTTCTTTTGGTCAAAGCTTCGGCTTCGGTCTGAGTGCCGGCTGGCGCTTCTTTGAGAAGCTGGAAATCGGTGCCTTTGGCGGTATGGCCTTGGATGTAACCGGTGCCGATGAAATTGAAGCAGAAGGTTATGAATCGGTTGAAGGCGACACATATGCCTCATTCGGTATCAACTATCTGTTCTAAATATGCATAATAGGCCTGGCCGTGGGGAACTGCGGCCAGGCCTTTTTTTTTGAGTGAGGGAACCCCTCGGGAGTCATATCAATGTCCAAGCGTATTCTGACCATTGTCGTGGGGTTTTCTGTCTGGCTGGCGCTGCTCGGCCTCGGCGCTTACGGCGCCCGCGACTTGAAATATGACAATGATACCTGGCTTGCCTCTGATAATCCCTATCAGGTGGCGCGCGACATGCTGGCTGAGCAATTCAACCAGTTTGAAGCGACCATGTTCCTCTTCAAAGCCGATAATTTGTTCACCGCGCAGGGCTATCAGGATGCGGTGGCGTTTTCTGAAGCCGTCAAGCGTATCGACGGTGTGGTCGATGTGGTCTCGGCTTATGATGCCAGCCTGATTATGAGCGATGAAGAGGGCACGCTGGTTATCACCACCTATCGCGAAGCGCTGGAAAACGGCCAATTGAAAAGCCTGAAAGCGCTGGAAGCCAAGTTTAAGGACAGCGATTATATGGGCCGCCTATTGTCGGATAATGGCAAGCTGGGCACGTTTATCGTCAAACAAGACACGGCCGGTCGACCGGCTGAGCGGCAGCGCGTGGTGCATGAGGTGCAGGCTCTTGCCGCGCAAAACCCGCTGGTCGCTGACAGCGAATTGGCCGGTGACGGCTATTTGAAATACACGCTGGATGGTGTGACCAAAGCCGAATTGGGCTCAATTTTGGCGATTGCCGGTATCGGCATTGGCTTGTTCCTGTTCTCGCTGTTTGGCCGGCTGTGGAAGACCTTTATGGTGCTCAGCGTTGCCGCAACCGCCGTGGCGGTTGCCATGGGCATTATGGCAACATTGGGCCATAATCTGACGGTCATCGCACTGGCCCTGCCGGTCATGTTGTCGGTGATTGTGGTTGCCGACAGCCTGCATATTATTCGGTATTGGGATAACGCCATCGATACGGCAGCCGCCGACACCTCAACCGGCCAAGTGCTGCGCGAAACACTCGACGCGACATGGCTGCCATGCCTGACGACCAGTGTCACCAGCGCTGTCGGTTTTGGCGTGTTTTACTTCTCGGAACTGATTCCGCTGCGCGACTTCGGTATTGATAGTTTTATCGGCATTCTGCTCGGCTATGGCATCATGATGGGCGGCATTTTTTTGGGCCTCTATGCCATGACACCGCGGGCGTTGGAGCGCCGTGGCGGCCAGCATCACTTGTCCTTGCCGGACCGGGCGGCCGATCAATTCTTGAAACTTGATTGGTCTGTGGTCGGTAATAACCGTCCGGCGACTTTTGCCGTGGCGATTGCGCTATCCGTCATGTCTGTCGTCGCTTTGGTGACCAATGCCAAATCCGAGTCCAATCTATTGGACGTGTTCTTCCAGCCAAGCTCTGACCTGTATCAAGCCTTTGACCGGGTTGATAATGAGTTGGGCGGTTCCGGCGTCGTCTCCATGGTTTTCATGACCGATGAAGAAGATTATTACCGCAGCTATCCGCCGTTTACCGATATTGTTGATGTTGAGCAGCAAATCGGCAATTTGCGCGCCATTAATTCGACCGAGAGTTATACCGGTCCGATTGGCGACATCCATACCTCATTGGTCGATGACGGCACGCAATATCCGCAAGATGGTGACCAGCTGGCGCAAGAATTGCTGTTTTCCGAATGGTCGCGGAGCGCCGAAAGCCGCGATGTGCTGGCCGAGAGCGTCAATTTCACTTTCGACAGCAAACATTTGCGCGGTTATACGCCGAATTTGAGCTCGTCTGAACTGGATGTGGTGGTTGATAAGATTAAAGGTCAGTTGGCGCGGGTTGACACACAAGCCCTGCCGGAGCCTATTTTCACCGGCCATTCGGTCTTCTTCAGCCAGCTCTCAGGCTATATTCTCGACACGCAATTTGTTTCTATTGCGCTGACCTTCTGCCTGATTTTCATCGTGCTGATTGCCGAGTTTAATTTCCGCCTTGCGATTGCCGGCATGATTGCCTGCTCGCTGCCGATTTTGATCACTATGGGTACAATTGCCGCTTTGGGCTTTCCGTTCGATTTCGCCACGGTGATTATCGCCAGTGTGACCATGGGGCTGTCGATCGATGATACGATTCATATTCTTCACCGCTATCAGCATCATTTGGTTGATGAGCACCAAAGCCAGCGCGCCTCTTTGCGCCAAGCCTTGTTCATTCCGGGCCGGCCGATTGTGCAATCGACCTTCCTGTTCTGCTTCGGTGCCGGTGTGTTTTTGAGCTCTGAATTGGTGATGTTGCAACGCTTTGCCACCTTCACCATGTTGGGTCTGGTACTGGCCTTGCTGGGGGCGGTGTTGCTGCTGCCGAGCCTGCTCAGCGTGCCGTTCTTCACCAAAACCTCGGTTGAGGAAGCCAAAGCGACCGCCTAAGCGTAGGGCTTACACAGCGCAGATATCAAATATCTGTTTTTGCCTTTTGCCGCTTGGCAAAGCAGGCCGCTTCGCTATGCTGTTGGCAGGTTTTTAAGCGTTCTGGGAGGACATTATGGCGCGTGAAGTCCAACATTTCATTTCCGGCTCCATGACCAAAGGCGAAGCGACCCGCCATGGCGAGATTTTCAATCCCAACACCGGTGAGGTGCAGGCGCATGTCTGCCTCGGCACCGCCACGGATTTGGATAGTGCCGTCAAGGCGGCACAAAAAGTGCAGCCGGAATGGGCTGCCACCAATCCGCAGCGCCGCGCCCGTGTGATGTTCAAATTCAAGCAATTGCTGGAAGACAATATGGACGAGTTGGCCGCCTTGCTGTCATCCGAGCACGGCAAGGTCATTGCCGACAGTAAGGGTGATATTCAGCGCGGCCTTGAGGTGATTGAGTTTGCCTGCGGCATTCCGCATTTGCTGAAAGGCGAATATACGGAAGGGGCCGGTCCGGGCATTGATATTTATGCCATGCGCCAGCCTTTGGGTGTGGTGGCCGGTATTACGCCGTTTAATTTCCCGGCGATGATACCGATGTGGATGTTCGGTATCGCCATTGCCTGTGGCAATGGCTTTATCCTGAAGCCGTCTGAAAAAGACCCAAGCGTGCCGGTGCGGCTGGCCGAGCTGATGGTTGAAGCCGGGGCGCCGGAAGGGCTGCTCAATGTCGTGCATGGCGATAAGGAAGTGGTCGATGCCATTTTGACCCATCCGGATATTAAGGCCGTCAGTTTTGTCGGCTCGTCGGATATTGCCCATTATGTTTATCAAACCGGCACGGCTCACGGTAAGCGCGTGCAGGCCATGGGCGGGGCGAAAAACCACGGCATTATTATGCCGGATGCCGATATGGACCAAGTGATTGCCGATTTCTCAGGCTCGGCCTATGGCTCGGCCGGCGAACGCTGCATGGCCCTGCCGGTCGCCGTGCCGGTCGGCAAGGACACGGCGGATGAATTTGTCGGCCGCATGCAAGAAGAAGTCAGCAAACTGAATGTCGGCATTTCCACCGACCCGCAAGCCCATTATGGTCCGGTTGTGTCGGCTGCGCATCGCGCCAAAATTGAGAGCTATATTGAAATGGGCGTGCAAGAGGGCGCTGATTTGCTGGTCGACGGCCGTGGCCTTAGCCTGCAGGGTAATGAAGACGGCTTCTTCATCGGCCCATCGCTGTTCGATAATGTGAAACCGAATATGCAGTCTTATCAGGAAGAGATTTTCGGGCCGGTCTTGCAAGTGGTGCGGGCTGACAGTCTGGAAGAAGCGGCGCGGCTGCCGTCAGAGCATCAATATGGCAATGGCGTGGCAATTTTCACCCGCAACGGATTGGCGGCACGGCAATTTGCGCAAAAGGTCAATGTCGGCATGGTCGGCATTAATGTGCCGATTCCGGTGCCGGTCGCCTATCATACATTTGGCGGCTGGAAACGCTCTGCCTTTGGCGATACCAACCAGCACGGGCCGGAAGGTATTAAGTTTTACACTAAGGTAAAAACCGTGACGCAGCGCTGGCCGGATGGCGATGTGGCCGACCAAAGCTTCATCATTCCGACCATGCAATAGGCTGCTGCGGCAGTTTGCCGAGATTGCTGCCTTGCCATGGCAAAAAATCTTTGCCTATCATGTAACAGATGACTTTTTTGACGGCAGGATGACCCATGAATGCGACAAGCCATAGCGATGTGCTGATTATTGGTGCCGGAATTTCCGGCATCTCCTCAGCCTTCCATTTGCAGAAACACAGCCCGCAAGCGAGCTTCGAAATTCTCGAAATGCGCGACAAAATCGGCGGCACATGGGATTTGTTCAAATATCCCGGCATCCGCTCGGACAGCGATATGTACACGCTGGGTTTTGCTTTCCGCCCGTGGAAAGACGCCAAAGCCATTGCCGATGCCCCGGCCATTCTCGATTATCTGAAAGGCGCGGTGAAAGACGGCAATTTGGATAAGAAAATTCACTTCCACCAAAAAGTGGTTGAGGCCAAATGGTCGTCACCGGACGGCAAATGGTTTGTCACGGTCGAAAACAGCCAAACCGGCGAGCGGCAGGTCAGAAGCTGCAAATTTCTGCATAGCTGCGCCGGTTATTATAATTATGACCATGGCTATCAGCCGGATTTCGACGGTGTTGAAGATTTTGCCGGCCGCTTTGTGCATCCGCAATTCTGGCCGGAAGATATGGATTATAGCGGCAAAAAAGTGGTGGTTATCGGTTCCGGCGCGACCGCCGTCACTCTGGTGCCGGCCATGGCCGAGCAAGCCGAACATGTCACCATGTTGCAGCGCTCACCGACTTATATTGTTGCTCGTCCGGCGCAAGATGCCTTTGCCAATTTTATGCGCAAATTTTTGCCGGCTTCCGTCGCTTATGGTGTGACGCGGTGGAAAAACGTGCTGATGGGGCGGTTTTTCTTTTGGATGTGCCGCAAATATCCCGATGCGGTGAAAAAGAAATTACTGGCTGAATTGCCGGAATTGCTGCCGCAAGGCTTCGACATTAAGAAGCATTTGACACCGAAATATAATCCGTGGGACCAGCGTGTTTGCTTGGCACCGGATGGGGATTTCTTTACCGCCATTCGCAACGGCAAAGCCGATATTGCCACTGACCATATTGAGCGCATCACCAAGGACGGTGTTTTGCTGAAATCAGGCGAGACGCTGGAGGCCGACATCATCGTCTCGGCCACCGGACTGGATTTGAATTTCTTGGGCAATGTCGAGGTAACGGTCGATAATGAACCGGTCGAGCCGGCCAATCTGCTGAATTATAAAGGCATGATGTATTCCGGCATTCCCAATTTGATGGCCTCTTTCGGCTATACCAATGCCAGCTGGACATTGCGCTGCGATCTGACCTCGCGCTTTTTGACCCGCATGGTCAATTATATGGACCGCAAAGGGCTGCAACAGGTGACGCCAACACCGGATGGCAGCGATATTGAGGTCGAACCGCTGCTCGATTTCTCATCCGGCTATATCACCCGCAAATCGGCCGAATTGCCGAAGCAGGGCAGCATTAAGCCATGGGTCATGTATCAAAATTACATCGCCGATATTTTCTTGGTGAAATTCGGTGCGTTAAGAGATCGTGGGCTGAAATTCAGTAAATAGATTCACTCACCGCAATAAAAAGCGCGCCATGCTCCACTTTTGCATGGCGCGCTTTTACTGTTTCAGGCGTCTGCGCCTAAAGGCTGGCCACTCGATTTAAGGCTGCTGCGCCTAAAGGCTGGCCACTCAATCTCAGGCGGCTGCGCCTAAAGGCTGGCCGCCAGGGCCCTTGTGCCGGCCAGCATTTGTTTAAAGCTGGGGCGCAATTGATTGGCGGTTTGCTGTGGGCTGGCGAAATTGGCAATCACCAAATTCTTGGCCTTATTGACGTAAATCACCTGCCCGTGCACGCCCATGGCGATGCGCTCGTTTTGGCTTTGATCAAACTGCCACCAGAAACTGCGATAGCCGGTAAAGCCGTCAATAAACCGCTCATGCGTCGGATCGGCATTCACCGCTGCGGCCCCCGCCTTATTGTCGGCGTCGCTCATTGTATAAGTATCGGCAATCCAGTCTTTGGGCGCGATTTGCGTGCCGGCCAATTGGCCATCGCCCAGTGCCATCAGGCCAAAGCGGGCAGCATCGCGCAAGGTTGAGTTAAAGCCACCTGTGGCGACCGGTGCGAAAGACACATCGACAGTAAACACCCCGTCATGTTCAGTCGCCAGCGGCGCCCATAATTTTTCGCGCAGATAATCGACCAAAGCGCGACCGGTGACCCGCTCGACCAGCCAGCCAATGACATCAACATTGGGAGACTGATATTGGAACATGGCGCCCGTCTCGCCGCCTTCGGCTTGTTCGAAACGCGGCAGCATATCGCGCACACCGCGTGGTTCATTGGAGACATTCGGATCAATCGCCAGAAGCTCAAAATCACCCATAAAGCCCAAGCGGCGGAAATATTCAAAATGCACGCTGCCCGGCGTCATCTCATCATACTCTTCCGTATAATTGAGTGCCGTCACCATATTCAACACGTCGCGCACGCTGACATCGGCAAATACGCTGCCGGCCAGTTCCGGCAAGAAAGCGGCCGGTGATTTGCTCTCATCGATTTGAAACTCGGCCTGTGCAATGCCAAAGGCGGTTGAGATGAGCGATTTGGTCATTGAGAACCAGATATGATGGTCATGGGCGGAAAAGCTGTCGTAATAGCGCTCAAACAACACCTCGCCATTTTGAATGACAATATAGCCATCAATGCAATCGGCCTGCATGGCATCGCCAAGACGGATATTTTGCCCCTGAAACTCATAAGCGAAATTTTCCACATCGCGACTGCTGCCGGTCGGCAGGTCGTGTACCTCGCGCCCGCGCGGCACAATCAGCGCCGGTAGGGTCGACATATTGCGCAAATGCCAGCGCACACTGTCAGGGTCGCGCCAACCATTATAATGCGCCTTACCCGGCATCATGCGTTTGTCTTGGCTCATCTCATCCTCCTATTTCTGTGTCTGGCCGCGCTGGCGAATGGCCTCGCGCCGCTGTTCAATGGCATTGCCACTGACTTGTTTATTGGCTGCACGGCCCACCGTATTTTCAAGCTGCAGACCGTCGGCAAAAGTGCCGCCATAGCCGTCATCGATCAATTTTTTATAGGCCGTTAGCGTGTCGGGTACGCAAGACAGCATGTCAGCGGCCAGCGCTTGGGCTTTCGCCATCAGCTCGGCGGGCGGCACAATATGGTTTATCAGCCCCCAAGCCAGCGCTTGTTCGGCTGAGATAAAATTACCGGTCAGCGAGACTTCCTTGGCGCGCGATGGCCCCAAAAGACGGGTCAATTTTTGGCTTAAGCCCCAACCCGGCAGAATGCCGACACGGGCATGCGTGTCGGCAAAGCGGGTATTGGGTGTGCCGATGAGCACATCGCAGGCCAGCGCCAGTTCAAAGCCGCCGGTAATGGCGACGCCGTTAATGGCGCCGATTATCGGGCCGGAAAACCGGCTGAGCGATTGCACCGGATCATCTGTGGCAATGGTCAGGGCGGTGTCATTGGCATTGCCGCCGAGCTCTTTCAAATCAAGCCCGGCGGTAAATGCTTTGTCACCGGCACCGGTCAGAATAAGCACGCGGATGGCCGCGTCGGCCTTCAGCGCGTCAACGGCCTGTGCCAATTCGGCCCGTAAAGCGGCCGACAGCGCGTTCATGGCGTCCGGCCGATTTAGGGTTACGACGGCGAAACCGTCATGCTTGTCGACCGATACCAATGAACTCATGGACTACCCCTCCTGCGGATACCCCAATGTTGCAAGAACTTCGGTTATCTCGTCAAGGATAGCCGGATCATCAATTGTCGCCGGCATATTCCAATCTTCGCCATTGGCGATTTTGCGAATGGTGCCGCGCAAGATTTTGCCGGAACGGGTTTTCGGCAGGCGCTTGACGCGGGCTGCCAATTTAAACGCCGCCACCGGGCCAATCTCGTCGCGTACTTTTTGAATGGCTTCGGCGACAATCTCTTCATCAGGACGATTGACGCCATCATTCAGCACCAACAGGCCGAGCGGCAATTCGCCTTTCAGCGCGTCTTTGACGCCCAATACGGCACATTCGGCAATATCGGCATGACCGGCCAGCACTTCTTCCATGCCGCCGGTTGACAGCCTGTGTCCGGCCACATTGATGATGTCATCGGTGCGCGACATGACGAATAAATAGCCGTCTTCATCGATAAAGCCGGCATCGCCGGTTTTATAATAGCCGGGGAAATCGGCCATATAAGCGGCCTCAAAGCCGTCGCGGTTTTGCCACAGGCCGGGCAGGCAGCCGGGCGGGATCGGTTTTTTAATGACAATGGAGCCGGTTTCACCGGCTGCGACAGGCTTACCGCCCTCATCCAGAACCGCCAGTTCATAACCCGGCATGGCAAGGCTCGGTGAGCCCTTTTTGATCGGCAGCAATTCAATACCGACCGGATTGGAGCAAATCGGCCAACCGGTTTCGGTCTGCCACCAATTGTCGATGACCGGCACACCGAGGCTGGCTTCGGCCCAATTAATCGTGTCAGGGTCAACACGCTCACCGGCCAGATAGAGCATTTTGAAGCTGCTCAAATCATAATCATTGACCAGCTTGCCGTTCGGGTCTTCTTTTTTGATGGCGCGGAAAGCGGTCGGCGCGGTGAACAGCGCCTTTACCTTATGCTCGGAAATCACCCGCCAAAAGGCGCCGGCATCCGGCGTGCCAATCGGTTTGCCTTCAAAAATAATACTTGTCGCGCCAATCGCCGTCGGCGCATAAAGAATAAAGCTGTGCCCGACCACCCAGCCAAAGTCACTGGCCGACCAGAACACTTCACCCGGTGCAATGTCGTAAATGTTTTCCATCGCCCAGCTCAGCGCCACCAAATGGCCGCCATTATCGCGCACCACACCTTTGGGAATGCCGGTAGTGCCGGAGGTGTAAAGAATATAAAGCGGATCAGTGGCCGCCACCGGCACACAGGCCGGACGGTTATCGGCGTCGCGGGCTTTTGCTTCTTCGCTGCGCCAGTCAAAATCGCGACCGTCAATCAGGGCCGCTTCTTGTTGCGGGCGTTGCCAAATCAGGCAGCTTTGCGGATTGTGTGCGGCCAGCTCAATGGCGCCGTCGAGCAGCGGCTTATAGTCAACAACACGGCCCGGCTCAATGCCGCAGGAGGCAGCCAAAATCATTTTCGGCGTCGCGTCATCAATGCGGGTTGCCAGCTCGGCTGCGGCAAAGCCACCAAACACAATCGAATGCACGGCGCCGAGGCGGGCGCAGGCCAAAGCGGCAATCGCGGTTTCGGGAATCATCGGCATATAGATGATGACGCGGTCGCCCTTTTCGACACCATGGCTTTGCATCATGCCGGCCACGGTTTCAACGCGGTCCAACAAATCGGCATAACTCAATGTTTGTTTGCTGTCGGTAATCGGGCTGTCATAAATAAAAGCAGCGCGCGCGCCATGGCCAGCCGCGACGTGGCGGTCAACGCAATTAAAGCAGGTATTCATTACCCCATCAGGATACCAGCGATCACCGGTCTCATTGCTTTCAAAAATTGTTTGCGGTGCAGTGTCCCAGTCTAGACGGCTTGCTTGCTCGGCCCAAAAGCCGTGCGGGTCTGACTGCCACTGTTTGTAAATATCCTGGTACATATTACCCCCTCTTCTGCCAACCAATACTTCGCGCATGTCTTGTCAATTCACCGCGCATCAGGCACAGTCCATTTAACCGAGGGAGAGGAATAAAACAATGCGTAAGCTGATTACAGCCACAGCTTTAATGGCGCCGTTATTTATGGCGACACCGGCTCTGGCCGGTCCGGAAGACCGTAAAGCCTTGTTTGGCGAAACCCATTTGCACACCAATCGTTCTTTTGATGCGTTTATTTTCGGCAATCGCAACGGCCCCGATGAAGCTTATGAACTTGCCAAGGGCAAGGCGATTAAGCACCCGGCCGGATTTGACATGAAAATGCGCGTGCCACTGGATTTCCAAGCGGTTACCGACCATGCCATGTATCTCGGCATGGTGCCGGCCATGTTCGACACATCGACCAGTGTGGCGGCGCATCCGGTGGCGACAAGATTGCGGGAAGCCAAAACGCCGAATGAACGCCGCAATGCGTTTGGCGCGCTACTGCCCTATTTGGGCCAGCAAGTAGAAGATGATTTGCTGGATATGGATATCGTCCGCAGCACTTGGGATGAGGTGAAAGAGGCGGCTGAACGCCACAATGCGCCCGGCACATTCACCACTTTTATCGGTTATGAATATACCTCGTCGCAGGATAATTTTGAGAACCTGCACCGCAATGTCATTTTTAAGGGCGATGCGCCGGATGAGCCGTTTTCGCGGCTGATTTCGAAAAATCCGGAAAATCTGTGGCGTTGGATGGACAACCTGCGCGATGAGGGGATGGACTCAATCGCCATTCCGCATAATTCCAACGGTTCGGACGGCTATATGTTCTGGGATAAGACTTATGACGGCAAGCCGATTACACCGACCTATAGCGCGTTGCGCATGCGCAATGAGCCGTTGGTCGAAATCAGTCAGGTCAAAGGCACATCGGAAACCCATCCTTTGCAAAGCCCAAGCGATGAGTGGGCCGCCTTTGAGATTATGCCGTATCAAATCGCCACTTGGCGCAATAGCCGCATTGAGGGTTCATATGTTCGCCAAGCCTATAAGCGCGGTCTGGCCATGCAGGCAAACGGGCAGGGCAATCCGTTCAAATTCGGTCTGATTTCTGCTTCCGATACGCATGTCTCGGCCGGTGGCTTTGACGAATATAATTATTGGTCGAAAATCGGCATGGTCGACGCCAATGGCCGGCTGCGTGGGGCTGTGCGTCTGACATGGACACAACGTCTGGGTGTGCAGCTGATGCGGGTGCGCAATTGGGTGGCGCAAATGCGTCAACCGGAAGCGCAACGCACCGGTGTGCCGTCGAAAAATCCGGCCCCCGGTTATTTGCACATGCAATGGTCAAGCTGGGGTGCCTCCGGTCTGGCCGGTGTGTGGGCGGAAGAAAACACCCGCGACAGTATTTTTGACGCAATGCGCCGCAAAGAGACTTTTGCCACGTCGGGCCCGCGCATGCGGGTGCGGCTGTTCGCCGGTTATGGCTTGGGCGAGGACTTGCTGGATGACGCGCAATTGGTCAAAAAAGCCTATGCCGGCGGTGTGCCGATGGGGGCTGATTTGAAAGCCCGTGCGCAAGCCGCTGATATGCTGGTTTGGGCGACCCGCGACCCGGGCAGCGCGCCGCTGCAACGCTTGCAAATCATCAAAGGCTGGTTGGACGCTGACGGCAAAACCCATGAGAAAGTGTTTGATGTCGCCTGTGCCGGTGGGGCGCAACCCGATGCCACAACCCATCGCTGCCCCGATAATAATGCGCAAGTCGATATCTCCGACTGCTCTTATGGTGCCGATAGCGGCGCCGATGAGCTGAAAGCGCATTGGCAGGACCCGGAATATAAGGCAGGTGAAAACACGTTTTATTATGCCCGTGGGTTGGAAAACCCGACCTGTCGCTGGTCGACATGGGATGCCATTCGGGCCGGTTCACCGCCCAACCCGTCTTTGGCCGCGACCATTCAAGAACGTGTTTGGTCGTCACCGATTTGGCTTGAGAACTAAGAGCGCATGAAAAATTTGTTGCAAAAGCTGGCCCGCGACCGGCTAGTTTGGTTTATTGCCTTAGGACTGGGGCTGTTTGTGCTGGAAGGGCTTGGCCAACGCCATGCCGCGCAGCGCATCGTCATCGACCTGCCGCTGGTTGAAAAATTGGGGGCGCAATGGCAAGGCCAGACCAAACGGCAGCCGACAGCGGTGGAACTGGACGCGCTGATTGAGGGCTATATTCGTGAAGAGATTCTGGTCCGTGAGGCGCAGCGCATGGGGCTGGATGAGGATGATGTGATTATCCGGCGGCGGCTGGCGCAAAAAGTAGATTTCTTTTTGTCCGAAAACGGCCCGGCCGATTTGCCCGATGAAGCGACTTTGCGACAATGGTTTGAGATCAATCGCGCCCGCTATGACACGCCGCCAACCGTTAGCTGGCAGCATATTTTCGCTGCCGATGAGGCAGCAGCCCGCACGCTATTGCAACAAGTGCGCGCCAATCCGGCCGCGTGGCGGCAATTGGGGCAACCCTTCATGCTGAACCGCGCCTATGCGCGGCAAGACAAATCCGGTCTGGCGCAGCTGATGGGCGGCGATTTCGCGACCCGCTTAATGGAGTTGTCAGGCACGGATTGGCAAGGGCCAGTGCAGTCAGCCTATGGCTGGCATGTGGTCAAGATTACCGCCCGCGAAGCTGCCAAACCGGCCGGTTTTGAGGCATTGGCCGACCGGCTGGCTGTTGATTGGCAAGCCGAGCAAGCGCGCCGTGCCAAGCAGCAAGCCTGGCAAGACTTGCGGGCCAGCTACACGATTGAATTGGCACCGGTTGACGAATGAGAGTGGTCCTCTTTGCTTGGTTGGTTGGTTTTGCGGCTCTGCTCCCTTTCACGGGACAGGCGCATGAGGTGCGGCCCGGCTATATTGAGCTGACCGAGACGGCGCGCGACCAATTTGACGTGGTGTGGAAGCAACCGGTGCGCGACGCCGGACGTGATGCGGTGGCTGGGCTGGGTCTGCGGCCGGTCTTTCCGGAGAACTGCCAAAGATTATCCGACAGTCGCATGCAGCGTCGCCCCGGCGTGTTGATTGAACGCTTTGCCTTGGCTTGCGCGGGCGGCCTGGTTGGCCAATCCATCGGCGTTGAGGGGTTGCAAAAAACCATCACCGATGTGTTTGTGCATTTGCAATTGCAAGACGGCAAGGCGGTACATATGCGCCTGACGGCAGAGCAGCCGGTGGCCCGTCTGGCCGGTGGCGGCGCCGGCTTGGCGGCTTATTTTGGCCTCGGTGTCGAGCATTTGGTGTTCGGTTTTGACCATATTTTATTTGTTCTGGGGCTGGTCATGCTGGTGCAGGGCTGGCGGCGTCTGGTCTATGTCATTACGGCTTTCACCTTGGCCCATTCCATCACTCTGGCATTGTCCATGCTGGCTGATATTCGCGCCCCATCAGCAGTGGTGGAGGCGATTATCGCCTTGTCGATTTTATTTCTCGCGGTTGAGATTTTGCACAAGCCGGAAGACCGCTCACCCCTGGCAGAGAAATATCCGCAAGCGGTCGCCTTTGGCTTCGGCCTGCTGCACGGTTTTGGCTTTGCCGGTGTGTTGGGCGATATTGGTCTGCCGCGCGATTTGGCAGCCCCGGCTTTGGCATTGTTCAATATCGGCCTCGAAGTCGGCCAGCTCTTGGTTATTGCGCTGGCATTGGGACTGGGCAAATATCTGGCGCCCTATGTGCGGCGCCAGCCATTATTGGCCGAAGTGCCGGTGGTGCTCATCGGCGGGCTGTCTGTCTATTGGCTGCTCGACCGCAGTGCGGTTTTGTTCACCGGCTGAAGCGGCTGATTATTCCGCCGCCTTCGGCTTCACATCCTCATAAACCGGCGCACGGCCTTCCATCTCGGCTTTCACCGCCTCGACTTGGTTTGGGAAGCCGATAATCTCGTCTTGCAAAACGCTTTCCAGCATCAGCGTATCGGCGACAAAGCGGTCAGCCGGTTCGTTGAACAGGCGCTTGGTGCCGCGCACCGCTTCGGGATTACGCGAGGCAATGGCGGCTGCCGTATCCAGTGCCGCCTCAACCGGGTTTTCGCAGACACGGGTCAGGAAGCCATGCTCATAAGCTTCATCAGCCTCAAAAATCCGCGCTGTCAGTGCCAATTCCTTGACAATATCTTCGCGCGCCACGCGGGTCATCACATGGGTGGTGCCCATATCGGGGATCAGGCCCCAGCGGCTTTCCATAATGGAGAATTTGGTGCCCGGTGCGGCATAGCGCATATCTGCACCCATAAAGATTTGAAACCCGCCACCCAGCGCAAAACCTTGCGCGGCAGCGATGACCGGCACTTCCAATTCGCGC
This sequence comes from Parvibaculales bacterium, assembly GCA_049889915.1. Lineage (GTDB taxonomy): Bacteria > Pseudomonadota > Alphaproteobacteria > RS24 > RS24 > UBA8337. Next base: position 20,573 of record JBMHCM010000016.1, read on the forward strand.
CATGTAAAGGCAACTTTTTGCGGCCGGTTGGCCAGCCCATGCGTGCGCTCGGCCAACAATTGGCGGCTGCCACCATCTGTTACGCCGGCATTGTCGCCACCGGCCATTTTGGCAAAATTGCCCATGTCCAAACCGGCGCAAAAGGCTTTGCCTTCGCCCGACAGCACAACGGCGCGCAGGCCGTCCATGGTTTTCAACCGCTCACCGGCCTCAATAATCGCTTCGATCATTTCGGCATCAAGCGCATTCATTTTGTCGCCGCGCACAAGCTGCACATGGGCGACATGATTTTCCAAAGTAATTTTGACGCGGTTTTCCATGGTTTTCTCCCTATTCACCGGTCTCCCAGCGGCGCGAAGCGGGTCAGTGCCGCTTCATAAAATCTCTATGCCGTGCAGCATAGCGCGCATGATTTTGCTTGTCAGGGGTAAATTGCCGCAAGGGCGTGTGAGCAGCGGCGGCGGCCTGCGACAGGTCGCTAAAGGCGCCATGCGCCGTTGCCGCCAACAAGGCGGTGGCAAAGGCGCAATCGCTTTCTTGCGCCGCCATGAGCGGCGTATCCAACATATCGGCCAGCATATGGCAGAAAAAGCCGATTTGCCCGCCACCGCCCAGCACATGCAGCATGTCCGGCTTGCTACCGAGACGGCCCGTCATATCGTGCCATATGGCAGTCAACACATGGCCGACCCCTTCAAAAGCGGCGCGGGCAATATCGGCCGCCGTGTGGCCGCGGGTCAGGCCCGTCATTTCCGCCGTTAAAGAGGCATCCCAAAACGGCGCGCGAGCACCCGATAGATAGGGGTAAAACAGCAGCCCATTGGCCCCCAGCGGGGCCGATTTGGCGGCGGCGGCAAAAGCCGGAGCATCATAGTGCGGCGTCAAATTATGCCGCACCCAATCAATGGCCCCCATGCAATCGCTCATGCCGGCGGCGTGATAATGCCATGGCTCAATACTATGCGGGTATAGCGAAACAGGCGGGAAATTGTCGGTCGCCGCCGTGGTAAAGGCCAGCACCCCGGCCGAGGCCAATTTCAGGCTGGCCATATTGGCGCTTTGCGGCGCGGCGCACAGCCATTCGACCGATGTGTCAATCGCCCCTTGATAGACCGGACAATCAACCGGCAGGCCAAACTGCGCGGCTGCTTGCGGCGTAACCGTACCGGCTTGCGCTTGCGCCGCCAATAGAGGGGGAAAGCAGTCAATATCGAGACCGCTCAGGGCTCGCAAGGGTGCCGCCCATTGGCCGTGCTTATCGCCCAGCATGCCGCCAACCACTTCAGTGGCATCACTGCTGTGCCGGTCGGTCAGCTGAAAGCGTAACCAATCTTTGGCGAAAAACAGTTTTTCAGTGGCCTGTATCACATCTGCTTCATGGGTCGCCAGCCAGCGTAATTGCGGCAGCGTCCAAGTGGGGTTCGGGCGGTTGCCGCTCAGCTGCTCAACCGTGCTGTCGGCGGCCAGTTCCGCCGCTTCATCTGCGGCGCGTTGGTCGCTCCACATAATGGCCGGGCGCAGCGGCGCGGCCGCGCCATCGCATAATATGGCGATATGCGCACCGCCCGAAAAGCTGATGGCCTGCACCAATTGCAGCGCATGGCCATCTTCGGCAAGCGATGTCAGCGCCTGCGCCATGGCGGTCGCCCAATCTTGCGGGTTTTGTTCGGCCCATCTGGGGTGCGGGTGATGCGTTTCAATCGGCGCGCGGGCCATCGCCACGCGTTGCCCGTCTTGATTTATCAGACAGGCTTTCAGGCTGCTGGCGCCCAGATCAATGCCGAGAAAATAGCTCATGCGATGTTATAGGCGAAAAAAGGGCGCCTGCAAAAGCAGGCGCCCAAAATTCAACTCGGTTGAATTCGTGATTGGAGTGTAGGCCAATCCGTTTATTTTTGTGATGCGCCGTTGGACAGCGAAGGCTGCTCCACGCCCGTCAGGTCACACTGGATTAGAAACCCCAAATACTTCCGTTCACTAGACAATGGATCACCTCCTTTCGGTTGTTTAAAGAAACATTGAAAGCTTACGGTGATTTGATTCACCGGATAAAGCGTTTATTGTAGCGGCAGTGGAGGACCGATTATGTTGCGCTATCAAATTATTCCGGTGACGCCGTTTCAGCAAAACTGCACGGTATTTTGGAACGAAGAAACAAAAAAAGGTGGCATTGTCGACCCCGGTGGCGATTTGGCATTGCTCGACAAATTCATTGATGAACAGGGCATTGAGATTGAAAAAATTCTCGTAACGCATGGCCATTTGGACCATGCCGGTGCGGTGGCCGATATGGCGGAAGCGCGCAATGTGCCGGTTATCGGCCCGCATATTGACGATAAGTTTTGGATCGACGGCATGCCGGAAGCGGCAGCGGCGTATAATTTCCCGGCCGCCAAAGCATTTGAGCCGGACCAATGGCTGACCCATGGCGATACCGTTGAGGTGGCCGGTGTCACTTTTGATGTGGTGCATTGCCCCGGCCACACGCCGGGGCATGTGGTGTTTGTGCAAAAGCAGGATAAAATTGCCATGGTCGGCGATGTGCTGTTTCAAGGCTCTATCGGCCGCACGGATTTTCCGAAAGGCGATTACAACCAGCTGATCAGCTCGATTACCGAAAAATTATGGCCGCTCGGTTTGGACATCACCTTTATTCCCGGCCACGGCCCAACCTCAACTTTCGAGCAGGAAAAGAAAACCAACCCGTTTGTTTCTGACGCGGCGCTGAATTAATGGCTTTCCAATTGGATGATCGCTTGGCGGCCGATACGCTGTCGCTGGGCGTGATTGATTTTGTCGACATCAGACTGATGCGCGATGCCCGCTATGTCTGGCTGGTTTTGGTGCCGCAAATTGACAACGCCGAAGAATGGCTGGACCTGCCAAAAGCGGAAGCTGCGGGCCTGCATGAGATTGCCATGCAAGCGGCCGATGCGGCGCGTCTGGTCGCCAAGGCCGATAAGATGAATGTCGCCGCTTTGGGCAATATGGTGCGGCAATTGCATGTGCATGTGATTGCCCGCCATGTCGGCGATATGGCTTGGCCGGGCCCGGTTTGGGGTGTCGGCGCGCCGCAAGCCTATGGTGATGACCAATTGCAAGAGCGCATAAATGCCCTGCAAGCGGCGCTGGGACTGCCCGCTTAGGCCGTAAAAGCTCGCTGGCGCTCTGACTGGTGCCCTTACTGGTGCTTTGGCCCATGCGGCCTATATGGTGCCCATGGATGATGTGTTAAGCAGTTTTCCGCCGCATTTTAAGGCGTTGGTGTTTGGTGCCGGTGGCGGCATTGGCGGTGCGCTGTGCGATAGCTTGTCGGCGCGATGTGAGGTCACGGCGCTCAGCCGCGCTGATGCCGACATTACCGATGAGGCGGCATTGGCCGCTTTGGCCGCAAAGCTGAAAGACACCGCACCCTACCATCTCATCATCAATGCGACCGGCCTCTTGCACGATGCGGCAAGCGGGGTGCAGCCGGAAAAAGCATTACGGCAAATTGAGGCCGACACGATGGCCCGCGTGCTGGCTGTCAACACCATTGGTCCGGCGCTTATTTTGAAACATTTCCTGCCGCTTATGGCGCGTGATGCAAAAGCGGTGATGGCGCATTTATCGGCCCGTGTCGGGTCGATTTCTGATAATCGTCTGGGCGGTTGGACCAGCTATCGCGCCGCCAAGGCCGCGCAGAATATGATTGTCAAAAACGCTGCCATTGAAACGGCGCGCCGCGATAAACAAAAAATCATTATCGGTCTGCATCCCGGCACGGTGGACAGTCGGCTGTCGGCTCCGTTTCAGGGCAATGTGGCGGACGGGAAATTATTTTCTCCGGCGCAATCGGCCGGATATTTGCTGCAGGTCATCGACCGGGTGACGCCGCAAGATAGCGGCACGGTGCTGGCTTGGGACGGGCAAACCATTCCGGCTTAAATGTCGTGTTAAACGCTTAACTGGTTTCGAGGCGACGAAAATCGGCCGGCAATTGCGCCCCCTGAAAATCAATATGCACAATATTGGCCTTGTGGCGGCGGCACCAGACTTGCACCCCCCAATCGGTAAAGCCGACATCCATGGCGCTATAGTCCTGCAGGCTTTGCGGCGGGTCGAGTGTGGCCAGCTCGTCGCTGCATTTGCTGCAGGCAATATAGCCGGTGATGGACAGGGCCAAAGCCTCCGGCGGCAAGGTCGGGTCGTTATTGCTACTCATTACAAGCTCTCCAAAAACTTTTGTGCGCTGCCGGCAATCGCCGTTTTTTTATCTGCATCCATTTTGTCATAGGTGCGATAGACCATGCCCATGCGTGGGTTTTGCCCCAGCACCTCGCGATTGCGGGTCATGAAGTCCCAATACAGATAATTAAACGGGCAGGCCTCGTCGCCGGTCGGCTGCTTGACCTTATAATGGCAGCCGGCGCAATAATCCGACATGCGGTTAATATAAGCGCCGGAGGCAACATAGGGCTTTGAGGCGACCACGCCGCCATCGGCAAACAGCGCCATGCCATGGGTGTTGGGCAATTGCACCCATTCATAGGCATCGGCATAGACTTCCAAATACCAACGATTGACATCTTCCGGCGCCAGTCCGGCCAGCAGAGCGAAATTGCCGGTCACCATCAGGCGTTGAATATGGTGCGCATAAGCATGCTCGCGCGTGGCGGTAACGGCATCGCGCAGACAGGCCATATCCGTGTCGCCATCATAATAAAAATCCGGCAGCTTGCGGTCATGGGCGAAAAAATTCTCATGCGGATAATCAGGCATTTTCAGCCAATAAATGCCGCGAATATATTCGCGCCAACCAATGATTTGCCGAATGAAACCTTCGACCGCGTTAAGCGGCGCATGGCCGTCATGCAGGCGCGCCTCGGCGCGTTGACAAATATCCAACGCATCCAGTAGGCCGAGATTGAGCGCCGCCCCAACCAGCCCGTGATAAAGAAACACTTCATCGCGTTTCATGGCGTCTTGGTAGTCGCCAAAATAGGGCAGGCAATGGTCGAGAAAATGTGTGTAATGCGCGTCCGCTTCGGCCGCCGTCACCGGCCAGCCAAAGCCGTCCAGCGTGCCGAAATGATTGCCGAAATGCTGCTCGACCAGCTGCATCACATCTTGCGTAATGGCATCAGGCGTGCTGCGCGGGCGCATCGGCAGCACATGGTCTTTCGGCAGTTTTTTTCGATTATCTGCATCGTAATTCCACTGTCCGCCAAGCGGCTCTTTGCTATCCATCAACAGGCCGGTTTTGCGGCGCATCTCGCGATAAAAAAATTCCATCCGCAATTGCTTTTTGCCATCGGCCCAATCGGCAAATTCTTGGTGGCTGGCGATAAAGCGCGTGTCGGGCAGAATATGCACCGGCATGTCAAAGCGGGTCGCCCAATCGGCAAATTCTTGCGCCAGTCGATATTCGCCCGGCTCGGTGACAAACAGCCGGTCATACGCGCCTTGCGTCAATTGGTGCGCCACCGCATCGGTGAAGCCGGTAATGCCCGGCCGTTCGCCATAAGCCAGATAGGTGACGTGGCGCCCATCAGCCCGCAATTGTTCAGCGAAGTGCCGCATGGCTGAAAATGTTAGCGTGATTTTTTGTTTGTGATGGCGCACATAAGAGGCCTCGTCGGCCAGCTCGGCCATCAGCACATGCGCGTCGGGGGCGGCTGCGAGGCTCGACAAATCGGCCGATAAGTGATCGCCCAAAACCAGAATCAAATCAGCCATGTGCCGCCTCTTTATGGCGTCGGCAACGC
>JBMHCM010000017.1:0-2559 GCA_049889915.1 Parvibaculales bacterium
CGAAACCGAATTGGGGCAAGGGTTCGCCAAAGCCGAGCAAGCCCGTTTGCAAGAGCTATTGGGACAAGACGGTTCGCTGGTCGCGTTGAACACAGAATTATGCAAACGCATCGCCGCCGGTGAGATGGACTTGGCGACGCCGGGCCTGCAACAGCATTTGGTAAAAACCACCATGGGCAAACTGGCCATAGACCAGCCGCGCTATCAAGGGTATAAAACGGCTCAGGCCAATAATTGGTCTGAAGAAGACATTCTGGAGTAAACCATGAAAAAGATTATCATTCCGGTCCTGCTGGCCGCCGCCACTGCAGGTTGCATCATCGACATCCCGTTCATCCCGGGCATCTAATCAGATGGCACATTGCGTCCGCCGGTAACGGCGATACAAATATGGCGCAATCAGATGATTATAAATCAGGCCGGTCATGCCCCGCATGATCGGCCAATTTATTGCGTAAGCCAGATATTTGAATTTCGGCAGCCGCAGCCACATGGCGATAAACGCCTCAACCCCGACCAAAATTTCACCGTCCACCTCAGCGTGAATGCGCTTGAGCAGGGTTTCCTGCGGCACCCCTTTTGGCGTCTCGGCGGTAAACACATCGGCAAACACAAGGTCGCTAACGCCATGCTTGTCGGCCAAGCGCTGATACATGGCAACTTCCGGCCCGCAAATACCGCAGCGACTATTATAGAACACCGTCAACGTGCTCAATTGAGCGCTCCGCCGGTTTGTTGACCGGTTACCTTACCGGCCGCTTCGGCATCGCCTTCGCGCATGGCCGCCAGATAAGCGATAATCATATCCCACGCATGCAGCGCATCGACATCGCCTTGGGCAGCAAATTCAGCCGCCCGCATGGTGGCCACCACTTCGGCATCCTCACCATATTGCTGGGTTAAGGTCGCGGCAGCCTGCACCACCATGTCGCGTAATTTCTGTTCTTCCTCGGTCATGCAACCGAATATAAAACGAAATGGCGGCTATTCCACTGTGACAGATTTGGCCAAATTGCGCGGCTGGTCGACGTCAGTGCCTTTCGCCACAGCGGCATAATAAGCCAGCAATTGCAGCGGCAGTGCATAGAGAATAGGTGTAATAAACGCATCCAAAGGCGGCAGGCTGATGGTCGCCAAGCAGCCCTCGCCCGCTTTGGCAATACCCGCCTCACTGCCCAGCATGATAACCTTGCCGCCACGGGCCAGCACTTCTTGCATATTGGAGACGGTTTTCTCAAACAGCTCATCATCCGGCGCAATGGTGATAATCGGCACGGTCTCATCGACCAACGCAATCGAGCCATGCTTCAACTCACCGGCGGCAAAACCCTCAGCGTGAATATATGAAATCTCTTTCAGCTTCAGCGCCCCTTCGAGAGCCAGCGGAAACATAGTGGCACGTCCGATAAACAGCGCACTCGTATAATCGGTAAAGCCCTTGGCGATTTCCTCAATTTGGTCTTCGCAGGCCAGCACATCATTGGCTAAGCGCGGCGTGGTCATCAGCAAGTCGGTCAGCCGCGCCTCTTCTTCAGCACTGATGGTTTGCTTTACGCGACCAAGGCCAATAGCCAGAGACGCCAAAGCGCCAAGCTGCGCCGTAAAAGCTTTGGTCGAGGCGACACCGATTTCCGGCCCAGCATAGGTAGGAAAGGTGACATCCACCTCACGCGTGATTGAACTTTCCGGCACATTGACGACGCCAATAGTCGGCAGACCGTGCGCCTTACAATGCTGCAAAGCGGCCAGCGTGTCCGCCGTTTCGCCTGACTGTGAAACGAACACCGCCAAGCAGTCCTTATCCATCGGCGCATCGCGATAACGAAACTCGGAGGCAATATCGATAGAAGCCGGAATGCGGGCATAACGCTCAATCCATTTGCGGCCGACTTGCGCAGCGAAATAAGCGGTGACGCACGCCACCAAAATGACGCGGTTGATGTTTGAAAAATCCAACTGGTTTTCCGGCAGCAAAACGGTGCGCGCTTCCGGGTCGATATATTGCCCAAAGGTGCGCGACAGCACGTCCGGCTGCTCGTGAATTTCTTTCTTCATAAAGTGGCGATAATTGCCTTTATCGACCATGGTGGCGGAGGCGTCGACCGTCTCCACTTTACGCTCCACCTGGGCGCCGGAAGTCAGCTCAAATATGGTCGCACCGTCGCGGGTCATAATCGCCCAATCGCCATCATCAAGATAGCAAACGCGATTGGTGAACGGCGCCAAAGCAAAGGCATCGGAGCCGAGGAACATCTCACCCTGCCCATAGCCAATGGCCAGCGGACTGCCCTGCCGCGCAACGATAATCTCATCCTCATTATCATTAACAATGAGGGCAATCGCATAAGCCCCCTCAAGGGCAGCGAAAGTGGCTTGCGCCGCTTGCTTTACATCTTTGGCTTGCGCAAAATTTTTGGCGAACAGATGCGCAATGACTTCGGTATCCGTATCCGAGGCAAAGCTGACACCATCCGCCAACAGCGCGTCTTTCAGCACTTTATAATTTTCAATAATGCCATTATGAACCACAGCGACATTTTCGCCGCGATGCGGATGTGC
>JBMHCM010000018.1:0-9302 GCA_049889915.1 Parvibaculales bacterium
GAATAAGCTGCCGCAGGCCGCCCATTTTGCGCATGTCCTTCTCATCACCCATGGCGTGAATGACCGAGCCTGCACCGAGGAACAACAGCGCCTTAAAGAAGGCATGTGTGAACAGGTGGAACATGGCGGCTTGATAAGCGCCAATGCCAAGAGCAACAAACATGTAGCCAAGCTGCGAACAGGTTGAGTAAGCAATCACCCGCTTAATGTCGTTCTGCACCAGACCGACAGTGGCGGCGAAGAAAGCTGTAATCGCGCCCATAATGATGACGACATTGAGCGCCACGGTGGACAGCTCAAACAAGGGCGAGCAGCGCGCCACAAGAAACACACCGGCCGTTACCATGGTTGCGGCGTGAATAAGGGCCGACACGGGTGTCGGGCCTTCCATCGCGTCCGGCAGCCATGTGTGCAGCAAGAATTGCGCTGATTTACCCATGGCGCCCATAAACAATAGCAGGCAAATGGTGGTCAGCGTCGGCAGGGTCATGCCGAGGAAATCAAACTCGCCTTGCGCCAAGGCACCGGCGGCGGCGAATACTTCGTCAAACTGCAACGAGCCGACTGAGAAATAAATCGCTGACATGCCGAGAATAAGACCGAAGTCACCAACCCGGTTGACGACAAAGGCTTTGATGGCCGCCGCATTGGCAGACGGTTTTTTGAACCAGAAGCCAATCAGCAGATAAGAGGCAAGGCCCACCCCTTCCCAACCGAAGAACAATTGCAGGAAGTTGTCGGCCGTCACCAGCATCAACATCATGAAGGTGAACAGCGACAGATAGGCGAAAAAGCGCGCGCGGTTCGGGTCATAGCTCATATAACCGATGGAATAGACATGCACCAATGATGAGACGCCGGTAATCACCACCAGCATCACAGCGGTCAGCGTATCAATGCGCAGCACCCAATCAATATTCAAGCTGCCGGATTGGATCCAATCCAACACCAAGACTTTCGTGGCACCGCCATTCAGGGCGACATCAACAAAGGCGACACACGACATCAGGGCTGAGGCAATCAGCAAGCCTGTGGTGACATATTCTGCCTGCCGGTCGCCAATCATGCGTCCGAACAAGCCAGCAATCAAAGCCCCGATGAGCGGGAAAAAGACAATTGCCTGATACATGGATTAGCCTTTCATCTGGCTGACATCTTCAACGGCAATGCCGCCACGATTACGGAAATAGACGACCAAAATGGCCAGACCGATGGCTGCCTCACCGGCCGCAACGGTCAGCACCAAGAGGGCGAAGACCTGCCCGACCAAATCGCCCAGATAGGCTGAGAAAGCGACCAGATTGATATTCACCGCCAGCAGCATCAGCTCAATCGACATCAGAATAATGATGACGTTTTTACGGTTCAGGAAAATGCCGAACACGCCAATGGTGAACAGGATGGCGGCCAGCGTCAGATAATGTGTTAGTCCAATCATACGCGCCCCCTAAATGCCGTCGCCCGGCTTGATGTCGACCAGTTCAACCGCTTCATCACGCGTCCGCGCTGTTTGCTTGGCGATGTTTTGTTTCTTCGGATTGTTGGACGGCACAAGCGTCAGCACAATGGCGCCAATCATGGCAACCAACAAAATGGCGCCGGCTGCCTGGAAGAAATAGACGTAATCAGTGTACAGCACGCGGCCCAAAGCTTCGGCATTGGTCATGCCGTCCGGCGTTGCTTTCGGTGCTTGCCCTTGGTCAACCATGGTCGCTGATGCACCAAATACCAGCAGCAATTCGAGCAGCAATATCAGCCCGATGGTCGCGCCGATGGGCATATATTGCAAAAACCCTTCGCTGAGCTCGGTAAAGTCAATGTCCAGCATCATGACGACAAACAAGAACAGCACCGCCACCGCGCCGACATAAACGACGACCAGCAGCAAGGCGAGAAACTCTGCACCGAGCAGCACAAACAGACCGGCTGCATTAAAGAAGGTCAGGATCAAGAACAACACGGAATAAACAGGGTTGCGCGAGGCAATGACCATGAATGCGCTGGCGACAGAAACCGTCGCGAACAAATAAAAGGCAAGTGAGGTAAGCGTCATAATGTTTTACCGGTAGGGAGCATCCAGCTCGAGATTCTTGGCAATTTCCACTTCCCAGCGATCGCCATTGGCCAGTAATTTGGCCTTGTCGTAAATCAGCTCTTCACGGGTTTCCGTGGCAAATTCGAAATTCGGCCCCTCGACAATCGCATCAACCGGACAGGCCTCTTGGCAGAAGCCGCAATAAATGCACTTCACCATATCGATGTCATAACGGACGGTGCGGCGGGTGCCGTCATTATTGCGCGGACCGGCCTCAATGGTGATGGCTTGTGCCGGACAAATCGCTTCGCACAATTTGCAGGCAATGCAGCGCTCCTGCCCATTCGGATAACGGCGTAGCGCATGCTCACCACGAAAACGCGGGGAAAGCGGGCCTTTTTCATAAGGGTAATTAATGGTCGCTTTCTTGCCAAAGAAATAGCCCATCGCCAAACGAAAGGCGCCGACAAATTCAGCAAGAAACAAACTGCGGGCAGTACGATCTAACCAAGCCATATCATTCCCCTCACGATGCCATACCGGTGAATTGCAGGAAGCCCGCAACCAGCACCACATAACCCAATGACAGCGGCAGGAAGACTTTCCAGCCGAGACGCATCAATTGGTCATAGCGATAGCGCGGCACGATTACTTTGGTCATGGCGAACATGAAGAACACCAGACCCATTTTCAGGATGAACCACACCAGCCCCGGCACCCAATTAAACGGTGCAATATCAACCGGCGGCAGCCAGCCACCCAAGAACAAGACGGTGGTCATGGCGCACATCAAAACGATATTGGCCAATTCACCAATCATGAACACCACATAAGGTGTTGAGCTATATTCGGTCATGAAACCGGCAACCAGCGCGCTTTCATCTTCCGGCAGGTCAAATGGCGGACGGTTGGTCTCGGCCAATGCGGAAATGAAAAACACGACAAACATCGGGAACAGCGGCACGGCGAACCAAACGGTTTTTTGCGCCAGCACAATGTCGGTCAGGTTCAAGGAGCCGACGCAGAGCAGCACGGTGATAATCACCAGACCGATGGATACCTCATAAGAGACCATTTGCGCGGCTGAGCGCAGCGCACCGAGGAACGGGTATTTGGAGTTCGACGCCCAGCCACCCATAATCACGCCATAAACGCCCAAGGATGAGATGGCGAAAATATACAAAATGCCGACATTAATATCGGCCACTGCCCAGCCCTCATTGACCGGAATAACCGCCCAACCGGCTAGCGCCAGAAACATGGTGACAAACGGCGCCAGCAGGAAAACCGGCTTATTGGCGGTTGTCGGAATGACGATTTCTTTCAGCAGATATTTCAAAATATCGGCAAAGCTTTGCAACAGCCCAAACGCGCCTACCATGGTCGGGCCTTTGCGCAATTGCGCCGCCGCCCAAATTTTACGGTCAGCCAACATGAAGAAAGCCAAAGACACCAGCAGGGTCAGAATGATTGCCAGCGAATGCAACGTCACCAGCAGAGCCGGCCAGACATAAGTTTCGAAAAACACACTATCCATCAGTGCCGGTTCCTTGCTCTGAGCCGCGTTGTTCTTTCGCCTTGGCGCAGTCGGCCATGGTCGCCGAAGCGCGGGCAATCGGGTTGGTGAAGTAGAAGTCGCCAACCGCATAGTCAAACGCCCCACCGGAAATTTGACCGGCGGCGGCGGCTTGCGGCGCATCAGCCGGTGTCACTTCATCCAGCTTGGCGAAATGCGGCGCCTGCTCAAACATCGCGGCACGCAAGGCCGGCAATGTGTCATAAGGCAAGGTAACGTCCAATACGGCAGACAGGGCGCGGAAAATCTTCCAGTCTTCGCGTGCTTCACCCGGCGGTGTTGCCGCTTGCGCGGTCATTTGCGGGCGTCCTTCCGTATTGACGTAAATAGCTTGTTTTTCGGTGTATGCAGCCGACGGCAAAATGACATCCGCCACATGCGCGCCACGGTCGCCATGGCTGCCAATATAGATCACCAAAGCATCACCAAAGCTGGCACCGGCCAATTCGTCTGCGCCATATAAGATGACGGCATCCAGCGCACCGGAGGCGGCAGCCTCTTGCATCGCGGCGACATCATAACCACCCTCGCCCGGCAGCAGCCCAAGGTCGAGACCGGCAACCCGCGCGGCAGCCGTGTGCAGCACATTAAATGTCGCGCCAACCTTATTGGCCAGCTCAATGGCCATAGCCAAAACTGCATGACCATCAGCCCGCGCCAAAGCGCCCTGCCCGACAATAATCATCGGGTTTTCGGCTTTGCTCAGCACATCGGCAAAGCTTTGCTTACCGGCCAACAATTCAGCCAGCGTATCCGGACCGGCACCCAGTGTTTCCGCCTTATAGGTCAGGTCAACCGGCGCGCCGATGTTGGCGACCGGGAAATCGCCCATCAGATAGCGCTTGCGAATACGGGCGTTCAATACCGGCGCTTCCGTGCGCGGATTGCTGCCGATAAGCAGCAGCGCGTCAGCTTCTTCAATACCGGCAATGGTCGAATTGAAAATGTAATTGCCACGCGGGCCCGACAGCTTGGCGCCGTCTTGGCGGCAATCAATATGCGGGCTTTCCAGACCGTCCATCAAACCCTTCAGAGCAAACTGGCCCTCAGCGCAGACCAAATCCCCGGCGATGGCCGCGGTTTTCGCGCCATTGCCTTTCACCTTGTCAGCAATAACGGCAAACGCTTCATCCCAGCTAGCCTGTGTTAGCTTGCCGTCTTTGCGGATATACGGGCGGTCGAGACGTTGCGTGTTCAAGCCATCCCAAATAAAGCGCGACTTGTCAGACAGCCATTCCTCGTTCACATCATCATGGTTGCGCGGCATGACGCGCATCACTTCGCGGCCCCGTGTATCAACCCGAATATTGCTGCCCAGCGCATCCATCACATCAATGGTCTCGGTCTTGGTCAGCTCCCACGGCCGCGCGGTAAACGCATAGGGCCGCGAGGTCAGCGCCCCGACCGGGCACAAATCAATCACATTACCGGACAATTCGCTGTCCAGCGAGGCTTCCAGATAGGTGGTGATTTCCGTGTCTTCACCACGACCAATGGCACCGATTTCCGGCACACCGGCAACTTCTTGGCTGAAGCGCACGCAGCGTGTGCAATGAATACAGCGGGTCATAATGGTTTTGACTAGCGGCCCCATATTCTTGTTTTCGACAGCCCGTTTATTATCGTCAAACCGGCTGGCGTCACCGCCAAAACCAAGCGCTTGATCTTGCAAATCGCACTCACCGCCTTGGTCGCAAATCGGGCAGTCCAACGGGTGGTTGATGAGCAGAAACTCCATCACCCCTTCGCGGGCCGTTTTAACCAAATCTGACTGGGTGCTGACCACCATATCGGGGGCCACCGGCATGGCACAGCTGGCCACCGGCTTGGGTGCGTTTTCAACTTCCACCAGACACATGCGGCAATTACCGGCAACCGACAGACGCTCGTGATAGCAAAAGCGCGGAATTTCAGCCCCGGCCTCTTCGCAGGCCTGCAAAATGGTCGTACCCGGCGCGACTTCAACATCGACGCCATCAACCGTCAGTTTGACTTGATCGCTCATTACTCGGCAGCCTCTCTGGCGGCGGCCCCTTGCGCCAACCGCTCTTCAATGACCGGGCGGAAATGGCGAATAAGCCCCTGCACCGGCCAAGCCGCCGCATCGCCCAAAGCACAAATCGTGTGCCCTTCAATCTGTTTGGTGACCTGCAACAGCATGTCGATTTCTTTCGGCTGCGCTTGACCGGCCGCCATGCGCTCCAGTACGCGCCACATCCAGCCCGTGCCTTCGCGGCACGGTGTACACTGACCGCAGCTTTCGTGCTTATAGTAATGAGAAATGCGTGCAATCGCCTTAATGATGTCGGTTGACTTGTCCATGACAATCACCGCCGCCGTGCCAAGACCTGACTGCACGTCTTTAAGGCTGTCAAAATCCATCAACACGGTGTCGCAAATTTCTTTCGGCAGCAACGGCACGGAAGACCCGCCCGGAATAACCGCCAGCAAATTGTCCCAACCGCCGCGCACGCCGCCGGCATGTTTTTCCAGCAGCTCTTTTAGCGGAATGCCCATTTCTTCTTCGACATTGCAAGGATTATTGACGTGACCGGAAATGCAGAACAGCTTGGTGCCGGTATTGCCTTCGCGGCCAAGGCCGGCAAACCAGCTACCGCCGCGACGACAAATGGTCGGGGCAACGGCGATGCTTTCAACATTATTCACCGTGGTCGGACAGCCATACAGGCCCATATTGGCCGGGAATGGCGGCTTCAAGCGCGGCTGACCCTTTTTCCCCTCAAGGCTTTCAATCAGCGCGGTTTCTTCGCCGCAAATATAAGCGCCGGCACCATGATGCACGTAGATATCGTAATCCCAGCCTGAACCGGCAGCGTTCTTGCCCAGCAGACCGGCATCATAGGCTTCATCAACAGCGCGTTGTAGGGCTTCGCGCTCGCGGATAAATTCACCGCGCACATAGATATAGCAAGCATGCGCACCCATGGCGAAACCGGCCAGCAAGCAGCCTTCCAGCAGCTTATGCGGTTCATGGCGCATAATATCGCGGTCTTTGCAGGTGCCCGGCTCCGACTCGTCAGCATTGACGACCAGATAATGCGGGCGGCCATCGCTTTCTTTCGGCATGAACGACCATTTCAAACCGGTCGGGAAACCGGCGCCACCGCGACCACGCAGGCCGGAGGCTTTGACTTCGTCAATCACCCAATCGCGGCCTTTGTTAATCAGCGTGGCGGTTCTATCCCAGTCACCACGCGCTTGTGCAGAGGCCAGATCCGCCCCTTCAAAGCCATAAATGTTTTTGAAAATCCGATCTTCGTCGCGCAGCATTACTTGTCACCTTTCAGAACAGTTAAGCCACCTTCAGGCTCGGAAGCGCGGCGGCTGTTTTGCGGGCCGGTCTCGACTTCCTTGCCTGTCCGCAAATCATTCAGGATCTGCTCAAACTTTTCTGCGGTCAGGTCTTCGTAAAAATCATCGTTGATTTGCACCATCGGCGCGTTAACACAGGCGCCAAGGCATTCGACTTCCAGCCAGCTCAGCTTGCCGTCTTCAGTAATATCGCCCTGCTCGCCAATCAGCTTGCGGCAGACATCTTTCAGATCATCGGCGCCACGCAACCAGCACGGTGTGGTGCCGCATAGCTGGACAAAATGCTCACCGACCGGCGACAGATTGAACATGGTGTAGAAAGTTGCCACTTCGAGCGCGCGGATATACGGCATATCCAGCATATCAGCGACGTGACGAATGGCCGGCTCAGGTAGCCACCCACCGGCTTGTTTTTGCGCCTGCCACAAAAGCGGAATAATCGCGCTGGCTTGGCGGCCTTCAGGATATTTGGCAATCTGGGTTTCGGCCCAGCTGACATTTTCCGGTGAAAAGGCAAAGCTTTCGGGCTGCGTTTCATGCAAACGACGCACACTCATCGGTCAACCTCCCCGAACACAATATCCAAAGACCCCAAAATGGCCGACACATCGGCCAGCATGTGGTCGCGGCTGAGATAATCCAGCGCATGCAAATGAGCAAAGCCCGGTGCGCGAATTTTACAGCGATACGGCTTGTTGGAACCGTCTGACACCAGATAGACGCCAAACTCGCCTTTCGGTGCTTCAACGGCGGCATACACGTCACCTTCCGGCACGTGATAGCCTTCCGTGTAAAGCTTGAAGTGATGAATCAACGCTTCCATAGACTGTTTCATCTCAGCCCG
This sequence comes from Parvibaculales bacterium, assembly GCA_049889915.1. GTDB lineage: Bacteria > Pseudomonadota > Alphaproteobacteria > RS24 > RS24 > UBA8337. Next base: position 7,789 of record JBMHCM010000018.1, read on the forward strand.
TTTCGGCGGAATGATTTTACCGTCTGTCGAACTGACCGGGCCGCTCGGCATATTGGCCAAGCACTGTTTCATAATCCGAACCGACTGGCGCATCTCTTCCATGCGGCACAGATAACGGTCATAGCAATCGCCGTTTTTACCAAGCGGCACATCAAAAGCCAGCTTGCTGTAAACTTCATAAGGCTGGGCGCGGCGCAAATCCCACGGCAGACCGGAGCCACGCGCCATCACACCGCTCATGCCCCAATTCATTACGTCTTCTTGGCTGACAATGCCGACATCGACATTGCGTTGCTTAAAGATACGGCTATCGGTCAACAGGCCTTCAATATCGTTCAGCACTTTCAGAAACGGGTCGCAAAACGCCTCAATATCGTTCAACAAGGCTTGCGGCAAATCCTGATGCACACCGCCGGGGCGGAAGTAATTGGCATGCAAACGCGCACCACAGGCACGTTCGTAGAAAATCATCAGCTTTTCACGCTCTTCAAAGCCCCATGTAATCGGCGTCAAGGCGCCAACGTCGAGAGCTTGCGTGCAGACATTCATCAAATGGTTGAGAATGCGGCCAATCTCGCAATACAGCACACGGATATATTGCGCCCGTGCCGGCACCTCAATGCCCAGCATGCGCTCAACAGCCATTGAAAAAGCATGCTCTTGGTTCATCGGCGACACATAGTCGAGACGATCGAAATACGGCACGCTTTGCAAATAGGTTTTGTGCTCAATCAGCTTTTCAGTGCCGCGATGCAACAGGCCGATATGCGGGTCGATGCGGTCAACCCGCTCGCCATCCAAATCCATTACCAAGCGCAACACACCATGCGCGGCCGGATGCTGCGGGCCAAAGTTAATGGTAAACTTGCGTTCTTCCTGCTCTTGCTCGGTTGCTAGAGACATTTAACCCTCCTGCCCTTCAACAGAGGCCTTCTCGTCGCCCGGCAACAAACCGGAGGCGCGAGCCCCTTCCCATGGGCTTTCAAAATCAAAATCACGGAATTCCTGCACCAGAGACACCGGCTCTTGCACAACTTTCTTGGCGTCATCATCGTAACGCACTTCAACATGGCCTGAGAGCGGGAAATCCTTGCGCAGCGGATAACCTTCAAAACCATAATCGGTCAGCAGACGGCGCAAATCAGGATGGCCGGAAAACAAAATGCCATACATGTCGAACGCTTCGCGCTCATACCAATTGGCAACATCAAACAATCCGGTCACACTCGGCACTTGGGTTTCTTCACCGGCCTGAACCTTGACGCGAACGCGGCAATTCTTGGTCATCGATAGCAAGTGGTAAACCACGTCGAAGCGCAGAGCACGCTGCGGATAATCGGCACCGCACAGGTCAATCAACTGGGTGAAATTGCATTCTGGGTCATCGCGCAGGAACTTCAGAACCGCCTCGATATGGCCCGGATTGGCTTCCAGCGTCAGTTCACCAAAACGTTCATAATGACCGGCCAGCTTTTCGCCAAGCCCGGCCTGAATATGGGTGATGAGTTCAGCGA
>JBMHCM010000019.1:0-37865 GCA_049889915.1 Parvibaculales bacterium
CGCCCCGGCACACCGGCGGCCGATAATGCCGCGCAAGTTGACGAAGCGGTAAAAGCCAGCCGTCTGGCGCAGCTGCAAGCCCTGCTCAACGCCCAGCAACGGGCCTTTAATGCGGCCCAAATCGGTCGTATTTTGCCGGTATTATTCGACAAGCCGTCAAAACAAGCCGGGCAAATGAGCGGCCGCAGCCCCTATTTGCAGCCGGTGCATGCCGATTTGCCAAACGGTATGGCGGCCGAGGCGGCGCAAGCGGCGCTGCGTGGGCGCATTTTGCCGGTTGAGATTACCGCCGCCCATGACAATAGTCTGAGCGGTCGTTTGGTTGACGCGCCATAATCAAAAACCCAATGCCAAAAACCGAATAAAGAAACGCCAAAACAGGGTGCGGCTTTTGGCTTGCCAAAGCGCCGCATTTTTTTGATAGTAAAGACAGATGGTATCACACCGACACAGTTTGACAGCGTGCTTTGCAGGCTCGGTTGCCCCGCTGAATGAATGCGGAGGCCGCGCTTGAGCCGCAGCGATAAACCCTCAACGAAATTGCCGGCCTCTTTCGAGACCCCGATTGGTGAACCGCTGGTCATTGAATTTGACAATAACCGGCTGCTGCCCGAGCTGTATGGCGAGCATGGCAAGCATTTGGCGCGCATTGAGCAAACATTGGATGTCTCTTTGGCCAATCGCGGCAATCAGGTTTTTGTTTCCGGTACGGCCGATAATTGCGCCCGCGCCGAACAAGTGCTGACCAGTCTCTATGGGCATTTGCAAAATGGCGCCGAAGTGACCGGCGGTGATGTTGACGGCGCGCTGCGCTTAAGCCTCGGCCCACCGCCGACAGAAGAGCCATATGAGCCGCTTGACAATATTGATGCGGCGCAAAACGGCAAAGCCAATGGTAAAAGCAGCGGCAAAAACAATGGTAAGAGCAATGGCAAAGGAAATGGGGGCGCCAAAGCGCCGCGCCGCGGCCTGGCCGGGCAACCTGCTTTGCGCACCCAACGCCGCGAAGTCTTGCCGCGCTCACCGACCCAAGCGAGCTATATCAAAGCCTTGTTGCAAAATGAATTGGTGGTCGGCACCGGCCCGGCCGGCACCGGCAAAACCTATTTGGCGGTGGCCGCCGCCGCTGCCATGCTGGTCGAAGGTAAGGTTGACCGTATCATCCTGTCGCGTCCGGCGGTAGAGGCGGGCGAGAGCCTCGGTTTCCTGCCCGGCGATATGCGCGATAAGGTCGACCCGTATTTGCGGCCGCTTTACGACGCGCTTTATGACATGCTGCCGGGCCCGCAAGTGGCACGCTCTTTGGAAAGCGGTGAGATTGAAATCGCACCTTTGGCCTTTATGCGGGGCCGCACCCTATCCAATAGTTTCGTGATTTTGGATGAAAGCCAAAACGCCACGCCGATGCAGATGAAAATGTTTTTGACCCGCATGGGCGAAAATTCGCGCATGGTCATTACCGGCGACCCAAGCCAGATTGACCTGCCCTTTGGCGCCAAATCGGGCCTCAAAGATGCGCTGGAAATCTTGCCGAAGATCAAGGGCGTTGAGATTGTCCATTTTTCTGAAGAAGATGTGGTGCGCCATGATTTGGTGACCCGTATCGTCAAAGCCTATAATAAGCGTGACGGCAAATTCCCGCCGCGGCAAAAGCGTGATGTGGCGTCGCGTAAGAACAATAAAAGCGATGCCGATGCCGCGCCGGCCGCTTCTGAACAAGAGGCACCAGAACAAGAGATTGGTCATGCCGAGTAACGCCCCGATTTTACCCGATCCGGAGCCCGACAGTCGCGGCTTGCAGCTGGATATTGAGCTGCGCGATGCGCGCTGGCAATCACTTGTCGCCGAGCTGAGCGCGCAGGCCGCTTTTGTCTGGCAACAGCTTGGCCTTATAGATGCCGCGCCGCAGACCGAGGCCGCTTTGGTGCTGGCCGATGATGCGACATTGGCGCAGTTAAACACCGCCTATCGCGATAAAACCGGTCCGACCAATGTGCTGAGCTTTCCCGCTTATGATAGCGTCTCAGTGCTGGACGCCGCCGCCTTGGCGGCTTTGGCGGAACCGTTCGGTCTGGCCAGTCTCGGCGATATTGTTATTTCTTATGACCGCTTATGCGATGAAGCGGCGGCGCAAGACAAGCCGGTGGCGGCGCATGCTGCGCATTTGCTGACCCATGGGCTGTTGCATTTATTGGGCCATGACCACCAAGAGGAAGGGCCGGCCAAATTGATGGAAGGTCTGGAAAGCCGTCTCATGCTGGCGGCCGGTTTTGCCGACCCTTATGTGTCGGCCGCGCCACAAATTGAGGAGGCCGATTGATGAGCACCACTTCTCCGGTGCCGTTTTGGCGGCGTTTGTTTGGCGGCGCGGATACCAGCCTGCGCGAGAGCATTGAGGATGTGCTGGAAGAAGATGGCCGTCCGCAAGATGATTTTTCCGATGAAGAACGGCACATGCTGAAAAACCTCCTCGGCTTTCGCGATGTGCGGATTGACGATGTGATGGTGCCGCGGGCCGAAATTGACGCGCTCGATACGGCGCTGCCGGCGACCGAAATTCTTGCCAAATTCGCCGCTTGCGGTCATTCGCGCATGCCGGTGTTCCGCGACACGCTCGACCAGCCGCTTGGCATGGTGCATGTGAAAGATGTGCTGACCCATATTGCCGACCGGCAAGCCGTGGAAGCGGTGGATCTGGAAAGCTTGATACGGCCGGTGGTGTTTGTGCCGCCTTCCATGCCGGCCATGCAATTGCTGGTCAAAATGCAGGCGACGCGGCGACATATGGCGTTGGTGATTGACGAATATGGCGGCACGGACGGCCTGGTGACGATTGAAGATTTGATCGAAGAAATTGTCGGCGAGATTGAAGACGAGCACGATGAAGAAGAAGTGCTGCTGCGCGCCATGGGTGATGACGGGCAATGGCGGGCGCGGGCGCGACTGCCTTTGGCCGATTTGGAGGAAGGCTTGGCCATCAGCCTTAGCGGGCTGGAGAGCATTGACGATATTGATGATATCGACACGCTGGGCGGCTTGGTGTTCGCCCAAGCCGGACGGGTGCCGGAGCGTGGTGAACGCATCACCCTGTCTTTGGGCGATGGACGGCAATTGGCCTTTGTCATTCGCGATGGTGACCCGCGGCGTATCAAATCGCTGGATGTTCGTCTCAGTGCCGCCGAGGCTGACCCGGCGCAATGAGCAGGCCCGCCTTTTTGCCTAAGCTTATCGAGGCCTCAAAAGCTCTGTGGCAGGCGTGTCAGGCGCGGCCCAAGCGAGTGATTTTTTTGGCCGGTGCGCTGTTGCCGCTGGCCTTTGCGCCGTTTTATCTGCTGCCGATATTTTATTTGTCCTATGGCATTGCCTTTGCCTTGGCTTGGCAGACTATCCAACAAATCGAAAAACCTCCGCTGAAACTGGCGCTGCTTGGCTGGTGGTTCGGTTTTGGACAATTTTTCACCGGCCTATTGTGGATGGGCGAGGCGTTTCTCGTTGAAGCCGAGCGGTTTTTATGGGCGCTGCCTCTCGCCATCACCCTGCTGCCGGCCGGTTTGGCGTTGTTTACCGCTTTGGCTTTTGGGCTGTGGGGCTGGGCACAGCAGCGACTGGCCGACACGCGCGCTTGGGCCTTGCTTGGGCTGGCTTTGGCTTTGGCGCTGGCCGCCTTTGCCCGCAGCACGGTATTGACCGGCCTGCCCTGGAACCTGCCCGCCATGGCCTGGGCCAGTTGGCTGTATCCGGCGCAGCTGACGGCCTTTATCGGCGTGCATGGTGTCAGTCTTGTGGCGCTTTTAAGCGTCGTGCCATTGTTCGCCGCACGGGCTAAATGGCGTTGGCTGGCCTTGCTGATACCGCTATTTGCATCGCTGTTTGGCGCGGCGCGGGTGCATATCACACAGACGATAAATAGCGATGTGCATGTCGCCGTCATTCAGCCGAATTTGGCGCAACGCGAAAAATGGCTGCCGGAAAAGCGGCAAGCGCATATTGACAAAACCTTTGCCCTGACGCGCTTGGCGTTGGATTATGCGCCGTATACGGATGTGCTGATCTGGCCGGAAACCGCTATTCCTGCGTTGATTGATGAAGGCCCCGGTTTTGCCGATCGGCTGCGCGCCAATCTGCCGGCCGGCAGCGGCCCGGTGCCGTATATTTTGACCGGAGCGGTGCGCCGCGACATCACCGCGGCCGGACAGAAATTCTACAATAGCGCCATGTTATGGTCGGGCGACGGGCATATTTTGGCGCGCAGTGACAAACATCATTTGGTGCCGTTTGGCGAATATTTGCCGCTGCAGGATTGGCTGGAGTCCATAGGTCTGGAGCAATTGGCGCGGCTGCGCGGCGGCTATCATAACGGCCCGCCGCATGCCCGCTTAAGTGCCGCCCGTCTGCCGCTTATGGCGCCGTTGATTTGCTATGAGGCGATTTTCCCGGCCCTGTCGGGTGGTGCGCCGCGCCCCGCCGTCTTGGTCAATATCACCAATGATGGTTGGTTCGGGCAATGGCACGGGCCGTATCAGCATTTGGCGCAAGCCCGGCTGCGTGCCATTGAGCAGGGCGTGCCGCTTTTGCGGGCCGCCAATACCGGTATCTCGGCCGCCTTTGATGGCCATGGGCGGGTGCTCGACCGCTTGCCGCTCGGCACGGCCGGTAGTTTTTCCCTGCCTTTGCCCAAGGCCTTGCCGCCGACCCTGTATCACCATATCGGTGATGCCGGTTTCGGCCTTATGTGCTTCGCCCTATTGGGCGGCTTGGTCTGGCGACGAAAAAAGCGCCATGCGCGCCGTTAAGCTCTGCCGCCTAATCTATTGTTGCAGAGTGCTTTTCTAAAGGCTTGCCCGACTTGCTTGCCTCCCGCATAATCGACCGACGAAAAACAATAATAAGAGGTCGTTTATGCCAAGGCGCAAACATCAAGCCGTCGATGCCTTTATCGGCGCCCGTGTCAGATTGCGGCGGCTCAATCTCAGAATGAGCCAAGAGGATTTGAGTAATCGGCTGGGCGTCACGTTTCAGCAAATCCAGAAATATGAAAAAGGCGTCAATCGGGTCTCGGCCAGTCGTCTATTGCATTTGGCGGCCGCACTGCGGGGGCCGGTGCAATATTTTTTTGACGGTCTGGATGTCGAAAAAGACGCGCCGCCGCCCGATGGCATGGCCGAAGAAACCCCACCGCTCGACCCTTATTTGGCTTTTGTGTCCAGCGCGCCCGGGGTGGAGCTTAATAAGGCGTTTTTGCGCATTAATGATGAGGCGACACGGCGGCATTTGCTGGCCATGGTCAATGATATTGCCCGCGTCAGCCGCACCAAACAGCGCTAGCACGTAATTGCCGGCAGCGGCGGTTTTCCGACATGCCTCTTGACCATGGGTCCCCAGCCTGTCATTTAAAGGCGTATTTTTTCAACGCGAGAGGTTGTTATGGCGCGGCAAGATTATCAATTCACTTCCGAGTCGGTTTCCGAAGGCCATCCCGATAAAGTGTGCGACCGCATTTCAGACAGTGTGCTGGATGCGTTTTTGGCCCGCGAGTCGGAAGCCCGCGTTGCAGTTGAAACCCTGACTACCACCAATTTGATTGTGCTGGCCGGCGAAGTGCGCCCTGAAGGCCTGGTGTCTAATGAAGAGATGGAAGAGATTGCCCGTGCCGCCGTGAAGGATATCGGTTATGAGCAAGACGGCTTTCATTGGCAAAAGGCAGACGTACAGTGCCGCGTGCACGCGCAATCGGCGCATATTGCGCAAGGCGTTGACGCCGATGGCGGCAATAAGGATGAAGGGGCCGGCGACCAAGGTATTATGTTTGGCTATGCTTGCCGTGAAACGGAAGAATTAATGCCGGCGCCGATCGCCTTTTCGCATCAAATTCTCGCCGATATGGCAGCGGCGCGTAAATCAGGCGCCGTGAAAGGCTTGGCACCCGACAGCAAAAGCCAAGTCACGCTGGCCTATGAAAACGGCAAGCCGGTGCGCGCCACCTCGGTGGTTGTCTCAACCCAGCATGAAGAGGGTTTGAGCCAAGATGATGTGCGCGACTTGGTGCGGCCATTTGTCGAAAATGTGCTGCCCGAAGGCTGGATGTGCCCGGAAGATAAATTTTACGTCAACCCGACCGGCACATTTGTCATTGGCGGCCCCGATGGCGACGCCGGTCTGACCGGTCGGAAAATCATCGTTGATACCTATGGCGGCGCGGCCCCGCATGGTGGCGGCGCGTTTTCCGGTAAAGACCCGACCAAGGTTGACCGCTCTGCAGCTTATGCTTCGCGCTATTTGGCGAAAAATGTGGTGGCAGCCGGTCTGGCCGAGCGTTGCACGCTGCAATTGTCTTACGCCATCGGCGTATCGCAACCTTTGTCGGTTTATGTCGACACGCATGGCACCGGCCAAGCCGACGAGGCGGCGCTTGAAAAAGCCCTGACCGAGGTGATGGATTTGAGCCCGCGCGGCATTCGCGAGCATTTGGGCCTCAATAAGCCGATTTATGCCCGCACCGCCGCTTACGGCCATTTCGGCCGCGCGCCGGAGGCCGATGGCGGCTTTAGCTGGGAGCGCACTGATTTGGCTGACGCCATTAAAGCCGCCCTGTAAATGACCAAGCCTGCCTCTGATGACAGTCAGGCAAGTGACGGCCTAAAGAATAACAATCAGGCACCGGAAAACCGGCGCATTCTTTACGGCCGTCGGCAGGGGCATAAGCTTCATCCGCGACAGCAAAAACTGGTCGACACGCTATTGCCGCGCTGCCGGCCGGCGCTGGACGCGGCCGGGCCGCAAGACTGGTTTGCCCGCCCCATGCAGGCTTATGCGCTGGAAATCGGCTTTGGTGGCGGCGAGCATGTGGCGGCGCGTGCCAAGGCGGCGCCCGAGACCGGCTTTATCGGCTGCGAACCGTTTATCAATGGTGTGGCGAAATTATTGATCGAAATCGAGGAAAACTGGCTCGATAATGTCGCCGTGCATAATGATGATGCGCGCGACGTGTTGGCCGCCCTGCCCGATGGCAGTCTCGACCAAGCCTATTTGTTGTATCCCGACCCTTGGCCGAAAAAGCGGCACCATAAACGCCGCTTTATCAGCCAAGCCAATTTGGCGGCTTTGTTTCGGGTGCTGAAACCGGGGGCCGGTTTTTTGGTGGCCAGCGATATTGCCGATTATCTCGATTGGACACTGATGCATATGCGCGCCCATGGCGGTTTTGACTGGCAGGCGGCCAGCGCTGAAGATTGGCAGACAGCGCCGCAAGACTGGCCGGGCACGCGTTATGAGGCCAAGGCCATGCGCGAGGGTCGCCGCCCCGGCTATTTGCGCTTCACCCGCCGCCCGACCGCACAGCCGGGCAGCTTGTAAGCGGGGGACGGCGTGACGCGCCTTATTTGCGGCTTGCGCTCAGGCTGAAAATGGCTATAGTGCCACGAAATTGCTGCTTTATTTGTAAAGTGGGACGGCGAAAGCCCCCCGCTTTTTTGTTTGCCTAATCGGCGCTACGGCAAATTAAGGCGCGTTTAGGTAAGGCAAGGTGAAGCGAAAGGAAACGACGCAAATGGATGACGGCACCAGCCCGATGCAGGACAGCGAGACCGCGGTGACAACCGACGCTGCGACTTGCGCACATTTGCAGGCGCCCGGTCCGGCGCGGCCGCTTTTGCCGATTGTTGCGCCGTTGATTGAGGCTTTGGGCTATGCGCTGCTGCGCATTCGCATGAACGGCGATGACGGCAAAATGATTTTGCAGGTGATGGCGGAAAATGACCAAGCCGGTCTGACCATTGAGCAATGCGAAGAAATCAGCCATGCCTTGTCGGATGCGCTGGATGTGGAAAACCCGATTGCCGGTGCCTATGCGCTGGAAGTGTCGTCGCCCGGCGTGGCGCGCCCCTTGACGCGGCCGGTTGATTTTGAGCGTTGGGCTGGCCATGAGGCAAAAATAGGTCTGCGCGATGCGGTGGACGGGCAAAGACGGTTTCGCGGCCTGGTGCAGGGATTTGCCGAAGGCGAAGCCCTGCTCGAAGTGCAGCTGGCCGGGTTTGATGAGCCGCAGGTTTTGGGGCTGGCTTTGGACAATATTGCCGAGGCGCGGCTGGTGCCCGATGAGGCGGCTTTGACGCAAAGTCTGCGCGCCGCCAAGGGCAAAAAGTAAACAGGATTTGGATTTGAAGCGATGCGGTGCATCGCAGATGAGGAGAAGAAAATGGCAACCGGAATTAGTGCAAATAAGCTGGAGCTCTTGCAAATCGCCGATGCGGTGGCGCGCGAGAAGGGCATTGAAATGGACATTGTGCTGGGCGCTATGGCCGATGCCATTCAAAAAGCCGCCAAAGCCCGTTACGGCCAAGAAAACGATATTCGTGTCGATATTGATCCGAAAACCGGTGAGACCAAATTGCTGCGTGTCGTGCAAGTGGTCGAATTGGTGGAAAATGATGATACGGAAATTTCGCTGGCCATTGCGCAGCGCGACAATGCGGACGCGCAAATCGGCGATGAAGTGATCGACGAATTGCCGCCGGTCGAATTTGGCCGCATTGCCACACAGGCCGCCAAGCAGGTGATTGTGCAGCGTGTCCGCGAGGCTGAGCGCGAGCAGCAATATGAAGAATTTAAAGACCGTGTCGGCGAGATTGTGAACGGTCTCGTCAAACGGGTTGAATATGGCAATGTGGTGCTCGATTTGGGCCGCTCGGAAGCGGTGGTGCGGCGCGATAATCTGATCCCGCGCGAAGTGTTCCGCCCCGGCGACCGCATTCGCGCTTATATCCAAAATGTCCGCCGCGAGCAGCGCGGCCCGCAAGTTATTCTGTCGCGCACCGCCCCGTCCTTCATGGCAAAATTGTTCATGCAGGAAGTGCCGGAAATTTATGACGGCGTTATCGAAGTGCGCGCGGTTGCCCGTGATCCGGGGTCACGTGCCAAAATCGGTGTGATTTCCAATGATCCGGGTATTGACCCGGTCGGCGCTTGCGTCGGTATGCGCGGCAGCCGTGTGCAGGCCGTGGTCAATGAGCTGCAAGGCGAAAAAGTTGACATTATTCCGTGGTCGCCGGATCCGGCCGCCTTTATCGTTAACGCACTGGCCCCGGCCGAAGTGACCAAAGTAGTGCTTGATGAGGATGTGCAGCGCATCGAAGTGGTGGTGCCGGATGAGCAATTGAGCCTGGCCATTGGTCGACGCGGGCAAAATGTCCGCCTCGCCTCGCAGCTGACCGGCTGGGATATTGACATTATGACCGAGGCGCAAGAAAGCGAACGTCGTCAGGCCGAATTTGCCGAGCGTACCGCTTTGTTTATGGAAGCGCTGGATGTCGATGAAATGATCGCCCAATTGCTGGCCTCTGAAGGCTTTGCCACGGTTGAAGAAGTGGCCTATGTGCCGGTCGAAGAGATTACTTATATTGAAGGCTTTGACGAAGAGACGGCGGAAGAAATTCAAAACCGGGCGCGCGATTATCTTGACCGCGAAAATGAAAAGCTCGATGCGCAACGCAAGGAAATGGGCGTCGCTGATGATTTGGCGGCCATTGAAGGCATCACTCCGGCCATGTTGGTGCGGTTTGGTGAAAACGACATCAAAACGCTGGAAGATTTTGCCGGTTGCGTCACCGATGATTTGACCGGTTGGTTTGAAACGGTGGAGCGCCGCAGGGTTCGCCAAGAAGGTATTTTGGACGGTTTTGACGTATCGGCTGATGAGGCGGAAAATCTGATTATGGTGGCGCGTGTCGCTGCCGGTTGGATTACCCAAGAAGAGCTCGACCAGCAGCGCGCCGAAGAAGCGGCCCGCCAACAGGCCGAGCTGGAAGCAGCGGAAGCGGAAGCGGCTGCCGAAGTGGCCGCCGCCATGGGCGACAGCCCGGCCGCCGGCGAAACAAGTGATGCGGTGACGGCCGATGCAGCCGGCCCGGACGCTTAAATCATGCGGCCCGGACGCTTAAGCCCATGCAGCGCGTTTGCTATCATTGCCATATTACCGGCACCAGCGGCGATGAAGCGCAATTCTTGCGTTTCGTCACCGCGCCGGATGGCACGTTAACGCCCGATCTGGCAGGCAAATTGCCGGATGGCGGGGCGCCGCTTTATGTGCTGGCGCGCCGCCGGGTGGTGGCGCAATTGCAGGCCGGTCAGGCAGGCGTTGATTTGGCCGATTTGACTTTCAGCCTGATGCGCCGTCAGGCTTTGTCGCTGCTTTCTTTGGCGCGCAAGGCGGGGCGTCTGGTTTTGGGCTTTGCCAAAGTTGAGGCGGCCTTGACCCGCGGCGAAGTGGCTTTGCTGCTGGCGGCGCGTGACGGGGCGGCAAACGGCAAGCAGGCCATGGCCGGTAAAGCCAAGGCGATGGGCGTCGCCATATGTGTGGTTTTCGACCGACAAGAATTGGGCATGGCCTTAGGCCGTGCAAATGTGATACATGCAGGGCTTACTGATGCCGTTTGGGCGGCACGGATGAATGAACAAGCGCTGCGGCTCATCGCTTATGATGAGTTGGACGATGGTGAACCGGCCGCTGATGAGATGCAAGTCAGCGCCGCGCAAGCCGCAGACAGGAGTGATGGACTATGAGCGATGCGAAACAGGGCGATGAGGCCCCGCAAGATGGCGAAAAACGCGGCAAGACACTGTCTTTGAAGCGAACCGTCGAAAGCGGCCAAGTGCGGCAAAGCTTTTCGCATGGCCGCTCAAAATCGGTTTTGGTGGAAAAACGCCGCAAACGGGTTGTGAAGCCGGGCCAAGAAGAGGCCGCCGCGCCGCAAGCTGCCGCTGAAGCCGCGCCGCAACCGACCGCACCGGCCGTACCGGAAGGGCTGTCGAAAGCCGAGCATGAAAAGCGTTTGGCAGCGGTTGCCGAAGCCAAAGTGCGGGCCGTTGAAGAAGCCAAGCAAGCCGAATTGGACGCCAAGCGCCGCGCTGAAGAAGAGGCGCGCCGCGCTGAAGAACGCGCCGCCGTCGAGGCGGAAGAAGCGCGTTTGGCCGAAGAGCGCGCGCAAGCCCGCAAACAGGCGGAAGCCGCCAAGGCCAAACAAACCGATACACAGGACAATGCGGCAGCACAACCGGCTGCCAAGGCGGCGGCCCCGCGCGCCGATGATGCGAAAAAACGCGCCGATGATCGTCGGCGTCCGCCGGCCGCCGATAAAAAAGGCGGTGAGCGCCGTCGTCGGGCCGGTAAGCTGACGATCAATGATGCGCTGAATGATGAAGAGCGGGTCCGTTCACTGGCTTCCATGCGGCGGCGGCGTGAGCGCGAGAAGCGACAAGCGCGCGGGCCCGAAAGCGGCGAAAAAGTATCGCGCACCGTGCAATTGCCCGACACGATTACCATTCAAGAGCTGGCCAATCGGATGGCCGAGCGCGCCGTTGATGTCATTAAAGTGCTGATGGGCCAAGGCATTATGGCGAAAATCAATGATGTGATTGATGCCGATACGGCGCAAATTGTTGCCGAGGATTTGGGCCATGAAGTGAAACGGGTCTCCGACAGCGATGTTGAAGATGCGATTGTCACGGCCGATGATGATGACGCCGATAAAACCGGTCGTCCGCCTGTGGTGACCGTGATGGGTCATGTTGACCATGGTAAAACCTCGCTTTTGGACGCGCTGCGCAAAGCCAAAGTGGCGGATGGCGAAGCCGGTGGCATTACCCAGCATATTGGTGCCTATCAAACGCAAACCAGCGGCGGCGATGTGCTGACCTTTATCGATACGCCGGGCCATGCCGCCTTTACCGCCATGCGGGCGCGCGGTGCCAAGGTGACGGATATTGTCATTTTGGTGGTGGCCGGCGATGACGGCGTGATGCCGCAGACCGTTGAGGCGATTAACCATGCCAAAGCGGCAGAGGCGCCGATGATTGTTGCCCTCAATAAAATGGACAAGCCGGAAGCCGATGCGACGCGGGTGAAAAATGACCTGCTGCAGCATGAAATCATCTCCGAGGATATGGGCGGCGATACGCAAATGATCGAAGTCTCGGCGCAAACCGGTACCGGTCTGGATGATTTGCTGGAAGCGGTCGCGCTGCAAGCCGAGCTGATGGAATTGAAAGCCAATGCCGAACGTGCCGCCGAAGGCGTGGTCATTGAGGCCAAGCTGGATAAGGGCCGCGGCGCGGTCGCCACGGTTCTGGTACAACGCGGCACGCTGAGTGTCGGCGATATTTTTGTCGTCGGCCAAGAAAGCGGTCGGGTGCGGGCTTTGGTCGATGACCAAGGCAAGCAGGTAAAATCAGCCGGTCCGGCCACCCCTGTTGAGGTGTTGGGCGCCGGTGGCGCGCCGGGCGCCGGTGATGTGTTCACCGTCGTAGACAGCGAAGCCAAAGCCCGTGAAGTGGCTGATTATCGCGCCCGTAAAGCGCGCGACCAGTCAACCGCCGCCGGTCCGAAAGCGGCCTCGCTGGATCAGATGATGAGCCAGTTGCAAAATGCCGAACGGGCCGAAATCGCCATTGTTGTCAAAGGCGATGTACAAGGATCTGTAGAAGCGATTGCGCAAGCGGCCGAAAAACTCGGCACGGATGAAGTGTCGGCCCGCGTTGTGCATACCGGCGTTGGCGGTATCACTGAAAGCGATGTGACTTTGGCCACGGCCTCGCAAGCGGTCATTCTCGGCTTTAACACACGGGCCAATGCGCAAGCCCGCCAAGCGGCCGAGGCTGAAGGCGTGGAAATTCGTTATTACAATGTGATTTACGATTTGGTCGATGATTTGAAAGCCGCCATGGCCGGTCTGTTGTCGCCTGACTTGCGCGAAACGGCGCTTGGTAAAGCGGAAATTCTTGAGACCTTTAAGGTCGGCAAGGGCGATCGGGCCGCCGGTTGTTTGGTCGGCGAGGGTCTGGTGCGGCGTGGCTCACGGGTCCGCCTCATTCGCGACGATATTGTCATTCACGAGGGTGAGTTGTCATCCTTGCGCCGCTTTAAGGATGAAGTGAAAGAAGTGCAAGCCGGACAAGAATGCGGCATGGCCTTTGAGAACTATAATGATCTGCAAGCCGGCGATGTCATCGAGTGCTATGAAGTCGAAGAAGTGGCCCGCACGCTGGATGATTAGGAGCGCGGTGGCCTAACGGCGCGCGAGGCAGTCATGGCTGAGCAAAAAAACATTGCCGGTAAACCGCCGAGCCAGCGTCAATTGCGGGTCGGCGAAATGCTGCGCGAGCGGCTCAGCGAGGTGCTGCGGCTGGCCGATTTTGAGCCGAAAGTGCTGAAAAAGGCCAATATCACCGTGACCGAAGTGCGCATCAGTCCCGATTTGAAGCATGCCACGGCCTATATTATGCCGCTTGGCGGCCAGCATTTGGCCAAAATCGTTCATTTGCTCAATGAGGATGTGGCACGGCTGAAAAAATTGGCGCTGTCTGACCTGCATCTAAAATATACCCCCGATATCCGCTTTGCCGCTGACGACAGTTTTGACGAAGCCGCCGCCATGGATAAATTGCTCGCTTCTGACGAAGTGATGGCCGATGTGATGGCCGATGTGGTGGCTGATGTGCAAACCGGCGTTTCGCCTCATGATGACGATTAGGCGGCACTGATGGGACGGCGCAAAAAGGGGCGCGCCATTAGCGGCTGGGTCAATCTCGATAAGCCTTATGAGCTGGGCTCAACCCCGGCGGTCAGTAAAATACGCCGTCTGTTTGATGCGCAAAAAGCCGGTCACGCCGGCACGCTGGACCCGCTGGCCGATGGCATTTTGCCGATCGCCTTGGGCGAGGCGACCAAGACCGTGGCTTTTATGCAAGCGGCGCAAAAAACCTATCACTTCACCCTGCGCTTTGGCACGGCTACCAATACAGATGACATTGAGGGCGAAACCATTGCGACCAGCGCGGTGCGGCCGGAAACATCGGCCATTGAGCAGGCGCTGGCGCAGTTTACCGGTACGCTGCAGCAAGTGCCGCCGCCATTTTCCGCCATTCGGGTCAATGGCCAGCGCTCCTATACGGCGGCGCGGGCCGGTGAGGCGGTTACTTTGGCAGCACGGCCGGTTGATGTGCAGGATTTCCGGCTATTGGCGCGGCCGACCGCCGATGAGGCGCAATTTGCCGTGGATTGCGGCAAAGGCACATATATTCGTGCTTTGGCGCGCGATTTGGCGGCGCATTTGGGCAGTTGCGGCCATGTCACGGCATTGCGTCGCACGCGGGTTGGGCCTTTTGACGAAAAAACCGCTTTAGGGCTGGATAAATTGACCGCTTTGGGCCATAGTGCGCCCGATTTGGCAGCTCTCGATGCTTGCCTGCTACCGCTTGCGACCGCGCTGGACGACATCCCGGCGTTGGCCATTAGCGCTACAGAGGCATCGCGCATTAAGCAGGGGCAAGCCATTTCGCCGCCAGCGGTGGCACCGGCCGAGGCTGTTTATCTGCATTGCCAAGACCAGCCTGTCGCCATTGCCCAGTCAGACGGGGTGACCGTCAAACCGCTGCGGGTGTTTAACCTCTAGCCGTCCTTTCTGAGGACAAGGAGATCCCGATGTCGATTACGCAACAGCGCAAAGACGCGCTGATTAAAGAATATGCAACCAAAGATGGCGACACTGGCTCGCCGGAAGTACAGGTTGCCATTCTCTCAGAACGCATTGCCAATCTGACCGAGCATTTCAAAACCCACGCCAAGGATAATCATTCGCGGCGCGGCCTGTTGAAATTGGTCAGCCAACGCCGTCGCTTGCTGGACTATGTCAAAGCCCGCGACACAGAGCTCTATCAAAGCCTCATTCAGCGTCTCGGCTTGCGTCGCTAAGAAATCGGCCGGCTCCGTCAGGGGCCGGCCGTTTCACTCTGTCATCGGACCAGACAGACCTTGTTGCGGTATGGTGCCGCAAGGAGTGTAGGCGAGAACCGGTCCGGATGTTTCGGGTTCTCATGGCGCCGTCTTCAGGGGAAGGCGGCTTTGGCGGTGCGCTGAAAAGTAGCTTGCAGCGGCCGTCTGATTAGGAAAGACGAATGTTTGATATTACGCGCGAAGAAATTGAATGGGGCGGCCGCACGCTGACCCTGGAAACCGGTCGGATTGCCCGGCAAGCCGATGGGGCTGTGCTGGCAACCTATGGGGAAACCAGTGTTCTGGCCACAGTGGTCGGTGACAGGGCCCCGAAACCGGGTCTGGATTTCTTCCCATTGACCGTGAATTACCAAGAGAAAGCCTATGCTGCCGGTAAAGTGCCGGGCGGCTATTTTAAGCGCGAAGGGCGCCCGAGCGAGAAAGAGACGCTGGTCTCTCGGTTGATTGACCGGCCGATCCGCCCGCTTTTCGTCAAAGGCTTTAAAAACGAAACGCAAGTCATTGCCACAGTGATGAGCCATGATTTGGAAAATGACGCCGATATTGTGGCCATGGTTGCCGTATCGGCCGCTTTGACCATTTCCGGTCTGCCGTTCCAAGGCCCGATTGGCGCCGCTCGTGTCGGCTTTATTGACGGCGAATATGTGCTCAATCCGACCATTGACCAAATGCAGGATACGTCTCTGGATCTGGTGGTTGCCGGTACGGATGACGCGGTGTTGATGGTTGAGTCAGAAGCCAATGAATTGTCGGAAGATGTGATGTTGGGGGCCGTTATGTTCGGTCACCGTGAATTCCAGCCGATTATTGAAGCCTGCATCCGGATGGGTGAAAAAGCCGCCAAAGAACCGCGTGTTGTTGAAGCGGCCGATGACAGCGCCCTGAAAGCCTCTGTGGCTTCTATCGCCAAGGACGGCGTGACGGCGGCCTATCAACTGGCCGATAAGCAAGAGCGGCAAAACGCCATTGCCGAGCTGCGCGATAAGGTCAATGCAGAGCTGGTTGCCGAAGACGCTTCTGCCGATGAGCGGATTGCCGTTTCCGGTGCCTTTAAGGGTCTGGAAAGCGATATTGTCCGTGGCGGTATTCTCGATACTGAGAAACGCATTGACGGTCGCGGTCTGGCCGATGTGCGCCCGATTGTGTCAGAAGTTGGTGTGCTGCCGCGCACCCATGGCTCTGCCCTGTTTACCCGCGGTGAGACGCAAGCTCTGGTGGTTGCCACTTTGGGCACCGGCGATGATGAGCAATTCGTCGATGCGCTGGAAGGCACCTATCGCGAAAACTTCATGCTGCATTACAACTTCCCGCCTTACTCAGTCGGTGAAACCGGCCGTGTCGGCTTTACCGGCCGCCGCGAAATCGGTCATGGTAAGCTGGCTTGGCGGGCGCTGAAGGCCATGCTGCCGACCAAGGAAGAGTTTCCTTACACGCTGCGTCTGGTGTCTGAGATTACCGAGTCCAATGGCTCGTCTTCTATGGCCACGGTTTGCGGCTCTTCTCTGGCGATGATGGATGCCGGTGTGCCGCTGAAAAAGCCGGTTGCCGGTATTGCCATGGGCCTCATCAAGGAAGGCGATCGCTTCGCCGTCCTGTCCGATATTCTCGGCGATGAAGACCATTTGGGTGATATGGACTTTAAAGTGGCAGGGACGGCCGAAGGCATTACCTCGCTGCAAATGGACATTAAAATCACCGGCATTACGGAAGAGATTATGCAAGTGGCGCTTGACCAAGCGAAGGGCGGCCGCACCCATATTCTCGGTGAAATGGCCAAAGCGCTGACCTCAGCGCGCGATGAGATGGGTGAATATGCCCCGAAAATCGAGACCATTCAGGTGCCGCAGGATAAAATCCGCGAAGTTATCGGCACCGGCGGTAAGGTCATTCGTGAGATTGTCGAAACCTCAGGCGCCAAGATTGACATTGGCGATGATGGGCTGATTAAAGTGGCCTCTGCCGATGCGGCAGCCATTAAATCGGCGCTCGACCAAATCAACTCGATTGTCGCTGAGCCGGAAGTCGGCGTGATTTACGAGGGCACGGTTGTCAAAACCATGGACTTCGGCGCTTTCGTCAACTTCTTCGGTAAGCGTGACGGTCTGGTGGATATTTCGCAACTGGCCGACCACCGCGTTGAAAACACCACCGATATCGTCAAAGAAGGCGACACGGTGAAGGTCAAGCTGATGGGCTTTGACGATCGCGGCAAGGTGCGCCTGTCAATGAAAGTCGTTGACCAGGAAACCGGCGAAGATCTGGAAAACAAAAAAGCCGACGACGCTGAGTAAGTCGAAGGCATTTTAGACATGAGAAAGGGCGGGATCTAATCCCGCCCTTTTTATTTGCTTGGTCGCGCTTTAACGGCGCGCCCGCAATGCGTGTTACACCCGGCGCATCACCAGCGTGGCGTTTGTGCCGCCAAAGCCGAATGAGTTCGACATGACGGTGTCGAGTTTGGCGTCGCGGGTTTCTTGCACAATCGGCATATCGGCAAAATCGGGGTCAAGCTCTTCAATATGCGCTGAGCCGGCGATGAAATCGCCCTGCATCATCAAAAGCGCGTAAATCGCTTCCTGCACACCGGCCGCGCCGAGCGAATGGCCCGACAGCGATTTGGTGGCTGAAATGGCCGGGCAGTCAATGGCACCAAACACCTCGCGCAGCGCTTCGATTTCCTTAATGTCGCCGACCGGCGTTGAGGTGGCGTGCGGGTTGATGTAATCAATCGCACTGTCATTTGTTCGCATGGCCATTTGCATGCAGCGCACCGCGCCTTCGCCGGAAGGCTGCACCATGTCATGGCCGTCAGAGGTGGCGCCATAGCCGGTCACTTCGGCATAGATTTTTGCGCCGCGCGCTTTGGCGCGTTCCATTTCTTCCAGCACCAGAACACCCGCGCCGCCGGCAATCACAAAGCCGTCGCGGTTTTTGTCATAGGCGCGGCTGGCGGTGGCCGGCGTGTCATTATATTTCGAGCTCATGGCGCCCATGGCGTCAAACAAGACCGACAGGGCCCAGTCCAATTCTTCGCCGCCACCGGCAAACATCACATCCTGCTTGCCCCATTGAATCATTTCCGCCGCATTGCCGATGCAATGCGAAGAGGTGGCGCAAGCCGAGGAGATGGAATAATTGACACCCTTAATACCAAACGGCGTGGCCAAAGTGGCCGAGTTGGTCGAGCTCATGGCTTTCGGCACGGCAAACGGGCCGACCCGCTTCGGGCTGGAATTGCGCGCCGTATCAGTGGCGGCAATCAATGCTTTGGTTGACGGCCCGCCGGAGCCCATAATCAGCCCGGTCATCGGATTGACAATGGTGTCTTCTTCCAACCCGGCATCGTCAATCGCTTGTTGCATGGCGGCATAATTCCACGCCGCGCCATCGCCCATAAAGCGGCGCACCCGCTTGTCGATATTGCCTTCAATATCAAAATCCGGCTGACCGGCAATTTGGCTGCGAAAGCCCATTTCGGCAAAGCTGTCCATGGCGGAAATGCCCGATTTGCCGTCGCGCAGGCTGGCTGCGACCTCTTGCGGATTATTGCCGAGGCTTGAAATAATACCCATACCGGTAATGGCGACACGACGCATGGCTCTCTCCTGAATCGTTAAATTTGAATTATATATTGGCTTACATTTGTTCCGGACGGAACAGGCCGACGCGCAGGCCTTCAGCCTCGTAAATCATTTTATCATCGGCATAAAGGCGTGCGTCGCCAATGCCCATAACCAGCTTGCCGGCCAAGACCCGCTTCATGTCAATTTCATAGCGCACCAATTTGACATCGGGCATCACCTGGCCGGTAAATTTAATGCTGCCGCCCAATGCGCGGCCGCGACCCGGATGGCCAAGCCAGCCGAGATAAAAGCCGATGAGCTGCCACATGGCATCGAGGCCCAAACAGCCCGGCATCACCGGGTCGGTTTTGAAGTGACAATCGAAAAACCACAGGCCTGGGTGAATATCCAATTCGGCTTCCATATACCCCTTATCAAAAGCGCCGCCCGTATCATAAATTTTGGTGATGCGATCAAACATTA
Organism: Parvibaculales bacterium; assembly: GCA_049889915.1. GTDB lineage: Bacteria > Pseudomonadota > Alphaproteobacteria > RS24 > RS24 > UBA8337. The sequence continues at coordinate 18,832 of JBMHCM010000019.1, forward strand.
GCATGGGCGGGGCCGGCAGGCGGGCATTGCCGTCGCCGAAAATCTCGCCTTCACCGCAGGCAATCAACTCATCATAGCTGTAGGAATTTTGGTTGGACATAATCACCCCTCTCATAGATTGCAGTGAAACTAGCATGTTTTGTCGCGCATCGCCTAGATGGCGCGGCGGTTTTTTGCCGAGCCGATATATGGGCAAAAAGCCGTGTGGCGGTGGATAAACAGTTTAGAATAATTCTAAAATGTTTGACCGCCCGCCAACGGCCGCTATAGTGACAAGGCAGTCGCGCAGATAATAAAAACAAAAGGAGCGCCCCGATGAACACCCCTACTTGTCCGGTCATGCATGGTGCCATGACCCGCACCCAAACCAGCGGCACCGCCAATCAGGATTGGTGGCCCAATCAGCTAAATCTGGCCATTTTACGTCAGCATGATTGTAAAGCCTCGCCGCAGGCCGCCAAATTCGACTATCGCAAGGCGTTTGCCAAGCTGGATTTTCAGGCCCTAAAGCACGACCTTGCGGCGCTGATGACCGACAGCCAAGAGTGGTGGCCGGCCGATTATGGCCATTACGGGCCGTTATTTATTCGTATGACATGGCATGCGGCAGGTACTTATCGGGCCGGCGACGGGCGCGGTGGCGCCAATGCCGGAGCGCAGCGTTTCGCGCCACTCAATAGCTGGCCCGATAACGGCAATCTTGATAAGGCGCGCCGCCTGCTGTGGCCGGTCAAACAAAAATACGGCAATGCCATTTCATGGGCCGATTTGCTGGTGCTGGCCGGAAATGTGGCGATTGAAAGAATGGGCGGCAAAACCTTTGGTTTTGGCGGCGGCCGCGAAGATATTTGGCATCCGGAAGAAGATGTTTATTGGGGCGCTGAAACCGATTGGTTGGGCGACACACGCTATGGCGAGACGCGGCAATCTTTGCAGCAGCCCTTGGCGGCGGTGCAAATGGGGTTGATTTACGTAAATCCGCAAGGGCCGAATGGCGAGCCTGACCCGTTAAAATCGGCGCAGGATGTCCGCGAAACCTTTGCCCGCATGGCGATGAATGATGAGGAAACCGTGGCGCTGGTGGCCGGTGGGCACACATTTGGCAAAATGCACGGGGCCGGTGATGACGGGCTGGTCGGGCCGGAACCGGAAGCCGCGCCGATCGAGCAAATGGGGCTTGGGTGGAAATCCGCGCATGCCTCCGGCCAAGGGCGCGATACCATTACGTCCGGTCTGGAAGGGCCGTGGACCACCAATCCGACAAAGTGGGATAATGGCTATTTCGATGCGTTGTTCAAATGTGACTGGCAGGTCACCACCTCGCCGGCCGGTGCGTATATTTGGCATCCGGTCAATATCGCGCCCGAAGATATGGCACCGGAAGTCGACACGGCCGGTGAAAGGGTTACTTTGGCGATGAACACGGCCGATATTGCGCTGATTAAAGACCCAGACTATCGCAAAATTTCCGAGCGCTTTCATCAACACCCCGACCAATTGGCCGATGCTTTTGCCCGCGCTTGGTTCAAATTATTGCACCGCGATATGGGGCCTAAATGTCGCTATTTGGGGCCGGAAGTGCCGTAAGAAGAGCTTATTTGGCAAGACCCGGTGCCGGTCGGTCGCGATGATTATGATATTGCCGCCGACAAAGCGGCGATTGCGGCCAGCGGGCTGGGCATCACCGAAATGGTCGAAACCGCTTGGGCTTCCGCCTCGACCTATCGTCATAGCGATATGCGCGGCGGCGCCAATGGCGCGCGCATTCGCCTCGCGCCGCAAAATAACTGGCCGGTCAATAAGCCGGCGCAATTGACCCGCGTCATCGATGCGCTGGCCCCGATTGCGGCATCTCATGGCGCCAGTCTGGCTGATATGATTGTGCTGGCCGGTGCCGTGGCCATTGAGCAGGCGGCGCGGGTGAAAGTGCCGTTTATGGCCGGGCGCGGCGATGCCGGGGCGCATCAAACCGATGCTGACAGTTTTGCCGTGCTGGAGCCGCAAGCCGATGGCTTCCGCAATTATGCCAAAGCCGGGTGCCGTGTTGTCGCGGAGGAAATGCTGCTCGATAAGGCGCATTTATTAGGGCTGACGGCGGCTGAGATGACCGTTCTGGTGGCCGGTCTGCGCGCCTTGGGCGTCAGCACGGATGGCCATGGCGTGTGGAGCAAAGCCGATCGCTTGAACAATAAATGGTTCTCCGTGCTGCTCGATATGAGTGTCGTCTGGCAGCCGGTCGGCGACAATTTATATGAGGGGCGGTCGAGCAAAACCGGCAAATTGCTGCGCACTGCGACGCGGGTCGATTTGCTGTTTGGCGCCAATTCCGAATTGCGCGCCTTGGCCGAGTTTTATGCGCAAAATGACAATAAGCGAAAATTCCTCAATGATTTTGTCGCCGCGTGGAACAAGGTAATGAATGCCGACCGTTTTGACCGCATCAACAGCAAGTAAGGCGGTAAGTGAGATGGTAAGGAAGACGGCAAGCGGGCGGCATAAGGGGTAACATGGGCGGAGGCAGCGCGCGGCGCTGCCTCTTTCCGTCCCCACGCGGTTTCCGCTGCCTCCCGCAAGGTTGACTTTTGGGCCCTCACCGCTTATTTTTTGGAATGATTATAACAAATGGGGAGCGCCCGCCATGGCCGCACCGCACATGACCGCCACGCTCGACAGCGCGCAACGCGCCGCTTGGAGCGATAAATTAAAAGCCCACGGCTTGCGGACCACCGAGCCGCGTCTGCTGCTGGCGCATTTATTGTTTTCCAAAGGCAATCGGCATTTGACTGCTGAAGCCCTGTTGGCTGAGGCGCGGGCCGCCGGTCTGTCGGTCAGCCAAGCGACCATTTACAATACGCTGAACCAATTTTGCGAGGCCGGTCTGTTGCGCGAAGTGCAGGTTGACCAAACGCGCAGCTATTTCGACACTAATCTGTCGGACCACCATCATTTTTATGTCGAAGAAGACGGGCAGCTGATCGATATTGCTGCTGATGCGGTGGCGCTCGGCACGCTGCCGCAAGCGCCGGACGGCTATAGCGTGGCCGGTGTCGATATTGTCATTCGGCTGCAAAAATAATCGCTTTTCTTTCTTAGAATTATTCTAAAAAACTTGACAGACCTGTGCTGCTGCCCTATCTAGCAAGCAAGGCCGCATCTTCATGTGTCGGCCCTGCGTAAGGCATAGTGGATTAGGAGTAAGATATGTCAGTCATCAACACAGAAATTAAGCCGTTTACGGCCACCGCCTTTAAAGCCGGTGAAAAAGACTTTTTTGAAGTAACCGAAAAAGATGTGCTCGGCAAATGGGCCATTTTCTTCTTCTATCCGGCCGACTTTACCTTTGTCTGCCCGACCGAGCTGGGCGATCTGGCCGATCATTATGACGAGCTGCAAAAGCTCGGCGTTGAGGTTTATGCCGTGTCCACCGACACGCATTTCACCCATAAAGCCTGGCACGAAGCCTCAGACACGATCAGCAAAATTCAGTATCCGATGCTGGGCGACCAAATGGGCATCATCACGCGCAATTTCGAAAATATGCGCGAAGAGCAAGGCCTGGCCGATCGCGGCACTTTCTTGGTTGATCCGGACGGCATCATCCAAGCCGTTGAAATCACCGCCGAAGGTATTGGCCGTGACGCCTCAGCCCTGCTGAACAAAGTCAAAGCCGCTCAATATGTCCGCAATAATCCGGGTGAAGTTTGCCCGGCCGCGTGGAAAGAAGGCGAAGCCACTTTGGCCCCGTCCCTCGATTTGGTCGGCAAAATCTAACTTGATTTATCGGGCGCCCCGAAAGGGGCGTCCGGTTCTCACCCCCCTAACCGCACCGGCACAGCCACTCAATGGAGACGCCCGATGATTACCGATGAAATTAAAACCGCCCTGAAAGGCTATTTCGCCGATATGCAAAAAACGGTGACGCTGGTGCTGCAAACCGGTGCACATGATAAACGCGCCGAGCTGGTGGATTTTCTGGCGCGCATTGCAGAGACGGCTGACACAGTGCTGTTTGAAGAACGCGATGCGGGTTTGCGCAGTCCGGTCAGTTTCGCCATTGAGGCCGACGGGCAAGCGACCGGCGTGGCGTTTTCCGGCATTCCGGGCGGCCATGAGTTTAACTCATTAATCCTGGCCATTTTGCACGCTTCGGGCAGTGCGATGAAACTGGATGACGGCATTGCCAATCTCATCAAAAATATTTCTCAGCCGCTCAACTTCGAGGTGATTGTCAGCCTAAGCTGTCATAATTGCCCCGATGTGGTGCAGGCGCTCAACCAATTTGCCATTTTGAATGACGCCATAACGGCGGAAACGCTGGATGGCGGCCTGTATCCGCAGCTTATCGAAGAGCGCGATATTCAGGGCGTGCCTTGCGTGTTTTTAAACGGCGAACCGTTTGCCAATGGCAAAGTGGATGCGGCCGAATTGCTCAATAAGCTGATTGAATTGCAGCCCGGTATGGCAGCGGCCGGTGGCGGCGGCGAGAGCGAACTGCAGGATGTGACCGTTATTGGCGGTGGCCCGGCCGGTGTCGCGGCGGCCATTTACAGCGCCCGCAAAGGCTTGAAAGTGACCCTGATTGCCGAACGGTTTGGCGGTCAGGTAAAGGATACGATGGGCATTGAAAACCTCATCTCCGTGCCGAAAACCACCGGACCGGAATTGGTCGGCGCGCTGCACACCCATTTGGATGATTATGACGTCACGGTGAAAGAGCATTTGCAAGTCACGGATATTGCCGAAGGGGCGGTGAAAAAAATCACGCTGGCCAGTGGCGAAATCGTGCCGACAAAGACGTTGATTGTCGCGACCGGCGCCCGCTGGCGTGAATTGGGCGTGCCGGGCGAAAAAGAAAATATCGGCAATGGCGTCGCCTATTGCCCGCATTGCGATGGGCCGTTTTTCAAAGGCCGCGATGTGGCGGTAATTGGCGGCGGCAATAGCGGCGTTGAAGCGGCGCTTGATTTGGCGGGCATCGTCAACTCGGTCACCGTTTATGAGTTTTTGCCGGAATTAAAAGCCGACCAGGTGCTGGTCGACCAAGCGCAGACACGCGACAACATCACGATTGTCACCAACGCGGCGACCAAAGAAATTCATGCAGAGAACGGCAAAGTCGTGGCTCTGGAATATCAAGACCGCGATAGCGGCACCGCACAGCGTCAGGACTTGGCGGGCGTGTTCGTTCAGATCGGCTTGATACCCAACAGCCAGCTGGTCGACGGCATGGTCGAAATGAAGCCCTGGGGCGAAATCATCATCAATGAAAAATGCGAAACATCGCAGCCGGGCATTTTCGCTTGCGGCGATGTAAGCACCGTACCGCATAAGCAAATCGTCGTCGCCATGGGCGAAGGCGCTAAAGCGGCGCTGGCAGCATTTGAATATTTATTGATGCATGACACAGAAGCGCAACCGGCTGTTGAGGCGGTGGCGTAAACCAAAGCATTTCGTTTTGGGAAGAGACGGGGTCGCTGAGGCGGCCCCGTTTTCCTTTATTGGTCATTATATTCGAAGCGGTAAACGCCCCATAACATGTCGCGCGGTAACCAGCCCTCATGGCCGTCAAACTGCACTTCGCACCAGGCATCAGCGCATTCTTCCAGACGCCCGATTGTGCCCGATTGCACAAGCGCCACCACACCGGCGGCGCCATCGGCGCGCGCGCGCAGAGCCAGCGCATTGGCCGCCTGCCTAACCATTATGGTGCGGGTGCCACGCAGCAGCCGCGCATGCATCCAGCCTTCAGCGCCCTCATGGTCGCGCACTTGCCGCCATTGGCCATATTCGGCAACGATTTCCAAAGGCAAGCCGCGACGCCGATATTGATAAAGCAGCGGGTAATCCTCGCCCGGCCCCCGTCTTACATTGGCTTCGCTTTTTGAAATCGACACAAAGCGCGGCAAGGGCAGACCGCTATCGCCTAATGGCCGGTCATCCTGATTGGTTTGCGCGGCAATAGAGAACGGCAGCAGTGCCACCACGCAGACCAATAAAACAAGGCCGAGGCCGATACGGAGAATCACCAAACGATCCATATTCCTTTGATACAAATATCCGCCGCTGCCGACAAGCATGCAATCATGCCTCGGTGCTATGGATGCATGGTTGAGAGGGGCGTATTAGACGTCGCGGCCATTATTTGGATTGGCCGGGTCCCAAGCGATTTTTACCCGCCGTGCCGCGCCGGCCAGCCCGTCATAAATCAACATATGGCCGGCCAGACTGTCACCGGCGCCGGTAATTTCCTTAATCACCTCAACCGCCATGAACGCGCCGATGACACCGGTCAAAGCGCCGATAATGCCGGTGGTAGCGCAATTATCTTGCGCCTCCGGTACTTGCGGTACCAGCGAGCGATAGCACGGCAAAGGTGTGCCATCGGCGTCTTTAAGCCATGGCTTAAAGGTCGCCACCTGCCCGTCAAACCGCCCAACCGCGCCTGAAACAAGGGTTTTGCGGGCTGTATAACAGCCATCATTGACAATAAATCGGGTGGCAAAATTATCCGTCCCATCTACCACCAGATCATAATCGGCCAATAGCGCGGCACAATTAACCTGCGTCAGCCGTGTCTCATGCAAGCGCAGCCGCACATGCGGATTGACGGCTTTCAAAGCCTTGCCCGCGGCCGCGACTTTGGCGCTGCCAAGGTCACTGTCTGAAAATAGGACCTGCCGTTGCAAATTCGAAAGTTCGACCACATCATCATCGACCAGCCCTAAATGGCCGATACCGGCGGCTGCCAAATATTGCCCGACCGGATGGCCCAACCCGCCCATGCCGACCAGCAGCACGGAGGCGGCTTTCAATTTTTGTTGTCCGGCGCCGCCGATTTCCGGCAGCAAAATATGACGCTGATAGCGATCGATTTCGTCATCGCTCAGCGCCATGGCTTACAGCCCTTCAAACAAAGCGGTCGACAGATAACGCTCGGCAAAGCTCGGCAAAATGGCGACAATCATCTTGCCTGCCATTTCCGGCCGACTGCCCAATTCCAAAGCGGCGGCAATCGCTGCGCCCGATGAAATGCCGCCCGGCACACCCTCAAGGCGGGCCAATTCGCGGGCCGTCTCAAAAGCCGTTTCATTGCCAATGGTCAAAATTTCATCAATCAAATCGGCCTGCATATTGCGCGGCACAAAACCGGCACCAATGCCCTGAATTTTATGGGGGCCTCCCGCTCCGCCGGACAGCACCGGGCTGTCTTCGGGTTCCACGGCAACCATTTGCAGACCCGCCTTGCGGGCTTTCAACACTGAGCCGACACCGGTAAAGGTGCCGCCTGTGCCGACACCGGAAACAATCGCATCAACCGCGCCATCGGTATCGTTCCAAATCTCTTCTGCCGTGGTGCGGCGGTGAATTTCCGGATTGGCCGGATTGTTGAATTGTTGCGGCATGACATAATTCTCATTAGCGGCCAACAATTCTTCGGCCCGCGCAATCGCCCCCTTCATGCCCTGTTCGGCCGGGGTCAGCTCCAATTCGGCGCCCAGCAGCAAAAGCATTTTACGGCGTTCCATCGACATGCTTTCCGGCATGCACAAAATCAACCGATAGCCTTTGGCGGCACAAGCAAATGACAAGGCAATACCGGTATTGCCGGAGGTCGGCTCGACAATCACACTATCGGGGCCAAGCTTGCCGTCAGCCTCCAAAGCGTCGATCATCGCAACGCCAATGCGGTCTTTGACGCTGGCGATGGGGTTAAAGAATTCCAATTTGGCAAGAATTTGCGCCTGGCAGCCATGCTCGGCGGCAATCCGGTCAAGCCGCACGATCGGCGTATTGCCGATGGTCTCGGTGATGGAAGAATATATTTTGCCGCGTCCGGCCGTATCTGTGCTGCTCATCGGTTTCTCCGTTCTCTTAAATGGTAAAGTCGCTGTCTTGCTTTTGCTGCGCTTCCACATTGCGACATAAATCGGCAATCGTCATATCGCCAATCGCCGTTTGCAGGGCGTCTTGCAGCGTGCCGTAAAACGGCGCAATGACATGCCGGTAAATCTCTGATGCCGAGGCCATATGCGCATCGTCTTTTTCAATGCTTTCAATCACCTCGAAAATTTCCAAAACCGTTATTTTGCGACGCTCGCGGGCCAGCCGATAGCCGCCCCGGGGGCCCCGCACACCGCGCAGAATATTGGCCCGCACCAGGGCTTGCATGACTTGTTCAAGATAACGCTGCGGAATGCCCTGTCGCGCCGTAATATCACGCGCCTGCACCGGGTCGGGGCGCGCATGCAGCGCCACGTCCAACACGGCCTCCAACCCCAATAGCGATTTACGCGACAGATTAATCATTGGCCGCTCGCTTGTGAGGCGGCATCTGTGCCGGTGGAGCCAAAGCCACCGCTGCCACGGGCCGTCTCATCAAGGCTGGTGACGGCCTGCAATTGCGCTTGCACGACCGGCGCGATAATCATTTGCGCCATCCGCATATTGCGCTCAATGGTAAACGGCTCATCGCCCAAATTGATCAGAATGACCTTCACTTCGCCGCGATAATCGCTATCCACCGTGCCCGGCGTGTTCAAAACGGTGACGCCGTTTTTCGCCGCCAAACCGGAACGCGGCCGCACTTGTGCTTCAAAACCGGGCGGTAACGCCATGGCAAAGCCGGTTGGAATAAGGGCCCGCGCGCCCGGCGCCAACACCACCGGCGCATCGGCCGGCAAAGCGGCACGCAAATCCATGCCGGCTGCCTCGTTGCTTTCATAGGCGGGCAACGCCAAATCGGCGCCATGCGGCAGCGGCATTATTTCAATCAGCGGGGCGTGGCTCATGCGGTTTCCTTTTTGTCAGAGGCGGTACTTACTTGCGTGGTCAAATGGGCCGCGATTTTATCGGCCAGTTTTTCGGCCGTTGCCTGTTTGCTCAGCGGGCCGAAATCGTCCGTCCCATCATGGCTGACAAGGGTGACGTGATTATTGTTACTACCCATCACGCCGCCGGCCACTTGGCCGTCCGCCCTATCCGTCTCATCGGCCGGAATGGCGACATTATTGGCGACAATCCAATCGCAATTCTTGCGGGTCAGCTTATCGCGCGCATAAGCGGCAACATTATGGGTCTCGGCGGCAAAGCCGACCAGCAAGGCCGGTCGTTCTGCGTGATCGCCGAGGCTGGCCAGAATATCCGGATTTTCCGTCAGCGTGATGGCGGTTGCCCCGCCTTCGGCTTTTTTGATTTTTTGCGTGCCGCAGCTTTCGGGCCGCCAATCGGCGACGGCGGCGCACATAATGGCGGCGGCGACCGGCAATTGTGCGGTCACGGCATCGAGCATTTCTTGTGCGGTTTCCACCCTTATGGTGGTCAGACCGGCCGGGTCATTCAGCGCGGTCGGGCCGGAGACCAAAACCACATCGGCGCCCAAATCGGCCAAGGCGGCGGCCAGCGCATAGCCTTGCTTGCCGGAGGAGCGATTGGCCAAATATCGCACCGGATCAATCGGTTCATGGGTCGGGCCGGCGGTGACCAAAATCTTGCGTCCGCTCAAGGGCCGGCTGTGGCCGGTTTTATCGGCTGATGTAGCGGTCGGAGGAGAGGTCAAAAGGCGGGCCGCCACCGCCTCGGCAATCACGGTCGGATCACTCATCCGTCCGGGGCCAAATTCACCGCATGCCATATCGCCCTCATCGGGGCCGATAAAGCCGATTTGGTCGGCTTGCAATTGCGCCAAATTGCGTTGCGTGGCGGCGTGCTGCCACATGCGCACATTCATTGCCGGAGCCATCATCACCGGCTTATCGGTCGCCAATAAAGTGGTGGTGGCCAAATCATTGGCGCTGCCTTGCGCCGCTTTGGCCATTAAATCGGCGGTCGCCGGGGCGACCAAAATCATATCGGCATCGCGCGATAATTGAATATGCCCCATTTCCGTTTCATCGGTCAGGTCGAACAAATTGTCATAGACCTTATCGCCCGACACGGCAGCCAAGGATAAGGGCGAGACGAATTGTTCGGCGGCCGCCGTCAGCAAGCAGCGCACGGTCAACCCGCGCGCCGTCAATTGGCGCACCAGTTCCGGCGCCTTATAAGCGGCAATGCCGCCGCCAATAATCAATAAAACCCGTGGCATAAAAGCCCCAATCGAAAAATCTTGCCGCACCGCAATGATAGAGGTGCATCATGTGACAGTGAGTTTAATTTCCAGAAAAAAAATGTAAATCAAAAAAATTTACAACTGCATGTGCGGGTTTACCCCAAAGCCGGGCTCAGCCGAATAGCACCATCCCACAGGCTGCCAGAGCCGCCAAGAGCGCCGCCCAGCTGAGCCGCCGCGCCACTTTGTCGGGGGCGTGTGTCGCCGGTTCGCGGGCCGCCATATCTTCAATTGCTGCGGCACTGCGTTCGGCCTGTTCCAGCGTGTCGGGCAGGCGGCGCAGTGCGGCCAGTCCACGGCGGGCATTTTGCTGCAGGTCTTGCAGCACGGCTTGCGGGCCGATTTGCCGGCGCAACCAATCGGCGACCAAATCCTCGCTGGCATCCCAAATATTGACCTTCGGGTCAAAACTGCGGGCCACGCCTTCAACCGTCACCATGGTTTTTTGCAGCAGCAACAATTGTGGCTGCGTGACCATCTCAAATTGCTCGGTGATCATGAAGAGTTGCGACAGCACGCGGCCCATGGAAATATCATCGGCATCGCGATCACGGATCGGTTCGCCGACCGAGCGCAAGGCTTGGGCAAACTCATATTTATCGTGATGGCTCGGCACATAGCCGGCTTCCATATGCACTTCGGCGAGGCGGACATAATCGCGCATGATGAAGCCGTGCAGAATTTCCGCCAGAAAGCGGCGGCTGTCTTTATCAAGCCGCCCGCAAATGCCCAAATCAATGGCGACAATCGTGCCGTCTTTTTGCACCAGCAAATTGCCTTGGTGCATGTCGGCGTGAAAAAACCCGTCGCGCAAAACCAGCGTCAGAAAGATTTGTAGCAAGCGTGTCGCCAATTGCGGCAAGTCATGGCCATCGGCTTTAAGCGCCTCAATTTCGGAGGCCGCCACGCCGTCAATCCAGCCCATGGTCAGCACGCGGCGTCCGCTGGCCTCCCAAATGATTTTCGGCACGGTAAAACCTTTCTGGTCTTCCGTGTTTTCCGCCATTTCTGACAGGGCCGCAGCTTCCATGCGGAAATCGGTTTCGCCATTTATCGAGCGCGCCAAAGTGGCAATCGCATCGACCGGCCGCAGGCGACGGGTAACGGGAAAAAACCGTTCGGCAAAAACCGCCACCTTGCCGAGCAGTGCCAGCTCACCTGCCAAGCGTTCTTCAACACCGGGGCGGAGAATTTTGACGGCCAGCTTTTCGCCGGTTTGCGCATGGGTGGCCATATGCACTTGCGCAATTGATGCAGCGGCAATGGGCGGGCCCATATCGCGAATGACCGCGTCCGGATGGTCCAGTTCGGCAGCGAGAATTTTCGCCACTTTTTTGTCGCCGAAAGGCGGCAGCTTGTCTTGCAGCAGGCGCAAATCGCGCGCCATGACCGGGCCGATAATATCCGGCCGCGTGGCCAAAAACTGCCCCAGCTTGATATAGGTCGGCCCCAGCTTGCGAATTTTATCGGATAGTTTTTGCCCGCGCTGCTGCTCGGCATAACGCGGCGCAGCAAAGGTAAACAGGCGGCGTGCCAAGCGCACACGGCGCGGCGCGTCGGTAAAAAAGTCCGGCGGCAGCAGCGCGTCTTGCGCCAGCAGCAACCGCAACATACGAAGAAGACGCCAAGCCCGCATTTACACTTTCCATCCCACATGCAGGGCGGCAATGCCACCGGTCAGCAAATGATGCGTGCAGCGGGCAAAGCCGGCGGCCGCCACTTCTTCTTGAAACGCTCCGGCCGGCGGGAATTGGCGAATGCTCTCGACCAAATATTGATAACTGTCCGCATCACCGGTAACCATTTTGCCCATTGGCGGAATAAGCGAGAAACTATAAGCGTCATAGGCTTTTTGCAGCAGGCGGCTCGGCATATGCGAAAATTCCAGACAGACGAAACGCCCGCCCGCCTTCAGCACGCGGTGCATATCGGCCAGCGCCCGGTCGCGATGGGTGACATTGCGAATGCCAAAAGCAATGGTCACCAAATCGACGCTATTGGCGGTCAGCGGTAATGCCTCGGCCGTGCCGGTGAGAAAATCCACCGCCGTTTCGCCCTGTTTGGCGGCGCGGTCGCGGCCAACCCGCACCATTTCGGCATTGGCATCAATCACTTGGGCTTGCATGCGTGTGTTGACGCGGCGGCTGCGGGCCAGCGCCTTAAAGGCGATATCGCCGGTGCCACCGGCCACATCGACCAGTCGCAAATCGGCATCGGGGCGAATATGCAGCGCGTCGATCATTTGCGCTTTCCAAGCGCGATGCAGCCCGGCCGACATCAGATCATTCATCAGATCATATTTATCGGCCACACTGTCAAACACCTCGCGCACCAGCCCCTGCTTCGCCGCCGCCTCAACGGTGCGGAAGCCGAAATGGGTGGTATCGCCGGTTACGTTATCGCCGGTTTTTGTTTCGCCGCTCTCACTCATGCGGCGGACGATAGCCGAAAGGGGGCGTGAAAACAATGACTAGCAGGGCCGTGATGCGCGGGGTCGTGATGAAGGATGACCATGCGCAAACCTCGCTTCCTTAAGCCGCATTTGTTTTGCTTGTTTGACTTGTTTGGGCGGGCGGCTGCGATATGATGCGCCATGCCTGAATTACCCGAAGTCGAAACCGTTCGCCGTGGCTTGGCGCCGCATATTGAAGGCCGCCGCATTGCCGCGCTTGAGCTCAACCGCGCCGATTTGCGGTTTCCTTTTCCGGAAAATTTTGCCGCCAAAATGCAAGGCGCGACGCTGACCCATTTTGGCCGGCGCGCCAAATATTTATTGGCCAGCCTCGAAAAACACGGCGAGACATTTTATTGGCTCAGCCATTTGGGTATGACCGGTCGGTTCATGCTCGACCGGCCCGATGCGGCGCGTCTGGAGCCGGGCGACTATGCCCATGAGGTGGCCGCGCCGGTGGCCGCCAAGCATATTCACATGCGGCTGCATTTCGAGGACGGCACGCATTTGTCTTATGCCGACCCGCGCCGCTTTGGTTTTATGGATTGTTTTTCCGGCGCGCCGCAGGACAATAAATTTCTCAGCAATTTAGGGCCCGAACCTCTGGGCAATCAGTTTGACTTGCCGGTTTTGCTCAATGCTTGCGCGGCGCGCAAATCGCCGATTAAAAATGTCCTGCTCGACCAATCGGTGGTCGCCGGTCTCGGCAATATATATGTTTGCGAGGCGCTGTTTGATGCCCGCATCAGCCCGCGCCGTCTGGCCGCCAATACCGGCCCGAAACGCTTGGCCCGCTTGCTGCCGGCCATCCGGCAAGTGCTGCAACGGGCGATTGCGGCCGGTGGGTCATCGCTGCGCGATTTTGCCGATAGCGATGGCAAGCTGGGCTATTTCCAGCACCAATTTTGGGTCTATGATCGCGAGGGGGCGCCCTGTTCGCGGCCCGATTGTGATGCTACTATCCGCCGTATCGTGCAGGCCGGACGGTCGAGCTTTTATTGCCCGTCCTGTCAAAAATAAGGCTGCTAGAATAAGGCGGTTGGAATAGGGCCGTTAGACAGTGGCTTAGAGAACAAGACTAATGATGAGGGACGCCATTATGTTTTTACTTATTGTCAAGCAGCCCTTGCGCCGTGCTTGGGCGACCGGGTTCCATGCGGCGGCCATCGCGCTGCTCATGGTCGGGCTGATGGCGCGTCCCGCGGCGGCGCAATATTTATCGGCTGCGCCGGATATTCCGTTGGCCGCCGGCTTGCAAGAGCTCAGCGATGGCGGCTTGGTGTTTGACAAACCGCAGGGTCGGATTGTGCAAATCGCCGCCCTGCCGGACGGCTCGGTGGCGCCGCGCGCCATTGTCGATTTTTACCGCGCCAGCCTGCCCAATTTGGGTTGGCAAAGTGTGGCGCAAGATAGCACGGCGCAGCGCTTGACTTTCACCCGTAAAGGGGAAATCCTGCGCCTCACCTTCACCGCCGATTTGGTGATTTTCGATTTGGCCCCAACGGGCCTTTAGGGACAGGCCTTTGCGGCCGGACAGGGATAAAATGAAATACGAAAATATTTTGGTCGAAACGCGCGGCGCCGTCGGGCTGATGACGCTGCACCGCCCGCAAGCGCTCAACGCATTGTGCCACGCGCTGATGGACGAGCTGACCCATGCCATTGAAGCGTTTGACGCTGATGAGAGTATTGGCTGCATGGTGCTGACCGGTTCGGCCAAGGCTTTTGCCGCCGGCGCCGATATTAAGGAAATGGCCGATAAGTCATATGCCGATGTGATGGCGGAAGATTTCATTACCGCCAATTGGGAAGCCGCGGCCAAGGCGCGCAAACCGATTATCGCTGCCGTGGCCGGTTATGCGCTGGGCGGCGGTTGCGAGCTGGCCATGATGTGCGACTTCATTTTGGCCGCCGATACGGCAAAATTCGGCCAGCCGGAAATCAATCTCGGCGTCATACCGGGGGCCGGCGGCACACAACGCCTGACCCGTTTTGTCGGTAAATCGAAAGCCATGGAAATGTGCCTGACCGGCCGCATGATGGACGCACAAGAAGCTGAACGCTGCGGGCTTGTCTCGCGCATTGTGCCGGCCGATGACCTAATCGACGAAGCCGTGGCGGTGGCCGAGAAAATTGCCGAAAAATCGCTGCCATCCGTCTATACGGCGAAGGAATGCGTCGACCGGGCATTTGAAACATCGCTAAGCGAAGGGGTGCATTATGAGCGCCGCGTCTTCCACTCTCTATTTGCCTTTGAGGACAAACAAGAGGGCATGGCCGCCTTTGTTGAAAAGCGGGCGCCGAAGTTCAACAATAAGTAGGGCCCAAAACAAAGGTAAGGCGGCACGCGGTCAGCAGATAAACGCCGTTTTGGCGGTTGACGCTGGCGGTTTGGCGGCCTATAACCCGCCAATCGCGGCTTTGTCCGCATTGTTAGAGATACAGGATTTCATCATGGCCAACACAAAGTCAGCCAAGAAAATGGTTCGTAAAATCGAGCGCCGCACGGCCCGCAATCGCGACCAACGCTCACGGATGCGCACCTTTATTCGCCGCGTCGAAGAAGCGATTGAAAGCGGTGATAAGAGCCAAGCGGAAGTGGCGCTGCGCGCTGCCCAGCCTGCTATTGCCCGCGCCGGTCAAAAAGGCCTGCTGCACAAGCGCACCGCCTCGCGCAAAGTATCGCGCTTGGCCAAACGGGTCAGCGCCATCGTTTAAGGCAAATCGGAAACGCGAAGTAAGACCGACATTACGGTCGGTTTTTGCGTTACAATGATTGCCAAAGTTTCAAAGCCCGCCCCTCTTACGAGGGGCGGGTTTTTGCGTCCGGCATGCACGGCAAAGGACAGAAAAATTTTAAAAGAAGATCAAAAAAATAAATTTTTTTTGCCTGTTCTTGTTTCCTTCCCGTTGTCAGTCCGGTTTTTGCTTGCTAGCTTCTTTTCACGCTGAAGGCCGCAGAAATGCTGGACTTTACGGCTTTTTGAGAAAAAGAGATTTGGAATCAACAAGCTAGCGTGGGGAGGGGATCGCAAAGCCAAAGCCCGGAGACGTAAGTTACCGAAAAAGCGCTGCGCGAGCATCAGACAGGCACATGGCGGGTCCGTTTCGGACCGGTTATTTCCACTGGCCCCATTGCATTCTTTTCGGGAATGCGTTGAAATTTTGTGTCGGCTTGTCCGACCCCATGAATGAGGACATAGCGATGGGCGCGGATAATTCAGTGGACCGGCACACACAGACCGAGCAGCACGACGCGCAGCCAGACGCCAAAAGCAACAGCAAACAGCATGCCGCTTCATCGGCAAATGAGACCAGCGATAAGTTGAACGCCCAATGGCACCGTGTGCGCTCGCGCCTGCGCGCCGAATTGGGCGAGGCGACATTTAACAGCTGGTTCAAATCTTTGGATGTGCGCAGCGCGCAAAAAGGCCGTGTCATTTTGCAAGTGCCGACCCGTTTCGTTCGCTCTTGGATTGAAGCGCATTACCTGACCCGCCTGAAAGAACATTGGCAGTCCGAGGATGCCAGCATTCGTCGGGTGGATATTGAGCTGCAACCGGAATGGAGCCCCAGCGAGGCGAAAAAACCGGAAGTGCGTGAGCAAAAAGCCGTCACCCCGAAGAAAAGCCCGCTGGCCGCCAGTCCGGCCAAACCGGCCGCCCCGCTGCCGGTGGCCGAGCCGAGCCAGCGCGATGATATGGGTGCGCCGCTCGACCCGCGCTTTACCTTTGATAATTTTGTTGTCGGCAAATCCAACGAGCTGGCGCATGCCGCCGCGCGGCGCCTCACTGAGGGCGACCACGTGGCCTTTAATCCGCTATTTCTCTATGGCGGGGTCGGTTTGGGTAAAACCCATTTGATGCATGCCATTGCATGGGATATTCGCCGCCAAGACCCGTCGCGCACCGTGCTGTATCTGTCGGCCGAAAAATTCATGTATCAATTTATTCGCGCCCTGCGCTTTAAGGACACCATGGCCTTTAAGCAGCAATTCCGCGAGGTTGATGTGCTGATGATTGACGATATTCAATTCATCGCCGGCAAGGACAGCACGCAGGAAGAGTTTTTCCATACGTTTAATGCGCTGATTGACCATAATCGGCAGGTGATTATTTCCGCTGACCGGTCACCGAGCGATTTGGACGGCATTGAAGAGCGCATTCGCTCGCGTCTGGGCTGGGGTCTGGTGGCCGATATTCACCCGACCGATTATGAGCTGCGTTTGGGCATTTTGCAGTCGAAGGCTGATGCGCTGGCCGACCGCACATCATCAGACGGCACGGCCATGCCGGTGCCGCTGCCGGTATTGGAATTTTTGGCGCAACGCATTGTCTCCAATGTCCGCGAATTGGAAGGTGCCCTTAATCGGGTGATTGCTTATGCCAGTTTCGTTGGCCGTCCGGTCAGTCTGGAAATGGCGCAAGATGTGCTGCGTGATTTGTTGCGTGCGTCTGAACGCCGCGTCACTATTGATGAAATTCAACGCCGCGTGGCGGAATATTTCAATGTCAAAATGGGCGACATGCTGTCAGCGCGGCGCGCCCGCTCAGTGGCCCGCCCACGGCAGATTGCCATGTATTTGTCAAAGCAATTGACCACGCGTTCTTTGCCGGAAATCGGCCGCAAATTTGGCGGTCGTGACCATACGACGGTTATTCATGCGGTGCGGAAAATCGAGCAATTGCGCGAAGAAGACGCCGCTTTGGACGAAGATGTCGATTTGCTGCGCCGCATGCTGGAAAATTAATTTTTCCCGGCCGGGTCGGAAATAAAAAAACTGCTGCCCGCGGCGCGACTTCTGTTATATTTTTGTCCAACAGAGTCGCCAAGTCACGCTGCCAGAAGGCGTGATCGGCATCACGCACCCCGTGGCTGTCCTTTGGGCGGTCCATCAGCCTGTCAGGAGAGGGATGGATGAAAACCATTATCGAACGTAGCGATTTGCTGAAAGCGCTCAATCATGTGCAATCGGTTGTAGAGCGGCGTAACACCATCCCGATTCTGTCCAATGTATTGCTGGAAGCCGAAAACGGTGTTTTGGGGCTGACTGCCACTGATTTGGAAATTGAGATGCGCGAGCGTGTCGAGGCAGAAGTGGTGCAACCCGGTGCGATTACCGCTCCGGCGCATATGCTGTATGACATTGTGCGCAAACTGCCCGATGGCGCGCAGGTTGAGCTGGCAATGGATGAAACCGGCAGCCGTTTGAATCTGACATCGGGGCGTTCCAGCTTTGCGCTGCAAGCCCTGCCGCGGGAAGATTTTCCGGCCATGGCGCAAGACGAAATGCCGGTCGCTTTCGCCCTGCCGAGCACGGAATTGCGTCGTCTCATCGACAAAACCCGCTTTGCCATTTCAGTGGAAGAGACACGCTATTATTTGAACGGCATTTATTTGCACGTGCCGGCCGATAGCGATGCGGTGCTGCGTGCCGTGGCCACCGATGGCCACCGTTTGGCGCGTGTTGACATGGCCCGTCCGGTCGGTGCTGAGGCCATGCCGGCGATTATCATTCCGCGCAAAACCGTTGCCGAAGTGCAAAAGCTGCTTGATGAAGAAGATGGCGAAGTGTCGTTGCAGGTCTCTGACACCAAGATTAATTTCGCTTTCTCCAATATTGTGCTGACCTCGAAATTGATCGACGGCAAATTCCCCGATTACACGCGGGTTATCCCGACCGATAATGACAAGGTGCTGAGCCTTGATGCGAAGAGTTTTGCGCAAAGCGTTGACCGCGTTTCGGCCATTTCCAGTGAGAAATCACGGGCCGTCAAATTGGTGCTGGAAGCCGATAAATTAGGCCTTTCCGTGTCCAATCCCGACAGTGGCTCGGCCAGTGATGAGCTGAGCGTCGCCTATGATGCGGAAGCTATGGAAATCGGTTTTAACGCCCGTTATCTGATGGATATTACCGGCCAATTGGACGGTGAGACGGCCACTTTTGAGCTGGCCGATAGCGGTTCGCCGACCCTGGTGCGCGATGGTGAAGACAAGCAAGCGCTCTATGTGCTGATGCCGATGCGGGTGTAAATGGCGGCCACCGCCATGGCTCCGCATATCACGCGATTGCGGCTGACGGCATTTCGTTGTCACGCGGCGCTGGATCTGACCTGCGGCAATGGCGCCGTGGTGCTGACCGGTGCCAATGGGCTGGGCAAAACCAATATTCTTGAAGCCATTTCCATGCTGGCGCCGGGTCGCGGCCTGCGCAGCGTCGCCTTGGACGCGATGCTGCAGGTCAGTGCGGCACCCGGCAGCGGCTGGACGGTAACCGCCGATCTCGACGGCCCATTGGGCGCCGTGCGGGCCGGCGTTGCTTACGCGCCACCGATCAGTCCCATGACCGGCTCAGGTCATGGTCAAGAAAACGGTCGAGAGACCGCTAGAGGCGGCAGCCGCAAAGTGCGGATTGACGGCACCAATCGCAAAGTCGAAGAATTGACGCCGGTGGTGCCGCAATTATGGCTGACC
>JBMHCM010000020.1:0-4202 GCA_049889915.1 Parvibaculales bacterium
CCGGCGAGCCACGCGAGGACCTGCTGCGACCCAAGCACCTGGGCCACTACCAGATGATGGTGCGCGCCGAGGCCATGCGGGTTTGGTTTCCCATGAAACGCGGCATCATGCAGCGTACTTATGACCATGTGAAAGCGGTCAATGACATCTCCTTCGCCATCAAGCGCGGCGAGACTTTGGGTGTGGTTGGGGAAAGCGGATCGGGCAAAACCACTTTGGGGCGGGCCCTTTTGGGGCTGCAAAAAGCTGACGGCGCGGCCTATTTGCAAGGGCAAGAAATCCTCTCTGCCGATAAGGCGGCGCGGCGGGCTTTGCGCAAAGACATGCAAATCGTTTTCCAAGACCCGTTCGGGTCATTAAGCCCGCGCATGGCGGTCGGTGAGATTATTACCGAAGGGTTGAGCCTGCACGAGCCGCAATTGAGCAAGACCGAAATAGCGGCGCGCCGCGATGCGATTATGCGCGAGGTCGAGCTCGACCCCTCCATGGCCGCCCGTTATCCGCATGAATTTTCCGGCGGTCAAAGGCAGCGTATCTCAATTGCGCGGGCCTTGATTTTGCAGCCGCAATTTTTGGTGCTGGACGAACCGACCAGCGCGCTTGACCGTTCGGTGCAGGCGCAGATTATCGATATGTTGCGCCGCCTGCAAAAAGACAAAGGGCTGACCTATTTATTCATCAGCCATGATTTGAAAGTGGTGCGCGCCCTGTCGCATAAGCTGATTGTCATGCGCAATGGGGTGGCTGTCGAGGCCGGGCCGTGCGAGCAAATATTCACCGCACCGCAAGAAGATTATACGAAAAACCTCTTGGCTGCGGCGCTGGACGGGTAAGGCTTTAAGCCAGCCGCTTAAAGCCGAGAATATCGCCATAAGCGGCCGCAATGCGGACGCGGGCCGCGGCAAAATCCTCCTCCACCACGGCCATATGATGGGCGTTGGCGTGCAGCACTTTGCCGCCATAAGACATAAAGCCGACATGGCCTTTCCAAAAAACCAAATCACCGGCTTCGGGCGTCTCAACTGTCTGGCCAAGTGTTGCCCATTGCATATCGCTGTCGCGCGGACAGGCCTGGCCACAGGCGCTTAACGCCAATTGCACCAGCGCCGAACAATCAAGCCCGGTCGCCTCACGGCCGCCCCAAAAATACGGTGCGCCGATAAACCGCCGCGCCACATCAAGCGCTTGTGTTTCAAACACATCAACCGGCGCGGCATGCGCGGCATAGAGATAGCCGCCGCTTTCCAACGCCACAAAATGACCTTCGCGGGCCGCCACCGAGACCTGTGCGCCAAAGCTGATGCCGCATAGCGGCCGCGATTTAATATCTGCGTCGCGATAAATGAAACTGCGCAAGGCCGTCAGCTTATGGGTCGGCTCAAGCGGCGGGGCCAAATCCTCAGCCAGCATATAGCCGACATAATCATCATGGCGCGCCTGCCCCCACGCCCAGCCGTTTTTTATTTCATAGACATCCACCATTTCGCCAAACAGCAATTGACTGTCTTGCATGGCGCCATCCGCCGGGCTGCGCCGCAAAGCGGTTACCGGCGCCGCCACTTGCATCAATGTCGCATCGGCATAGGCGGGGGCTGCCACTTCGCCGCGCAAATGCGCCGCGGCCAAATCATCGCGCCATGCATTGAGGCGCGGATCCGGTTTAGCCGGTGCCAAAACGGCCATCCAAATAATCATAAACGGCTCGCAAGGCTTGCGCTTCACCGCCGACCGGTCGGCCAGCCCGCGGCTTCAAATTCCATGCATAGACATCGCAATGCATCCAGTCGTCACAGTTTTCGACAAAGCGTGACAAAAACAACGCCGCCGTGATGGAACCGGCTTGCGGGCCGGAAGAAATATGATTGATATCGGCAATACGACTGTCCAGCCATCCGGCATAACCGGCCCAAAGCGGCATCCGCCACATCGGGTCATAAGCGGTTTGCGCCGCCGCCGCCACGCCGTCCGCCAGCGTATCGCTATCGGTATAAAAAGGCACGACCTCCGGCCCCATGGCGACGCGCGCCGCACCGGTCAGCGTGGCGAAATCGATCATCACATCGGGGGTCTCGCTATCGCCTTCGGCCAACATATCGGCCAATACCAAACGCCCTTCCGCATCGGTATTGCCAATTTCAACCGACAGACCTTTGCGGCTCGATAAAATATCGCCGGGGCGAAACGCCTCCGGACCAATGGCATTTTCCACTGCACCGATCATCAGCCGCAAGCGGATCGGCAGACCGGCATCCATTAGCGCATCGGCCAGCGCAATGGCAATGGCGGCGCCGCCCATATCCTTTTTCATCAAATCCATATAGGCGCCGGGTTTCAAATTCAGCCCACCCGTATCAAAGCAAACGCCCTTGCCGACTAGCGTCACTTTCGGGGCCGCCGCATCGCCCCATGTCAGGTCAAGCAAGCGGGGTGCTTGATGCGCCGCACGACCGACCGCATGGATCATCGGGTAATTATCGCGCAGCAATTCATCGCCAAGTGTGACGCTTAAATCGGCTTTATGGCGCTTCGCCAGCCCCTCAACCACCGCCTGCAGGGCTTGCGGCCCCATATCGGCGGCCGGTGTGTTGATGAGATGGCGGGTGGCATAGACTGCCCGATTGAGCCGGTCAATACGCGCCCGATCGAACTGTTTGGCCAATACCAATTGCGGCCAGGCGCGATCGCGCGGCTTGGCTTTATAAACATCATAACGATAACAACCCATCGCCCAGGCCAGCGGGGCCATATCACGCACGGCCTGCGGCGCCCCGTCATCCAAGCGATAGGCGCCATCGGGCAATTGTGTCGGCAGCGCGGCCAGCGCGAACGGGTCGGGGGTTTGGCCAAGGCCGAGCAGCACGCAATCCAGACCACCGGCCGTATCGGGCAGCAGCAGCACTTCACCTGCCGCCGCGGCAAAATGATTTTGCTCCATCCACACCACATGCGGGCCCGACAGCGTGTCGCGCCATGCAGCCAATCCCTCCGGCGTCAAGGCGCGGATAAGACAGGCAGGCTTGCCCTTATCGGTCAGATAAATATCTTGCGGGGCGGCTGGGTATAGCTCATCAACGAGCGGGCTGGCAGCGGACATTAGCTCTCCTTAAGACCAAGGCTCTTATCATATAGAAGGCGTGCGGCACGAGGCCGGCCGGTCAATATGCGGCGCAGATTAGCCCGCCGTCATGCCGTAATCAATCACCAGCTCTGTGCCATTGACGTAAGAAGAGGCGTCGGACGCCAGATAGACAATGCCATTACCGATATCATCGGGCACACCCGGCTTGCCAAGCGGCACGGCGGCGGCGGTAATCAAATCGATATTGATGGCATTGCCGCCCTCGGTCATCATTTCCGGCTGCTCGGCGGCGATGCCGGCAATCTCGCGTCCCCAAATTTCCGTATCAATAATGCCCGGATGCACGCTGTTGCAACGGATCGGCAAACCACCGGCGCCACATTCGCGGGCCACCGCTTTGGAGAATAACCGCACCCCGCCTTTGGTGGCGCAATAACCGGCTAGACCGGCTGCGCCGCGCAAGCCCGCGACAGAGGAAATATTGATAATCGATGACGGGCCGGTTTCCGCCATCAGTGGAATGGCATGTTTGCAGCCCAAAAATACACCGTCGAGATTAATCGCGCTTTGCCGCCGCCAATCCTCGAGGCTCATTTCCAAAAGCGGCACACCAATGGCAATACCGGCATTATTGACCAACACATTGAGGCCGCCTTCTTGCACCTTTATGTCGGAAATCAAAGCCTGCCATTCGGCTTCCTCGGCCACATCTTGCCGACAGGCGCGCGCTTGGCCACCGGCTTCGACAATCATCTCCGCCGTGCGGGCAACCCGCTCTTCGTCAATATCCGTGACAACCAGCCGCGCACCGGCTTCGGCCAGTTTCAAGGCCGCCGACCGGCCAATGCCGGTCGCCGCACCTGTTACCAGGGCAATTTTGCCCGCGCATGAATGGCTCATTAGTCGCGCGCAATCACTTTAAGCTCAGTATAGCCCTTCACGAAGGACGATACATCTCGCTTCGGCGGGGCAACCACTTCGACTTTTGATAAACGCTTGAGCATTTCATCCCACAGAATTTGCAATTGCAATTCGGCCAGACGGTTGCCGAAGCAGCGGTGGATACCGAAACCGAAGGAAATATGATTGCGGGCATTGGGACGATCGAAAATCAAATCATTGG
>JBMHCM010000021.1:0-3429 GCA_049889915.1 Parvibaculales bacterium
GCAGGGGCGTAATGTCGGCGTGCAGGCCTTGGCGCAAGTGGCGCGTGCATCCGGTGTGTGGGGCACTTATCAGCTGGGTTTTCAGCTTGGCCCACGGGTCAATGCCGGTGGTCGGGTCGGCCAGTCAGATTTGGGTGTGCGCTTGCTGTCGACCGATGATGCGCAAGAAGCTGCCGGTTTGGCGCAAAGATTGGATGATTTCAACACTGAGCGGCGGGCTATTGAAAGCGATGTGCAAGATGCCGCCACGCGTAATATTGAGCAGATGCTGGAAAGCCGCAACGCGCCGCCGCCCTATATTTTGCAGGCCGGGGATGGCTGGCATCCGGGGGTTATCGGTATTGTTGCCGGTCGGCTGAAGGATAAATATCACCGTCCCAGCTTTGTTATTGCCTTTGATGAAAACGGACTGGGCAAAGGTTCAGCGCGCTCAGTGTCATCGGTAGATATTGGTCGACTGGTGGCCGGGGCAGTGGATGCCAAGTTAATCGAAGCGGGGGGCGGCCACGCAATGGCGGCCGGCGTGACGCTGCAGCGCGAACAATTGCCCGGTTTCGAAGCTTATTTGTCCGAGCAATTGGGACAGATGGCATTGGACGCGCCGCGTCAATTGCGGCTTGATGCGACGCTGACGCCGCAGGCCGCCAATCGCGCTTTGTGGGAACAAATTCAACAAGCCGGACCATTTGGCGCCGGCAATCCGGAGCCACGCTTTGTGCTGCCATCGGTTCGAATCGTAAAACCCTCGGTGGTCGGTGATGGGCATGTGCGTTGCATTTTGTCCGGCCAAGGAGGCGGCAGTCTAAAAGCGATGGCTTTTGCCTCCGTACCGGAGGACGTGCGTATGCTGCTGCAAACCACGCGTGGGCCGTTGCACATCGCCGGATTTCTGCGCGCTGATGACTGGAATGGCCGCCGCGATGTGCAATTTATGGTGCATGATGCCGCACCTGCATAAGCAGCGCGAGAAGGGCTTGAAAAGCCCTGCGATTAGGGATATATCATCCATCACCAAGCCCATGGAGCGCCCTTCGTCTATCGGTTAGGACGCCAGGTTTTCAACCTGGAAAGAGGGGTTCGATTCCCCTAGGGCGTGCCACGGCTTGGGACTTTCCTTAAAATCAGGCTTTTTTCATTCAGTTGTTCGTCTGATACAGCTTGTCGTCACCGGCCCAAAATTTGGCGATAAACGCATCGCGGCCGGAGCGGAAGCGGTAATATGTATATTTGTAACCGGCCTTTTTATAATAATCCTGATGGTATGCCTCAGCCGGATAAAACGCGCCGGCCGGTTGCACATCAGTGGCAATCGGGCGGTCAAATTTACCGCTGGCATTGAGCGCTTTAATGGCCCCTTCAACCAAACGTTTTTCGGCGTCATTGGTAACGTAAACCGCGCTGCCATAATGCCGCCCGCGGTCGACAAAGCTACCGGCGCCATCGGTCGGGTCGTGCATGCGCCAAAAGGCGCTCAATAATTGCTGATAGGCCACCTTCTCATCATCATAAGGCACTTGCACCACTTCGCGGTGTTGTGTGCGGCCATAGGCGACGTCTTGATAGCTGGGATTAACCTTCTCGCCGCCCATAAAGCCGGAAATCACATCCCCAACGCCGTCAATTTTTTCAAAATCGGCCTCAGTGCACCAAAAGCAGCCACCGGCGAAATAAGCGAGTTTCGGCGCGGCTTGGGCCGGTGCGGCCAGCAGTAAAGCGAATGTCATAAGGGTCAATAGGCGAGTCATTTCGGCTCCTTTTCTTATCCCCTCATTAAGCCGCCCGATTGTGGCGATTATTTGTCCGTCGTTTTTGTAGTTGCTTGTGCATCCGGCCGCTTGTCATAGGTCGGCACCCAGCGCCGTGCCTGTTGCTTGCCGATCAGCCAGCTGTCTTTATCCATTGTGGCTTTCAAATCATTGATGGCATTGGCCGCCATTACCGGCGCGCCCAAATTCAGGCGCTGCGGATTGGTGAGATATAAATGCGCCCATTTGGCGGCAGTCACCTTGTCGGTATCCGGCCCCAGATTGGCTGCATATAGCGCGACCAGCACGCCCTGTGCCTCAAAATGTCCGGCATTGGCGGCGCGCTTTATCCATGTGACACCGGACTTGTAATTGTCTCGTTTCACCGTCTCGGCCCGATTGGGGGCATTGCCGCCTGACGGGTCAAGCCCGGCCAATGTCAGGTGACATTCGCCCAGCGCCGTTTGTGCATCCTCAAAGCCAAAGCCACGCTCGGCAATCGGCGTCAGCTTGCCAATCGCTTGCGTGCAATTGCCTTGATGTTTCAGCACGAAGCCATCCCAATAGGGGCTGTGCGCCGCTTTGCGCTCTGTTTGACGGCGTTGCACATTTTCGCGTGGCGTCTCGCGTTGTGCCAATACCCATTCAGGCACCAGCAGCAGGGCCAGCAAGGCCGGCAGGGCAAGGGTGCGGGCGGTTACCACTGGCCGATATTCTCCATCGAAGCCCATGGCTCTTGCGTGGGCAGCGGATCGCCGGCTTGCAGCAATTCAATCGACACATTATCCGGCGAGCGCACAAAGGCCATACGACCGTCGCGCGGCGGGCGATTGATGGTGATACCGGCATCGGCCAGTTTTTGACAGGTCGCATAAATATCGTCGACTTGATAGGCAAGGTGACCGAAATTTCGGCCCTCATCGACTTCTTTCTCATCCCAATTGTGGGTCAGCTCAACCTGCGCCTCTTTTTGTCCGGGGGCGGCGAGAAACACCAGCGTGAAGCGGCCTTCTTCAACATCAAAACGGCCGAGATTTTCCAGCCCCAAATGGTCGCAATAAAAAGCCAGCGACGCATCCAAATCGGTTACGCGCACCATGGTGTGTAGATATTTCATCGATCTGTCTCCATTTTTGCCAAGCTTAAGCGGATAATATCGCGCTGTCAGGTGTTTTGCCGTCGCAGCGATAAATTAGGTGTTTTCAATTGCGAGTCATTGTCTTTTACTGAAGTGTCTTTTACTGAAAGTCTAACCCGCAACCCAAGATGTGGCTATGTTTACAGAAATCGAATTCACATCCGAAAAACAGATTTGCCGCGGCCGGCTGTATGAGCCGACGGCCAAAAAGACCAATGGTGCTGGCATTGTGCTGGCGCATGGGCTATGCGGCACAATGGATTGTGGGCTGTTCAGCTATGCGGAGGCTTTCGCCAAGGCGGGTTTTCATGCCTTGGTGTTTGACTATCGCGGCTTTGGCCTCAGCGATGGTGATAAGCGTCAAATGGTGCATGTCGGCATGCAAATCGCCGACTGGGCGGCGGCCATTCAGCATTTGATGGGACACCACAATGTCGATGCCGACCGCATTGGCCTGTGGGGCGTATCTTTCTCAGGCGGTCACGTCATTCACCTGTCGCACAAAAACCCGAAACTGCGCGCCGTTGTGGCGCAAGTGCCGATGAT
>JBMHCM010000022.1:0-2637 GCA_049889915.1 Parvibaculales bacterium
ATCCGGGTCGCCGGTAAAACTGCTGGGTGCCGTAATCGTTTGTGCCAAGGCATGCGTGGTCGGCCCGAAAGCCGTAATCAGGCTCAGGCAAATTATGGCGCAATGGCGCGCCCCTATGGCAACAAAACGCAACAAAACGACGACAATTTAATCGCTAGACCTGTTGCCGACAAGCCTCATAGTGGTGCTGGACGGTGCGCGCGATACGGGTTAACTTTTTGTTCAGTAATTTGCTTTTGGGTGAGGACGTCATGTTTAAAATTCAGCGTGTGAAGCAAGCCTTGCGCGGTCGTTTATTGGCCTCGGTTGTCGCCCTCGGCATAAGCAGTGTCGGCGCCGCTCCGGCGCAAGCCGCCAATGCGATTGACTTGATGCGCGAAGCCAATGCGGTGATGACGCATTACCAGACCATTATCGCTGATGTTGACCTGACCATTGAAAGCACCGGACAGCAATTTCGCAATCGCGCCCTGCGCTTGATGACGCGGCAAGACGCCGAGCGGCGGCAAATGATCGCTGTGTTTCGCGCACCGGAAAGCGTAAAAGATGCAGGCTTTGCCACTGATGTTGATTTGCAAAGCAACACGCGCAAAAGCTGGGTGTATTTTCCGGCCGTCGGCCAAGTGCGGGCGCTGAAAAGCAGCAATCAGAATGACAGCTTTTTCGGCTCTGATTTTTCCTATAGCGATATTGCCGGTCGGTCCGTCACGCAAGATCGCCATCGGCTGATTGAAGAAGACGCACAGTTTTACACGGTGGAAAGCACGCCCAAGGGGCTAACGCCGGCTTATTCGCGGCTGATTACCAAAATCAGCAAAGCCGATATGACCATCCAATCGGTGCTGTCTTTCGACCTGAAATACAAGCCGCTGAAGCGCATGACGCATGAGCGGTTTGAAGATTTCAAAGGTGTTCCGGTTGTCTCTTATTCGATTATGGAGAACCTGCAAACCGGCACGCGCACATTGCTCAACCGTGCCAATTTGCAGGTTGATGTCATTTTGCTGGAAGATGATTTCGGCCCCGACGCGCTGACCAATTAATTTTTCCTTATTCGGCTTTTCTGTCCGCTGCGCCTGTGATGTAGTGATATGCAGCAGGGAGGACACAATGAGCGAATTGGATTTTAGCGGTAAAACCGTATTGGTGGTCGGTGGTTCCAGCGGCATCGGCAATGGCATTGCGCACGGTTTTCGCCAACGCGGCGCTGTCGTGCATGTGTGGGGCACCCGCGCCTCGGCTGAAGATTATGACGCCGCCGAGGGCAGTGATTTGGTCGGATTGAGCTATGCCGCCGTCAACGCCGCCGATGCGGAAGCGGTAGACGCCTATCAGCCACCCTTTGACAGTTTGGATGTGTTGGTGTTGTGCCAAGGCACGGTGCGCTATGGCCGCGAAGAGTTTGAGCGCCCCGGTTGGGATGCGGTGATGGATGTGAACATTAATTCAGTGATGGATTGCGCGCGCAAGTTTCATCCGCTCTTGGCCGCTGCCAATGGCAGCGTGATTATTGTCAGCTCAGTGTCCGGCATGCAGTCCAATATCGGCAATCCGGCCTATGCGGCGTCGAAAGCGGCAGCCATCAGCCTGACCAAAACATTGGGCGAGGCATGGGCGCGCGACGGCATTCGCGTCAACGGGCTGGCCCCCGGTCTGGTGCCGACCAAGCTGACCGCAGTTACCACGGATAATGAAAAACGCTTACAGGGCGCCTTGCGGGCCATCCCGATGCGTCGCGCCGGCACGCCGGAAGATATGGCCGGTGTCGCCTTGTTTTTGGCGTCCCCCCTTGCTGCTTATGTGCAGGGACAAACCATTATTGCTGATGGCGGCTTGACGCTTTCTTAACGGTTAGCCGAGCGCCGCCATCAGACCGCTATCACCGCTCAGCTGCGCCAAACGTTGCTTGTCCTCATCAGACAAGGCGGCGAATTGCTCGCCAATCCATTGCAGGCATTTGGCCTGATAGGTGAACGGGTTTTGCGTCCAAGGGCGACCATCCAATTCGGTCTGCATTATCTCGGCGCCGCTCATCACCGCTTCGGCATTGGCCTTTAAATAAGGCAGGTAGAGCTCGGCAATTTCTTGCAAAATGGCGATCATGCTGTCGGGCAGGGCATTGGCGGGCAGCCAATCCGTATCTGCAACCGGCAGGCCGGACAGGTCTTCCATCGCCTCCACCCAGGCATAAATGCGCGGAAACTGCTCGGTGACAATTTTGGCCGGGGTCGGGTCAAACAGGGCCAATTGGGTCATCTGGCCGTAAATGGCAAAATCGGCGGAAGCCGGGCGCGCGCCGAACAGATAAGGCGTGTTTTCCAAATGCCGGTTCAGCAGCTGCATGAAGCGCTTGAAACTGTTCTCAATCGTGTCCTTGGTCGTCTCATTGGAGCCGACATAGGACAGCCGGGCGATTTGCCGCTCGCTGACCATTTTTGACATGCCGGCCATTTTCTCGTCCGAGGCGGTGGAGTCATACCAGCGCGGCAGAATAGAACCTGCTTTGTCGATATCGGCCTGGTAATACCAGCGATAATGGAACATCGCCTTGGTCAGCCATTCATCGGCATAGTCCTCAATCAACCAATTGAGAAAAGCCAACACCGCATCATCAGGAATGACGCTGCGTCCTGCATG
>JBMHCM010000023.1:0-24342 GCA_049889915.1 Parvibaculales bacterium
GGCGGGTCAGCGCGACACGCTGGAAAAACACATCCAATAAAGGCCCGCCGACACCGGCCAGCAAATTGGTTGCCACCACCACCAGACCGGCAAAAATACCGACCGGCCTTTTGCTGACATCAAGCGCCAGATTTTTCGGCAAGGCCCAAGCAATATAGGGCAGCAGGCCCAGCGCCAGCAGCACGGTAATGCGATCGGGCGCAAAAGAAACAAAGGCCAGCCCGGCCAGGGCAATAATGTTGCCGACCAATAATGTGGCGACAATCGCCCATTGAATGTCTTTGCGGTTGAGCCAAGCGCGATACCCGTTGGAGGTCAGCTGAATAAGCCCGTGCAACACCATGGCGGCCCCGACCGGCAGCAGGCTGGCCAGCACACCCATTAAAATAAGCCCGCCCAACATGCCGAAAATCGAGGACAAAAACGCCGTGCCCAAAGTGGCCAGCAGGATAATCGCAATACTCATGCCGTTAGCTTACGGCACCCATTAAACGGTCGTAAAGCGGATTGCTTTGCTCGTAAACAAAGTCCAGCTTGCTGACGGCGGCGCGGGCAAAGCCCTTTTGCATGGCCGCTTCGATAAAACCGTCCTGGTTTTTCTGCGGCACTTGAAAGCCGTAAAAACTGCCACCGGTGCTCGTGCCGCCCTGAAAATATTGGTCTTCAATGGCACCATAGCTATCCAGCAGGACGCGTAAATCATCCGGCGACAGGCTTGGCCCGTCCATACCGGTGGCGGCCGATAGGGTGATTTGCACATATTCCTGCGCCCGATTATAGGCGGCCAAGCGCGACAGCAATTTTTTCGCCGCGCCGCGCGCTTCGGCCGACCAATCGGCCTTCAGGCTGGCTGCCAAATTGGCTTCACTTTTCAAAATGATACCGTCATCGGGAACCCGCAATTGATTGGCGACCAGCGTTGCCCCGGTTGAGGTGATGTCGACAATGGCTTCGGCGGCGCCTGAATTGGGCGCCGCTTCCGTGGCGCCAAAGCTTTGCACAATGACGTAATCGACCAGCCCATGGCGGGCGAAAAACTCGGCCGCCAGCTGGGTATATTTGGTGGCGACGCGCAGGCGTTTGCCGTGCTGGCTGCGAAAATCACCGGCCACTTCCGCCAAATCGCCCATGCGGCGCACATCGACCCAGCCATCGGGAATGGCGACCACCACATCGGCGCGACCAAAGCCCAAAGGCAGCACTAATTGCACGCTGCTGTCGAGGTCTGGCACTTCTTCGCGCAGCAGGTCTTCGCCGGTAATGCCGAAATGCACTGAGCCATCGGCCAGCCGTGCGGCGATTTCTGAAGCCGAAACATATTGCACCTCAATGGCATCAATACCGGCCACTGTGCCGGTATAGCCGCGTGCGCCGGCCCGTTTCAGCTTCACGCCCGCTTCGGTAAACAAAGCGGCAGCGTTTTCTTCCAGCCGTCCTTTGGACGGCACGGCGAGGATTAAACGGCTCATGCGATCCCTCCTTGCAGGCGGGCGGCTGCGGCCACCCGTTCAAGTGCCAGCGCTCCACCGACCGCCGGCACCGGCGCCTCAGCACCCAAGGCTTGCAGCAAATCATCATACCGGCCACCGGCGGCAATCACCGCTTGGCGGCCCAAAGCGGGGACGCAAATTTCAAAAGACAGGCCGGTGTAATAGGCCATTTTGCGACCGCCCGACATGGATAGGGTAAGCGACTTACCGGCCAGTCCGGCGGTGTTGATGAGGTTTTGCCAATAGGAGGCAAAGCCGCTCATATCGGCCTGCGGCGCAAGCTCGGCCAGCTGTGCCAGCACGCTGTCCAGCGGGCCGGTCAGCGCGCCATAGCGGCGTAGCGCTTCGGCCTGTGCATCGGTCAGTTGGGTTTCTGCGTCTTGCCGCAAACGCTCCAGCCGTGTGGCGATATCAGCCGGGCTGCGACCGGCGATTACCGGCCCGTTCGGGTTGACGCTGAGATCGGCCAATTGGGCACGGCTGCTTTGTTCGGCCAGCATTTGCCCGACCATAGCGTCAAAATCAGCGCTTTGATGATAAGCCCGTTCCAGCCGAGCGGCAGCGCGCGGGGTCAACCCCAGCCCTTGCAGCAGCACCGGCAGCATGCCGAAATGATTGAGCCTGATGTCATAATCGGCAACGCCTAAGGCCTCAATGGTTTGCACCATATCGCGCAGCACTTGCCCGTCATCTGCCACAGCCTCGGTGCCGCCGATAATTTCCAAGCCCGCTTGGATGAATTCTTCCGGTTTACCGGCGCCGCGCGATTGATAGCGAAACGCCATGCCCTCATAGGCCAATTGCTGGCGGCCGCTCATGGCTTGCGCTAAATAGGCCAAAGCGGTGGGGATGGTCAGGTCGGGCCTGAGGCATAGCTGCTCACCGGCCGGATCGGCAAACATATATAGCCGACGGCGCATTTCCTCGCCCATACGATCGATAAACGGTGCGGCCGGTTGCAAAACCGCTGTTGCCAGCGCTTGATAGCCGTTTTGCGTCAACACATCCAAAGCCCGCGTTTGCGGCAGGCTGGCAGCGGCGCGCAATACCGGTTGGGCTGCCAAATCTATGCCGCCAAATACCGCGTCTGCGACATCCAACCCGCGCGCGGCGCAGATTTTCGATAAGGCAAAATGGGTGCGGGCCGGAAAGCCCAGCTTACGGTAATTCGACACCGCGCTTTGCCCGACATCAAGCAGCTCGGCCACCGCTTTGGTGCCGCCCAAAGCGTCAATAACGGCTGCCGCTGAGGATAAGCGGCGCGACATTTCGGTTTGCGGTTTCTCTTCCATAGCCATTTCCTAGGCTGGAAGAATTCATATGTCAATAAAAATGAACTAAAAAATAAAAAGTTCACAAAGGATGAAGTTCATATTTATAAAATATAAGAATAAAACTTCATTTATACAGCTTAATTCAGTATTTCTTGAATCTTAGCGGCCAAATCGGCTTTGCTGACCTGCTGTTGCGCATGTTCAGAGGCGCGCCATTCGGCATTATCATCAATTTCGGCCGATTTTTCTGCACCCAATTGCAAATCTTTCAATGTCACCACACCGGCGGCGCGTTCGTCTTCGCCTTCAATAACCACCAGCCGGGCGCCGCGCGCATCGGCATAGCGCAATTGCGCTTTCATGGCGCTGTCGCCCATATACAGCTCGGCACGAATGCCGGCGGCACGCAGATCGGCCACCAAAGCCATTAGGTCGGGGCGGGTTTCTTTATCCATCACCGTGACAACCACCAACGGAGCCGCTTGCCCGCTATCGCCTTTGCCAAGGAGGGTCAGGGCTGCAGCCAGCCGCGACACGCCAATGGATATGCCGGTGGCCGGAATTTCGATGCCTTTGAAGCGTTTGACCAAATCATCATAGCGACCACCGCCGCCAACCGAGCCGAAGCGGGCCAATTCGCCATTTTCGTCTTCCGCTTCAAAAGTCAGTTCAATTTCGTAAACCGGGCCGGTGTAATAGCCAAGCCCACGCACCACGCTGGGGTCAATCTTCAGCCGGTCGGCGTCATAACCGAGGCGGGTAAACAATGCCGACATGGCGACCAGCTCTTCCAGCCCTTGTTTGCCGCTGTCGGTCTCGCCAACCAGTTCGGCCATCGCTTTCAGCGTGTCGGTGCGGCTGTCGGCCGAAATCGCCACCATGGCCGCTACCTTGTCGATTTGCCCGGCATCCAGGCCGGCCCCTTTGGTAAAGTCGCCGCTGTCATCCTTGCGGCCGTCACCGAGCAGCGCTTTCACCCCGTCAATGCCCAGCCGGTCATATTTATCCATGGCACGCAAAATGGTCAGGCGGCGGCTCTCAAAATCCTCTGCCGCCACATCCAGCCCAATGGCGGCCAGCAGCCCGTCCATAATTTTGCGGTTATTGATGCGCACCACATAATCGCCGCGCGTAATACCCAGCGCTTCCATGCAATCAGCCGCCATCAAGCAAATTTCGGCATCGGCCGCTTGGTTGGCGGCACCCACCGTATCGGCATCAATTTGCATAAACTGCCGATAGCGCCCCGGCCCCGGCTTTTCATTGCGCCATACCGGCCCGTATTGAAAGCGCCGCAGCGGCTTGGGCAGGCGGTCATAATGCTCAGCGACATAACGCGCCAGCGGCGCCGTCAGGTCATAGCGCAGGCTCATCCATTGCTGGTCGTCATCTTGCAGCGCAAACACGCCTTCATTGGGGCGATCATCATCGGGCAAAAACTTGCCCAGCGCATCGGCATATTCAAAGGCCGATGTATCCAGCGCATCAAAACCATAGGCTTCATAGACGCGCGAAATCGTGCCGATCATCTGCTTTTGCAGCGCCAGCTCAGCCCCCGCCATATCGCGGAAGCCGCGTGGCGTCCGCGCCTTTGGCTTAAACTTCTTCTGCTTCTTTTGTTTGCGTTTCGATGGTTGCTCGCTCATGGGATTTTCCTAAACGCTCCGGCCGGTTTCGGCAAGCGGTAAGCTAGAGTTAAAAATCAAACGGTGAGATGCCGCGCACATGTTCATCGACACGCAGCACGCGGTTGACTGACGGCGTGGCGCGTTGGTTGCAATCGCGGCGCTCGCACAGCCGACAATTAACGCCAATCGGTGTATCGGCGGCGTCGTTTTCAAGGTTTTCGCCGCGTGCATAAATCAGCTTCTCGGCGTGTTTAATCTCGCAGCCCATGGCAATGGCGAATTGATTGTCCGGCACGCCAAAGCCGGAATTGTCGCGGCTCACCGTGCGGGCGATGGAGAAATAGCGTGTGCCGTCCTCCATTTGCACGGTTTGGGTGGCGATTTGGCCGGGAATACGAAACGCATCATGCACATGCCAGCGCGGACAAGTGCCGCCAAAGCGGGCAAAGTGAAAGCCACCGGCAGAAAACCGCTTGGAAATATTGCCGGCATTGTCGACACGGATAAGAAAGAACGGAATGCCGCGCGCGCCCGGTCGCTGCAGCGTGGTCAGCCGATGGCAGACTTGCTCAAAGCTGGTGCCGAAGCGACGGCCAAGCAAGGTGATGTCATATTGATTGGCGGTGGCGGTTTTCAAAAATGCGTCATAGGGCATCAGCGCGGCGGCGGCGAAATAATTGGCCAATGAAATACGCGCCACTTTGCGCGCTTCCTCACTGACCAGACCGGAGCTGTCGAGTATCTCTTCGATAATCGGCATTTGCTCAAAAAAGCCGAGCTGATAAGCCAATTGAAAAGAGCGGCCCGGCTGGTCGAGCAATTCGGACAGGAAAATCGTTTGCCGGTGCCGGTCATAACGGCGCAGCGTATTGGCCATCACCTCAACCGGCGCGATGCGGGTTTTGACATGATGCACGCTTTCCAGCCGCGCCCGCAGCGCCAAATAAGGCTCGTCATGCTCGGCCATAATGGCGTCGTGCATGGCCTCGGCTTCTTCATCAAGGGCAGGGAAGTAGTTGTTTTGCGCGGCAATGAAATCGCGCACCTCATCCAGCGCCAGGCTGGCCGTGGCGTTTTGCGGCGCATCGCCACCGGCCAATTGCTCAACCAGCAGCGCGTTGGAGGCGCGGCTTTGCAGCAATTCTTGGTATAGCCGGGCCACCGCATCGGCGGCTGCCGGACTGGCCGCCGCCATATCGCGCAACTCCCCCCGCGGCAGCGGGGCATCGCGAAACATCGGATCGGCAAACACTTCGTGCAATTGCGCCTGCGCGCGAGCCTCTTCATCACCGGCCAGGCCGCGCGGGTCAATATCAAACACATCGACCAATTGCAGCAGAATTTGCGCTGAAATCGGCCGCTGGTCGCGCTCAATCAGATTGAGATAGCTGGTTGAAATGCCCAACGCCTCGGCCATGGCTGCCTGTGTCAGGCGCTGCTCGCGGCGCAAACGGCGCACGCGGGCACCGGCAAACAGTTTGCGCTCGACCAGTTTTTTACGCGCTTGGCCGTCATTTTCGGGGCCGGTGTCAATTTGCTCGGTCATGTCGTTTCTGTCATGAAATCAACCGCTTAGGCCGGTTTTCATATTGCAAAAGTTTACAAGTTTTACATATTTAACACAGTTTCCCGAAAAAGCTGTAAAGTTTTTTACTTTAATATTTTCAATAGCTTAAGATTCACTCGACATGGGGCTGTCATCTGTGTATGTCCACCTCATCGCAACACTATTTGTGAGGAATCAGTGATGAGCAAATATCTCGATCTGGTCGCCGAAAAAGCCGCGACCATTAAAGACGGTGGACCGAGCTGGGCCGCCATTAACCCGGAATATGCCGCCCGCATGGAGCTGCAAAACCGTTTCAAAACCGGCCTTGATGTCGCCCGCTACACAGCCGACATTATGCGCAAAGACATGGCCGATTATGACGGCGACAGCAGCAAATACACCCAATCACTGGGTTGCTGGCACGGTTTCACCGCACAGCAGATGATGATGGCTGTGAAGCGTCACCGCAAAACCACTGATAAATCCTACGTTTATCTGTCAGGTTGGATGGTTGCTGCACTGCGTTCTGACTTCGGCCCGCTGCCGGATCAGTCCATGCACGAAAAAACCGCCGTATCCGGTCTGATTGAAGAAATTTACACCTTCCTGCGTCAAGCTGATGCCCGCGAATTGCGTCATCTGTTTGTCGATTTGGACGAAGCCCGCAAAAATGGCGGCGACGTTGACGCAGCGCTGGCTGCCATCGACAATTACGAAACCCATGTCGTGCCGATTATCGCCGATATTGACGCCGGTTTTGGTAATGAAGAAGCCACTTATCTGCTGGCCAAACAAATGATTGAAGCCGGTGCTTGCTGCATTCAGATCGAAAACCAAGTATCTGACGCCAAGCAGTGCGGTCACCAAGACGGCAAAGTAACCGTCCCGCATGAAGACTTCCTGTCAAAAATCAACGCCGTGCGTTATGCCTTCCTCGAGCTGGGTGTCGACAATGGTGTGATTGTTGCCCGTACCGACAGCCTCGGTGCCGGCCTGACGCAAAAAATTCCGGTCTCTCAAGAGCCGGGCGATTTGGCTGACCAGTACAACTCATTCCTGCAATTGGAAGAAGTATCTGACCTGTCAGGCATCAAACAAGGTGACCAAGTGGTTACGCAAGGCGGCAAAACATATAAGCCGGTGCGTCTGCCGAACGGTCTGTATGCATTTAAAGACGGCACAGGCGAAGACCGCTGCGTGCTGGACTGCATCACCGCACTGCAAAACGGTGCCGACCTGCTGTGGATTGAAACCGAGAAGCCGCATGTTGCGCAAATCGGTGGCATGGTCAGCCGTATTCGTGAAGTTATTCCGAATGCCAAGCTGGTTTACAACAACTCACCGAGCTTTAACTGGACACTGAACTTCCGGAACCAAGTGCATGGCGAATGGGTCGCTGCCGGTAAAGACGTGTCCGCATATCCGGATCCGGCCTCAAACCCGCAAGGTCTGATGGATCCGAAGTTCGACGATAGCGAATTGGCCACTGAAGCCGATAAGCTGGTGCAGAGCTTCCAGGCTGACGGTTCACGCGAAGCCGGTATCTTCCACCACCTCATCACCCTGCCGACCTATCACGATACGGCGCTGGGTACCGATGTGCTGTCAGAAGGTTACTTCGGTGATCTGGGCATGCTGGCTTATGTGCGTGACGTACAGCGTCGCGAAATTCGCCGCGGCATGGCCTCGGTCAAGCACCAAGATTTGGCCGGTTCAAACATTGGCGATGATCACAAAGAGTATTTCTCAGGTGACATGGCCCTGTTGGCTTCAGGTGAAGACAACACCATGAACCAGTTCTAAGGTTCACTCACTGATTGATGGGGCCCGCAGGCCGTGAAATCTTGCGGGCCCTATTTTTTTGCCGCGAAAGGATTGCCAGATGGCCGCGCAAGAATTTATGACCACGGATTTGTCGGATGCCCATTCAGACACCAATGAAGGGTTGCGCTATTTGGCACACGGCTATCAAGATTTTGGCGGCCGCTTGCGGTTTCACGGGCCGGCCAAAACGCTGGTGACGTTTGAAGACAACACAAAGGTGCGTGCGGTAGTCGAAACGCCGGGCGAGGGCCGGGTGCTGGTGGTTGATGGCGGCGGCTCAATGCGATGCGCGCTGTTTGGCGGCAATCTGGCTAAGCTGGCGGCCAATAATGGCTGGGCCGGTATTCTCATTCATGGTTGCGTGCGCGACCGCGCTGAATTGCAGGCCGAAGCGGTGGGCATTAAGGCGCTGGCCAGCCACCCTAAGAAAAGCCATAAGCGCGACCTCGGCTCTTACGATGTGTCTTTGCGTTTTTCCGGTGTTACCATTCACCCCGGCGATTGGATTTACGCCGATGAAGACGGCGTGGTGATTTCGGCTAGGGAATTGACGGTTTAGCCGTTCTTGACATTATTGTCTGCCTGCCACATATTTTGGGCATACAGCCACCCCTATATGGGGTGATTATACATCCCCCCCAATGTTTCGGCATTGGGGGATACTTATAAGAAGAATAAAAATGGATGTGTTGCTCATTGATGGCGGCTATTTGCGCGCCAGTTACCGAAGCCCTAATAAGAATTATAACCGCTCGGAAATCGTTGAATTTGCTCGCAATCTTTCTCAGAGCCCAGATTTTGCGGCCGATAAAACAATCTACTATGACTGTCCGCAATATCGTGGGCGGCATCCAAAACCGATTTCAGGTGAATTTGAGACATTTCAGGCAAGCGATAAATGGCTGAACGATTTGGCTCAAGAAAACGGTTTTGCGGTGCGACGTGGCCAGCTCAAATTTCGAGGTTGGACGCTAAAAAATCAAACGTCAGTGCGCTCTGCTTCTCTGCAAGACAGCGATTTTAGACCGGTGTTCGAACAAAAAGGCGTCGACATGCGATTGGGGCTGGATATCGCGGAATTTTGCGAAATGCGTTCCACACGCCATATTATTTTGGTCTCCGGCGATACGGACCTCATTCCCGCAATGAAAAAGGCACGTAAAATCGGAATTAAGATCGGCATTATCGTGTTTGAAGAGGAACCAACGGGACCGCTTCACCATACGTTAAAAATGCATGCCGATTATTGCACGACAATAAGGCTCGCCTAAAACCCTTTCGCCGCGGCCAGTTGGCCCATTTGGCGGGTAATGGTGTGAAACTCTTCCACCATATCGCCGATAATGTCAGCGACCGGGCGTACGCCATCAATCAGGCCCGCCGTTTGACCGGCCAGCCCGACCGAGGCTTCCATATCGCCGCCGAAATACAGGTCTAGAATGTTTTTGAAAGTGTCGGGCGGCATAACCCCTTCTTCATGGATTTTATGCGTCCGCTCCGTGCGCAGCGCGCGCAGGCACGGGCTGGCCTTTTTGTTCAGCACATAGGTGCCGGTGGTCGGCGCGTCGACAATCGCACCTTTGTAATTGTCATGCACCGGGCTTTCGGCCGAAGAGACAAAACGCGTGCCCATTTGCACCGCTTCCGCGCCCAAGGCAAAAGCCGCCGCCATGCCGCGCCCGTCGCAAATGCCTCCGGCCGCCACCAGCGGCAGGTCAACGGCAGCGCGCACCGCTTGCAGCAGCACAAGGGTTGAGACTTCTTCGGGATTTTTAAAGCCGCCGCCTTCGCCGCCTTCAACCACCAGCCCGTCAACACCGGCTTCGGCGCAACGAATGGCCGCCTCAACTGTCGGCACGGCATGATAGACGGTGATGCCGGCTTCTTTCAGCGGGCCGACATATTTGGCCGGAGAACCGGCCGAGGTGGTGACGAATTTAACACCGCTTTCGCAAATCCAATTCATCATCTCATCATCTTTCAAAAACAAGATGGGCAGATTGACGCCAAACGGGGCGTCGGTCAGCGTGAACATTTTCTCAATTTCGGCTTTGCAGGTCTCGGTCTCGCCGGATGAGGTTTCAATAATGCCCAGCCCACCGGCTTGGCAAACGGCAGAGGCCAATTGCGAGCGGGCAATCCAGCCCATCGGTGCTTGAATGATTGGATATTTGGCGCCGCTATGGGCGAGAAAACGATTGCTCATGAAAATCTCCCTATTGCCCGCAGGCTAGCCAATTTGCGCCGTCTGAGAAAGCGACAAATCGCGCCTTTCATTGCCGGCTAGAGGAAGGCGCGGGAGATGAATAAATAGCTACCAAAGGCGGTCAGCGCGGCGGCGATGATGTCGCGCCAGCTGATTTTCAAATTGGGCAATTCTTCGAGCAATATCGGGCCGAAAAGCAGTACCGGTATGAGCACCAGCAATTGCCCAGCCTCAACGCCGAGGTTGAAGCTGAACAAGCCGACCAGCAAATTACCGGTCGGCAGGCCAATGTCGGTCAACAAACCGGCAAAGCCAAAGCCGTGCACCAAGCCAAAGGCGCCGGTGGTGGCCATGGCGAAGCGCTGCGTGTCGGTGGCGCTTTCAATCAGATAGCCATAGCACAGCACAAACAACATCATTCCGGCCCAAGCGCCAAGCGGCAGGCTGCTGCCGATAAGGATGGCAAGACCGGAGGCGACAAACAGCAGACCGGCCATCACCATGCCAAAGCGCGGCATGCGCCCACTGCGCGCCAAAACCGTCTCGCTGGCAACCAGCGCAATTGACGCGCCAATCATCGCTTCAACCACCGCGCCGTTCGGCACAATCCAGCCCAAAGCAGCCAAAGCCAGCGTCAGGGAATGGCCGATGGTAAAGCCGGTGACCAGCCAAATGGCTTGCCGCCGCGATGCGGCAAGCAACAACAGACACAGCACAAAGGCCAGGTGGTCATAGCCGGTCAGAATATGACTGACGCCGAGCCAGAAATAATTTTGCAGCGTCTCAACATGGTCGTTTTGCTGCACCAGACGCCCCTCCAACCCCGGTTTGACGTGATGACGCCGCTGCGTGGCGGTAAACAGAACTTCCGTACTATCGGCGAAATTTTCATCGGCCAAACCGAGCCGGGCAAAATGCACATGGCTGCGTGCCAAATTGAAAAACGCATGATTATCAATGGTGATGATGGTGTCCTCATCATAGCATTGATACCGGCCAATGACGCGAATATAGCCGTCGCGCGCCTCAGCCGCGTTAAAGCGGCCTTGCAATTGG
The DNA here is from genome assembly GCA_049889915.1 of Parvibaculales bacterium. Classification (GTDB taxonomy): domain Bacteria; phylum Pseudomonadota; class Alphaproteobacteria; order RS24; family RS24; genus UBA8337. Next base: position 11,028 of record JBMHCM010000023.1, read on the forward strand.
CACGGCGTATTGACCTGCGCCAAGCGCAAATGTTTCTCGACATGGGTGGCCAGCGCGCTGCTCAAATCCGGTGCTTCTTTCACCTCGCGCAATAAAGTGACATCGCGGGCCGGGCTGGTAAAGCTGACGGTCAGAATTTTACCGGCCCATGACCAATCGGAAAAACTCAAGCTTTTGCTGTGCGCCTGCGCTGCCTGCCAAATACCGGCCAGCAGCACAAAGGCGGCAGCGATGAGCCAGCTTTGGGCGGCGCGGGACATGTTTATTGCGCCGCCTTATCGGCCTGCGGCGCATCTTCAGCAAGGCTGATATTGGCGCGGTCGCGCAACCAATCGAGATAATCGCGCAGCGCTTGGTCATCGCGTTGACGGCGCATCGCATCAACCAATTGCGGGCGAATGCTATCAAAGGCCGGCGGTGTGCCCGGCTGATTGCGGACAATTTGCAGGAAATGCCAGCCGGTCGGCCCGGCCAGTGCGTCGGAAATCGCCCCTTGCGGCAAACGCGTGGCGGCCTCGGTCAGCTCAGGGCCGAGATAATCGGTTAGCTTGGTCGGCGTCAGCATCAGCCGCGGCAGGCGCGGCAAAATCGGTGTGCCATAGGCGCTCGCCACTTCTTTGAAGCTTTGCCCTTGTCGCAATGCGTTGCGAATAAGGTCGAGCTGCGCAGTGATGCGGGCGGTTTCTTCGAGGCTGTCATCGGCGCCATAGGGCACGAAAATTTGCGCCACTTGCAGCCGACCGGCCGGGGTAAAGCGACTGACATTCTCGCGGTAATAGCGGCGCAAATTGTCTTCGTCCAAAGCGTCGGACCCATTTTGCGCCAATACAAATTCAATAACCGCCATGGCCACCGCTTTGCGCACTTGCGCGTCACCTTCCAATAAGCCGATTTCCAAACCGCGCTGCACCAGCAATTCTTCTTCGATTAACCGGTCGAGCACCAATTGCTTATCGGCGGCGGTCGGCGCTTTGCTTTTATCGGCCAATAGCGCTTGATAGGCACTGGCATATTCAGTGCGGTCAATATGCTGATCATTGACGCGGGCAATGGCGCCGGCTTCTGACAGCCGATTGCGGTCGCTGGTCTGGCTGCTGGCCAAGGCGATGAGCAGGCCAAGAAAGGCGGCCAACAAAAGCAGGCGTTGCGCCAGCTTGTCAGTCTGTTCCGATGGTGTACGCGCGGACTTCATGGCGCCCAATCTAGCGATTGTCAGCATTTGTGCAAGAGCGCAGCATTTGGTATCCGCGCGCCACGCTGGTAGAGTGCGATGAGATTCGAAAGCTCGTCCGGAAAGAGACCATGGACCATAACATCACCCGCGCCCTGACCGCCGATATAATGCCGCGTTTTGAGGCCTTATGCGGGCAATTGCAGGCGCGACAGGCCGATTATCTGGCCAAGCCGCTGCCGCATATGCTGTTGCCCGAGCGGCGCGATGATATCGCCGCCATGCAGGAGATGGCCTCCGGTTTGGCGGATGGCGCTGAGCGAATATTACTGCTCGGCACCGGCGGCTCCAGCCTCGGCGCGCAAGTGCTGGCGCAAATCAATGGCTGGGGCACACCGGCCGGACAAATGAGCGGCCCGCAATTGCTGTTTGTCGATAATCTGGATGCCGATACTTATGCCCGTCTGTTGGCGGCGCCGATGGACAAAACCCGGATATTTGTCGTGTCGAAATCCGGCGGCACGGCCGAAACCATGATGCAATTGGGTGGCGCGTTACTGGCCTTGCAGCGCGATGGCTTGGCACCGGCAAGCCATATTGCCGGTATTGCCGGTGCCGGCGACAATGCGCTTTGCCGACTTGCCGCCACATATGGCTTTCCGCTTTTGCCGCATGATGAGGCGATTGGCGGCCGCTTTTCCGTGTTGAGCAATGTCGGTTTATTGCCGGCTTTGTGGGCCGGGCTTGATCCGCAGGCCGTGCGGGCAGGGGCCGCGCAGGTGATGCAGGCCATGGGTGCGGCTGATTTCGCGCCGCTGCACGGGGCTGCTTTGCAAGTGGCGCATATGCAAGCCGGGCGCAATATTTCCGTTTTGTTGCCCTATGCCGACCGGCTTGACCGCTTGGCTTTTTGGTATCGGCAATTATGGGCTGAGAGCCTTGGTAAGCAGGGCCACGGGTCCGTGCCGGTCAATGCGTTGGGGCCGGTCGACCAGCACAGCCAGGCGCAGCTTTATATGGATGGGCCGGACGATAAGCTCTTCACCGTCATTACCCATAATACCGCGCAGCATGGCCCGACAGTGCCGGATGATTTCGCCGATGATGCTGACCTCACTATGCTGGCCGGTCACACAATCGGCAATCTGGTCGATGCCGAGGCACGCGGCACGATGGATGTGCTGGCCGAAGCGGGCCGCCCGGTGCGCCATATGGCGCTCGATCATATTGATGCCGAAAGCCTTGGCGGGCTGCTGATGCATTTTCAATTGGAAACGATTTTTGCCGCTGACCTGTTGGGCATTAACGCCTTCGACCAACCGGCCGTGGAAGCCGGTAAACAACGCGCGAAAAAATATTTGGCGGAGATGAAACCCCGATGAGCCGCATCCGCCGATTGCCGGAAACCACGATTAACCGCATCGCCGCCGGTGAGGTGGTTGAGCGGCCGGCCAGTGCGGTCAAGGAACTGGTCGAAAACGCCATTGATGCACAGGCCCGCCATATTGATATCGCGCTGGGCGATGGCGGGCGCAGTCTGATTTTGGTTGAAGATGACGGCTTCGGCATGAGCGCCGAAGAGCTGGCCTTGGCGGTGGAGCGGCACGCCACGTCAAAACTGCCCGATGGCGATGGCGGCGATAATATGTTTCGCATTGCCAGTCTCGGCTTTCGGGGTGAAGCGCTGCCCAGCATTGGCGCGGTGGCGCGCTTGTCGATTGTCTCGCGTCCGGCCGAGGCCGATATGGCGCAAGAAATCCGTGTTGAGGGCGGAGCGGTGCAGGGGGTGCGTCCGGCAGCCGGTAGCCAAGGCACCCGCATTGAAGTGCGCGATCTGTTTTACGCCACACCGGCGCGGCTGAAGTTTTTGAAATCGGCACGCGCCGAAACCACTGCGGTCAGCGATATTGTCAAACGGCTGGCCATGGCACATCCGGCCATTGGCTTTTCCCTGACCAGAGATGGTCGCAAGAGTTTTGCCTATCCGCCGGAGGCCGGTGAAGCCGCGCAATTGGATCGCTTGCGCGCCATTTTGGGCCGCGATTTTGCCGATAATGCGGTGCCGGTGATGGCCGAGCGCGAGGGTGTCAAACTTTATGGCTTTGCCGGATTGCCGACCTTTAATCACGCAACGGCGCAGAAACAATATTTGGTGGTCAATGGGCGGCCGGTGCGCGACAAGCTGCTCAATGGTGCGGTGCGCGGCGCGTATCAAGATTTTCTCGCCGGCAATCGGCATCCGGCACTGGCACTGTTTCTGGATGTGCCGCCGCAATGGCTCGACGTCAATGTGCATCCGGCCAAGACGGAAGTGCGTTTTAAAGATGCCGGTCTTATCCGCTCGATGATTGTCGGAGCGTTGCGCAGCGCGCTGCACGCGGCCGGACATCGAGCCTCGACCACGGTCGCCGGACAGACCATGGCGGCGTTCCGTCCCGGCCATTTGGGCGATAGCGGCAATCAGGGGAGCTTCGCTTCAGCGCAAGCCTTTCAAGCGCCGATTGAACCATCCGCTCATGCCGCGCCCCAAGGCATGGCACAGGGCATGGCACAGGGTATGGCAGAGGCGGCGGCCGATTGGCTGTCGACCCCGCAAGCTGCAAATGTCGCGGCCGAACCGGCACCGGTGCATTTGCCGCTAGGGCTGGCGCGTGCGCAATTGCACGAGACTTATATTTTGGCGCAAACCCATGACGGCTTCGTGATTGTCGACCAGCATGCGGCGCATGAGCGGCTGGTCTATGAACGGATGAAAGCGCAAATGGCGGCGCGCGGCATTCAACGGCAAATCCTGCTGGTGCCGGAAGTGGTTGCGCTGGCCGAGGAAGATGCCGACCGGCTATTGGCGCGGGCTGCCGAGCTGGCCGATATGGGCTTTGTCATTGAAGATTTCGGCCCGCCGCAAGCCGGTGAAAAATCACTCATGTTGCGCGAGGTGCCGGCCATATTGTATGGCGCCGATTGCACAGAAATGCTGCGTGACATGGCGCAGGAAATGGCCGAGTTGGGTGCCGGTTTGGCGCTGAAAGAGCGGCTGGAAGAAATTGCCGGCACATTGGCGTGTCACACCTCGGTGCGGGCCGGGCGCCGCCTCAATACGGATGAGATGAACGCGCTGCTGCGCGATATGGAGGCGACGCCCAATTCCGGCCAGTGCAATCATGGCCGCCCGACTTATGTTGAGCTGAAACTCAATGATATTGAACGGCTGTTCGGCCGCCGCTGAGGGCGCGCCGGGACGCATGAAAAAACCCCGCCCTCAAATCTGAGAGCGGGGTTCTTTTTTGTCAAAGGCGTTCGGCTTTATGAGCGCGGCACGTCCAATGTTTTCATTTCCGCTGCACCGGCTTGCGACAGGTCAGCGTATTTTTTCATTTCCAGACGGGCAATAGTGCGGTTGTGCACTTCATCCGGGCCATCGGCCAGACGCAGCGTACGAATACCGGCATACATTTTCGCCAGACCGAAATCAGTGGTCACGCCGCCGCCGCCATGGGCTTGGATGGCGTCATCAATGACTTGCAGCGCGATGCGCGGACCGGCCACTTTAATTTGCGCGATCTCACTTTTGGCAACCTTATTGCCGACCGTATCCATCATGTAAGCGGCTTTCATGGTCAGCAAGCGGGTCATCTCAATATTGGTGCGGGCTTCGGCAATGCGCTGTTCCCAAACGCTGTGGTCAGCCACGCGTTTGCCAAAGGCGGTGCGTGTCAGCAAGCGGGTGCACATTTTTTCCAGCGCACGCTCAGCGACACCAATGGTCCGCATGCAGTGGTGAATGCGGCCCGGGCCAAGGCGGCCTTGCGCAATCTCAAAGCCACGGCCTTCGCCGAGCAACAGATTTTCAGCCGGTACGCGGACATCCTTCAGAATAACTTCGGCATGGCCGTGCGGGGCATCGTCATAACCGAATACCGGCAGCATGCGGACAATCTCAATGCCGTCGGAGTCCATCGGCACCAGGATTTGGCTTTGCTGCGCGTGCAGGGCAGCTTCCGGATTGGTTTTACCCATAACAATGGCGATTTTACAGCGCGGGTCACCGACGCCTGATGACCACCATTTGCGGCCGTTAATGACATATTCGTCGCCATCTCGCTCAATGCGGGTTTCGATATTGGTCGCGTCCGATGATGCAACGGCCGGCTCAGTCATCAAAAAGGCAGAGCGAATTTCACCGTTCAGCAGCGGCACCATATATTCTTCTTTATGGCGGTCATTGCCGTAGCGCTCCAGCACTTCCATATTGCCGGTATCGGGGGGTGAGCAGTTAAACACTTCAGCCGCAAAGCCGACACGGCCCATAATTTCGCACAATGGCGCATATTCGACATTGGTCAGACCATAGCCACGCTCGCTTTCCGGCAGGAACAGGTTCCATAGGCCTTCGGCTTTGGCTTTGTCTTTCAACTCTTCCAAAATCGGCACCACACGCCACGGGTCACCCTCAGCGCGGAAGGCATCCATTTGTTCGTGATAGGTGCTCTCATTCGGATATACGTGCGCGTCCATAAAGGCTTCGACGCGGGCAATCAGCTCTTTTGTGCGGTCATTATGCTCAAAAATCATTCTTCTCTCCCCTGAATTTCTGGGAAAAGCGTAGAATAAAGCCTAGGGCCGTGCCAGCAAAAAATCGGCTTATTGCGGCTCATTTCGCCGCAGGGCAAAAAAATCCTTCAGCAGGGCGGCGCACTCGCTTTCGCGCAAGCCGCCGATCACTTCCGGTCTGTGGTGGCAGGATTTCTGGTCAAACAAGGCGACGCCATTATCCACCGCGCCGCCTTTAATGTCAGCCGCGCCATAATAAAGCCGCCGGATACGCGCCTCAGCAATCGCCCCGGCGCACATCGGGCACGGCTCCAGCGTCACATAAAGGTCGCAATCGTTCAGTCGCTCATTGCCCAGCGCAGCGCAAGCGGCCCGAATGGCGGCAATTTCGGCATGGGCGGTCGGGTCATTGTCGCGGCGCATGGCGTTGCGGGCGCGCGCCAACACCGTGCCGTCCGGCCCCACCAGCACGGCGCCGACCGGCACCTCACCGGCCGAAGCGGCGGCTTGTGCCTCTTCCAGCGCCATTTGCATATAATCGCTTTGCCAATTCACTGTCATGCGCGCGACACTAGCATGAGCAGGCCGCTGCGTGCTACAGGGGGGCATGAATGATGTTTCCCAATTCGCCGGAGATCGTATCTCCAAAGTGCTGGCCCGCGCCGGCGTATGTTCGCGGCGCGATGCCGAGCGGATGATTGCCGATGGACGGGTGGCGGTGAACGGCCGCCGCCTCGATACACCGGCCTTTAATGTGACGGCGGATGACAAAATCACCGTGGACGGCAAGCCGGTCGGCGAGCCCGACCCGCCGCGGCTATGGCGCTATCATAAACCGGCCGGTTTGGTGACCACGGCACGCGACCCACAAGGCCGCGATACGGTGTTTCAAAAATTGCCGGCCAGTCTGCCGCGGGTTAATGCGGTGGGCCGCCTCGACATTAATACGGAAGGGCTGCTGCTGCTGACCAATGATGGCGGTATGAAGCGGTTTCTCGAACTGCCCAGCACCGGCTGGCTGCGCCGCTATCGGGTGCGTGCTTTCGGTCGGGTTGATGAAGGCAAATTGCGCGATTTGAAACACGGCATCACCATTGACGGGGTTAATTACAAATCCATTGACGCGCAATTGGAGCGGGTGCAGGGCGGCAATGCCTGGCTGAACATCGCGCTGCGCGAAGGCAAAAACCGTGAGATCAAGCGCGTGTTGGAAGCGCTGGATTTGAAAGTGAACCGGCTCATTCGCTTGAGCTTCGGCCCGTTTCAGCTTGGCCAGTTGGAAGCCCGTAAGGTGGAAGAAGTTCCGCGCCGCGTGCTGCGCCAGCAATTGGGTAAAAATTGGCAGGCCATTGTTGATGGCACGGTGAGCAAACAAGAAGAGCGAAACCCTGAAGGCGCAGAGCGGGCGCCGCGGCCGCCGCGACAGAAAGCGACAGGCGGCAAATCGGTTGGCGATAAGCCGTTTGCCGGCAAACCCCGCGGTGAAAAGCCAAGAGGGGATAAGCCAAGAGGGGATAAGTTAAGAGGTGAAAAGCCAAGAGGGGATAGAGGGCGGTCCGATAAGCGCATGGGCGACAAACCGCTGCGCGGAAAGGCGGCAGATCGTAAACCCTCTGACCGCAAATCCTCTGACCGTAAGCCTTCCAACCGTGATGCGCGTGATGCGCGCGGCGGGGAGAAACCGAGGCGCGGCAAACCGAGCGGTGCACGGCCTAGCCGGTCAACCGGCCCGATAAAGCCCAAGGGACAAGATGCGGGTCGTCGGCGGTAAATGGCGCGGCCGCGCTTTGCAGGCACCGAAAGGCCAAGCCACACGGCCGACCACTGACCGTAATCGCGAGGCTCTGTTTTCCATGCTGGCATCGCGACTGGATTTTGAGGGCTTGCGCGTGCTCGACCTATTTGCCGGCACCGGCGCATTGGGGCTTGAGGCATTGTCGCATGGCGCAGCTTTTACCCTGTTTGTCGAAACTGCTGCCCCGGCGCGGGCCGCCATTCGCAGCAATGTTGAGGCGTGCGCGGCCATGGGGGTGTCGAAAATCTTCCGCCGCGACGCCATTAAATTAGGCGCCCGACAGGGTGCGGCCTATGATTTGGTTTTTGCCGACCCGCCCTATGGCAAGGGGTTGGCCGAAAAGGCTTTGACGTCGCTACTGGCCGGTGATTGGCTTAGCCAAGATGCACTGCTGGTCATCGAAGAGGATAAACGGGCGGGCTTTGTTGCGCCGCGCGGGTTTGTTGAGACGGACCGGCGGGTGAAGGGCGACACGGAATTGATTTTTCTGTCATTGGTGTAAGCCCCACGCCGTGTTAGCCTGCTGCCATCAATAAGACGGGAAAGCCCATGCCTTTTGATAAGGACCAATTCATCAGCCAAGCGACCGCCGGCGGCATGGCAGAAAAACAAGCTGAATTTCTGGCCGACCAAATTGGCATGCGGTCTGTCGAGCAGGCCGATTTGGTGGCAATGGAAAACCGATTGCGCGGCGAGTTGACCAATGAGCTGGATGATCTGCGCAGCGATATGGATACCAAATCGGTGTTGACGCGGGTGCAGATTGACGATTTGACGGCCAAATTTGCCCGCATGGAGGCGCGCATTGAAGGCACGCTAAAGAGCAGCTTCGTTGCGCTGCGCCGCGCCCATTATGCCAGCTCAGCCTTCCACACGCTGACCACGCTATCGGTCGTCATTTTATTGCTGTGGTGGCTGGGCTAGACGCGGGTGCTTATACCGCGTCTCGGTGGTTTTACGTTGCAAAACCACCTCGCTTGCGGAAAGCGGACTAAGGCAGCAAAGCTGCCAAGTCCTTATACCGCCCCCGCTTTCATCGCATATTCCCAGCCCATATCGGATAAGGGCTTCACGCGGTCGGCCATGGCCGACGCATGGGCGCTTGACGCCGTGCCGTCGCGTACGCGGCCGACAATGCCCTGAATAATACCGGCCAAGCGGAACATATTATAGGCGATGTAATAGTCGAGATTCTCAATCCCGTCGCGGCCGGTCGCCTCGCAATAAAGGCGGGTATAGTCTTCCGCATCGGGAATATTCAGCCCGTCAAAATCACAGCCCAGCAGCGTATTGGTGCTGCCCGCGCCGTTCGGCATATACCATTGCATCAGGTGATAGGTGAAGTCGCCCAGCGGGTGGCCCAATGTCGACAGCTCCCAGTCCAGCACGCCGGCGACTTTTGGCTCTGTCGGATGCAGCACCATATTGTCGAGGCGATAATCGCCATGCACAATCGACACTTCATCATTGCCGGGAATATTGCCCGGCAGCCAGTCAATGAGCTTGTTCATGCTGTCAATGGTTTGCGTTTCGGATAGCTGATATTGCTTGGTCCAGCGCGAGATTTGCCGCTCGAAATATTCACCTTCTTTGCCGAAATCACCCAGCCCGATGGCTTTGTAATCGGCATTGTGCAAATCGGCCAGCGTCTTGATCTTTGCCTCAAAAATCGGTCGGCGGCCTTCTTTGGCAACATCCGGCAATTGCGGGTCCCACAAAATACGGCCTTCCACCATATCCATAATGTAAAACATGGTGCCGGTTATGCTCTCATCTTCGCACAGGCAATAAGTGCGCGGCACCGGAAAGCCGATGCTACCAAGCGCCGTGATGACCTTATATTCACGGTCCACCGCGTGGGCTGAGGGCAGCAATTTGCCCGGCGGTTTGCGGCGCATGACATATTTTTTGTTGGGCGTTACCAATTGATAAGTCGGGTTGGATTGGCCGCCTTTGAATTGGCGCACTTCCATCGGCCCTTCAAAACCTTCGACATGCGCAGCGGCATAGTCTTCCAGTTTTTTCTCATCAAATTTATGGGTGTCCGCGACCTCTTTGGTGCCGCCGAACTTTTCTACGCCTTCATCTTTCATCAAGCCCTCCCAAGCCTATTGGCCTTCGCGGGCCACCTCGCGATATCCGATGTCGCGGCGGCAGAACCCTTGCGGCCAATCAATCATATTGACGCCAGCATAGGCATTTGCTTGCGCTTGCGCCACTGTTTTGCCACGCGCTGTGACATTCAGCACGCGACCGCCTGTCGCGGTCACCGTGCCGTCTTCGGCGCGCGCCGTGCCGGCGTGAAAAACGACAATCTCATCGCTTACCGCATCCAAGCCGTTAATCACGCTGCCCTTGTCATATGCGCCCGGATAGCCTTGCGCCGCCATGACAATGGTCATGGCTTTTTGGTCATGCCACTCAAGGCTGATGCCTTGCAGGCTGCCGCTGGCGGCCGCTTTCAGCGCCGGCACAATGTCAGACTTGAGGCGCAACATCAGCACTTGGCATTCCGGGTCGCCAAAGCGGGCATTATATTCCACCAGTTTCGGGCCTTCCGGCGTCAGCATCAAACCGGCATACAGCACTCCGCGATACGGGGCGCCGCGTCGCGCCATGGCAGCCAGCGTCGGCTTAATAATGGTGTCCATGGTCTGGTCAATCAGCGCCGGTGTCATAATGGCAGCCGGTGAATAGGCCCCCATGCCGCCCGTATTGGGGCCGGTATCGCCATCGCCGACCCGTTTATGGTCTTGCGCGGTGGCCAGCGGCAAAGCGATTTCGCCGTCACACAGCACGAAGAAACTTGCTTCTTCGCCGGTCATGAATTCTTCGACCACCAATTCGGCACCGGCATCGCCAAACGCGCCATCGAAAATATCCTCAACCGCGTCTTTGGCGGTCGGCATGTCCTCAGCGATAATCACGCCCTTGCCGGCGGCAAGCCCGTCGGCCTTAACGACAATCGGTGCGGTTTGCGTATCGAGATAATCAAGCGCCGCGCAAGCATTGTCAAAACGGCCATAAGCGGCGGTCGGGATGTCGGCCTCGGCGCATAAATCTTTGGTGTAGCCTTTTGAGCCTTCCAATTGCGCGGCGATTTTGCCCGGCCCAAAGGCGGCAATGCCGGCGGCTGCCAAATCATCGGCAAGGCCTGCCACCAGTGGCGCTTCCGGCCCGATGACCACAAGGCTCACCGCCTTGTCGCGGCAAAAGCTGATGATCGCTTCATGGTCGGCGGCATCCAATGCAGTGTTTTCCGCCACCGCCGCCGTGCCGCCATTGCCCGGCGCGCAATACAGCTTGTCGACCAATGGGCTTTGCGCGATTTTCCAGCACAGCGCGTGCTCGCGCCCGCCTGAGCCCAATACCAGAATGGTTTCTTGTGTTTCCGCCATTTTGCTCTCCTGCAAACCCTTGTAAACTAGTCCCTCATGCAGGCGGGAATCGCCTGCTGCATATCGGTCTCCGTCTTATCACAGGGGGCGGTTTCGGCAAAGTAAGCGGCGCGAAAGGGTGCCAGAAAATGAGCCAATCGGGCGACAATATTATGGAGCTGACGGTCTCGGAACTCTCCGGGCAGGTTAAGCGTTTGGTCGAAGACAGTTTCGGCCGGGTGCGGGTGCGCGCCGAATTGGGCCGCGTATCGCGACCCGCTTCCGGGCATCTTTATTTCGACTTGAAAGATGATAAGGCGGTTTTGTCGGGCGTTATGTGGAAGGGCACAGCCGGCAAATTGAGCATGCAACCGGAGCAAGGGTTGGAGGTTATCGTTACCGGTAAGCTGACGACTTTTGCCGGTCAGTCGCGCTATCAAATGGTCGTCGATGCCATGGAACCGGCCGGCGAGGGGGCGTTGATGGCGCTGTTAGAAGCGCGCAAAAAACAATTGGCCGCTGAAGGGCTGTTTGACGAAAGCCGCAAGCGGCCCCTGCCGTTTCTGCCGCAAACCATTGGCGTGGTCACCAGCCCGTCTGGCGCGGTTATTCGCGATATCCTGCACCGTCTGTCAGACCGCTTTCCGCGCCATGTTTTGGTCTGGCCGGTGCGGGTGCAGGGCGAGACCTGCGCCGATGAGGTGGCGCGGGCCATTGCCGGATTTAATGCGTTGCTTGCCGATGGGCCGGTGGCACGCCCCGATGTGCTGATTGTGGCGCGTGGCGGCGGCAGCTTGGAAGATTTATGGGGCTTTAATGAAGAGATTGTCGCCCGCACGGTGGCGCAGTCCGACATTCCGGTCATCTCAGCCGTCGGCCATGAAACCGATACCACATTGATAGATTATGCCGCCGACCGCCGCGCGCCAACGCCGACCGCCGCTGCCGAAATGGCGGTGCCGGTGCGGGCCGATTTGCAGGCCAGCATCAGCGAATTGCAGGGCCGTTTGCTGCGCGCCCAAAGCCGCTATGTCGAGCGCCAACGCGCCCATCTGACCGGTCTGGCCCGTGGGCTGCCGAAGCTCGACGACATTTTGGCGCTGCCCGCGCAGAAGCTCGACACATTGAGCCAACGCCTGTCCGGCGCGTTGCAAACCCATCATACGACGCATCGCGCCCGCTTTACCGGCGTGGCGGCGCGGCTGACGCCGACCGCCCTGCAAGGGCAGATTAATTTGCAGAGCGCGCGGCTGGGTGGCTTTGTGCAGCGCGCTCATAGCGGCATGCAGCGGCGGCTTGAACGCCATAGCGCGAAACTGGAGGGCGCGGCGCGGCAATTAAGCCTGCTGAGCCATGAAAGCGTATTGGAGCGCGGTTTTGCGCTGGTGCTGACCGAGGCCGGCACGCCCTTGCGCGCGGCCACAGATGTTGCCTCCGGCGCGGCGCTGGATATTCGCTTGGCCAATCAGGGCCGTGTGGCGGCGCGGGTTGAGGCGACTGCAGAACAGGTCACAGAAAAGGTCACAGAAACGGCCCAAAAACCGGTAAAGAAACCGCGTAAATCATCCGGCAAACCGTCTGGTGAAGACGGGCAGGGTCAGCTATTGTAGCGGCAAAGGAGACAGCAATGGCCGGTGGCGAAGCAACAATCAAATATCTCGATGGTGATTTTGAAGTCATGATGCCGGGCGCTTATGTGACCTGCGCGGTGACCGGCGAACAGATTGCGCTGGATGATTTGCGCTATTGGAGCGTCGACCGGCAAGAGCCTTATATTGATGCCAACGCCTCCATGCAGGCAGAATTGGCGGCCGACTGACATGCTGCGGGCGGTTGCGTTGGGCTGTTTATTGCTGCTGGCCCCGGCTCTTCTGGCGGCGGCTGAGCTTCCAAGCGCTTATGTATTCGGCCATACCGGTCAGTTTAAACAAGGCGGCATGATTGTCATGGCGTTGACCGAGGGCACGCAAGTTCAGCTTAACGGCAAGGCTGTGGCGCGGGCCGGGCGTCATGCGGTTATCGGTTTTGGCCGCGATGCGCCGCTCAGCCAAAAGCTGACATTCACCCGCAAGGGCAAAAGCCAAAGCGTGGCGGTGAAGCTGGCCAAACGTCGATATAATATTCAGCGTATTGATGGCCTGCCGCCGCAAATGGTCACCCCGTCAGAAGAAGATTTGCCGCGTATTATCGCAGGCAGCAAATTGAAAAAACAGGCGCGCGCCGTGATGCGCAGCAGCGATGATTTCGCGCAAGATTTCATTTGGCCGGTCAAAGGGCGCGTCAGCGGCGTTTATGGCAGCCAGCGTTTTTACAATGGCGAAGCGCGGCGGCCGCATTACGGCATTGATATTGCCGCGCCGCGCGGCACAAAAGTGGTCGCGCCGGCGCCCGGCCGCGTCACATTGGCTGAGCCGGATATGT